>JAIXRO010000102.1 GCA_027485145.1 Hyphomonadaceae bacterium | reverse complement strand
TGTGCCGCTGGGCTTCGTTTCACTGACTGAAAACCTGATGATGATCGGCATGGCGCTGTGGATGATGACGTAGGGTAGAAATCGCCAAGTCAGCGATGCATTGGCGTTTCATCAGTGCACGGCACAGCTTCTGTCTGGATCGTGACATGATGGATCGCAAACTGCGCTTTCAGCATAACAGTAACGGCGAGCCGCACCGCTTCTGCATCCTCCACGCCGCCAATCGCAACATGCGCGGTTAGGCTGGCATCGTCGCCCGGGACTGACCACAGGTGCAGGTCGTGAACCCCGTTCACGCCCTGCATCTCGGCCATCGCAGTGCGGATGGCTATGAGGTCAAACCCGCGTGGCACGCCTTGCAGGAGGATATTCGTGGTGTCGCGCAGCAATATCCACGTGCGCGGCAGCACCCAGAGACCAATCGCAATTGCGATAATCGGGTCGATCCAGTTGAGACCGGTGAAATAGATTGCGATGGCCGCACCAATGACGCCAAGCGAGCCGAGCATGTCAGCCCAGACCTCAAGATAGGCCCCCTTGATATTGAGGCTGTCGTCCTTGCCACCAGCAAGGATCCGCATGGCAATAACGTTCACGAGCAACCCGAGCGTTGCGACAATCAGCATCCCAACCGATTCAACGGGCTGCGGTGCAAAGAACCGCCCAATCCCCTCGATCAGAATGTATCCGGCGACCGCAAACAGCAGGATCGCGTTGAAGGCAGCAGCCAATATCTCGAATCGCCGATAGCCGAAGGTACGCTGATCATCGGGCGGACGCTGACCGATCTTGACCGCCGCCAGCGCAATCGCCAGCGCCGCACTGTCAGTGAACATATGCGCAGCGTCAGAAAGCAGCGCCAGGCTGTCAAAGACAAAGGCCCCGACCAACTCGGCGATCAGGAAGGTCGTCGTCAGTCCGAGTGCAATGGCAAGGCGCCGGGTGCTGGCACCAGCGCCATGGCTGTGGCCCTGGTGACCGGCACTGCCATGATCATGACCCGCGCCCATCAGCTTGCCACCAACGAGCCATTGCAAGGGCCGCCAAGAGCCGATGCACTTCGCTTACCGCTGCTGTTCAATGCGTCTCTCCTGAGCTTTGGTCTATTTTCTTGGTCATTCGTCTAAGCCATCACGGGCGAAAGCGGCTGAGGCTCTTCGTCCGGAAAGCGCCTGGCTTCCCGGTCAAGCACAAGCCGGGCCAGCGCCGGCAGGACGACCAGGGTCAGCAAGGTCGCAGAGATCAATCCGCCGATCACCACCGTCGCGATCGGTCGCTGCACTTCCGCACCTGTGCCGCTCGCCAGCGCCATCGGCACGAAACCAAGACTGGCCACCAATGCCGTCATCAGCACGGGTCGCAAACGCATCAGCGCCCCTTCGCGCACCGATTCCAGCACGCCCTTGCCGTTCTGACGCAGCGCAAGGATGCTCGACATCATGACCAGCCCATTGAGGACTGCCACGCCCGACAGAGCGATGAATCCCACTGCTGCCGAAACAGAGAAGGGCATCCCGCGCAGCCACAACAATAGCACCCCGCCGCTGAGTGCCAGCGGCACCGCCGAGAAGACCATCGCCGCACGGCTTGCCGACCCCAGCGCTGCGTAGAGCAAGGCGAATATCGCCGCGAAGACAAGTGGCACCACGATACTAAGGCGGTTTTGCGCACGTTCGAGATTCTCGAACTGGCCGCCCCAGTCGATCCACAGACCCGGAGGAATCTGCACATCATTGGCGACCGCGGCTTGCGCATCGGCAACGAACGAGCCCAAGTCCCGCCCGCGCACATTGGCCTGCACCACCACCCGGCGTTTGCCGTTTTCGCGGCTGACCTGGTTGGGACCGTTTTCGATGCGGAAGCGAACGAGCTGGCCCAGCTGCACGGACCGCGCCGTGCCATCTGCCGATGGCAATGCCACTGGCAAGGCCGCAAGCGCATCGAGATCGCGCCGCTGTTCTTCGGGCAGGCGCACGACAACGTCAAACCGCCGATCGCCTTCGAACACCAGCCCGGCCTCGCGGCCGCCGAGCGCGATCTGCACCACATCAGTCACGTCGCCAACCGACAGACCATAGGCTGCAATCGCCGCCCGGTCGAAATCGATCACCAGCGCCGGCAATCCTTCGGTCTGCTCAACCTTGACATCCGAAGCACCGTCGACCGCGCGCAGCGCAGCTGCAACGCGCTGCGCCGTGGCATTGAGTGTTTCAAAATCATCGCCATAGACCTTGACCGCTACATCGGATCGAACGCCCGAAATCAGCTCGTTAAAGCGCATCTGGATGGGCTGGCTGAACTCGTAATTGTTGCCGAGCAGCGTGTTCAGCCGGGCATCCACGCGGGCAATCAGCGCGGCTTTTGTTTCGGACGGATCGGTCCACTCCTCGCGTGGACGCAGGATCACGAAGGTGTCGGACACATTGCCGGGCATCGGGTCAGTCGCAACTTCCGCCGTGCCCGTCTTTGAAAAGACCGTCGCGACTTCCGGAAAGCCAGCAATCACCCGTTCGACCTGCAACTGCATTGAGGCCGATTGCTCGACACTCGTCGACGGGATCCGCATCGCGTGGAGCGCGAAATTCTTTTCATCGAGCTGGGGAATGAACTCGCGACCAAGGCTGGTGAAGGCGACGAGCGCGACAAGGAAAATCGCCGCTCCCGAGCCGATGGCCACCCATGGCCGGGCCAGCGCCTTGTCGAGCAAGGGCTCATAACGGCTCCGCGTTGCTGCCAGCACGCGCGGCTCCTTCTCCTCGACCTTGCCGGTCACAAGCAGCGCCACCATCGCTGGGACGAAGGTCAGCGAGAGGACAAAGGCTGCGGCCAGTGCCAGCATCACCGTGATCGCCATCGGCGCGAACATCTTGCCTTCCACCCCGTCGAACGCGAGCAGCGGCAGATACACCAGGATAATGATGGCCTGACCGAACACAGACGGGCGGATCATCTCGCGCGCCGCAACCATCACTTCGTGAAGCCGCTCCTGCAAACTGAGCAACCTGTCTTCATGATGCTGACGCTCGGCCAGACGGCGCAGGCAATTTTCAACGATGATGACCGCGCCATCGACAATCAGCCCGAAATCGAGCGCGCCGAGGCTCATCAGATTGCCTGACACACCCCCTTTGACCATCCCGATTGCCGCCAGCAGCATTGACAGCGGGATCACCAGCGCCGTGATGATGGCAGCGCGGAAATTGCCGAGCAGCAGGAACAGGACGACAATAACAAGGAGCGCGCCCTCGGTCAGGTTCTTGGCCACCGTGCTGATCGTCGCATCGACCAGCACCGAACGATCAAGCACCGGCGTCACGACAATGCCGGGCGGGAGGGCCGCACCGATCTCATCGAGCTTCGCGGCGGATTCGGCCGCCACCGTGCGGCTGTTGCCGCCCGCAAGCATCAGGGCAGTGCCCACCACAGCGCCATGACCATTGACGCTGGCTGCACCCGTGCGGACCTCGCGGCCCGACGAAATGGTCGCCACATCAATGACCCGCACCGGCGCCCCGCCACGCTGGGCAATGACGATATTGGCAATTTCAGACCCGCGTGACACCCGGGCATCGGCGCGAACCACCAGTCCTTCCCCGCTGCGCTCGACCACGCCCGCACCGCTCGACACATTGCCGCGTTCGAGCGCGTCGACGAGATCGGTCATCGAAAGACCGGCGGCGGCCAGACGCACCGTATCGGGTGCGACTTCATATTGCTTCACGAAACCGCCGATGGCGTCGACACCCGCGACATTGGCAACCTGGCGCATCTGTGGCCGAATGATCCAGTCCTGGACCGTGCGCAGGTAGGTCAGCCGCTCTTCCGGCGTCGTCAGCCGCTGTCCCTCAGGAGTAAGATAGCTGCCGTCAGTTTGCCAGCCCGGCTGCCCGGCCCGCCCGCGCGGAGCCCCGCGCCCATCGGGATGCGCGAAGTCGACCGTCCACATCAGCACTTCGCCAAGGCCGGTAGATACCGGTCCGATTTGTGGGTCCACTCCGGGCGGCAATGTGCCCGCCGCCTGCGTCAAGCGCTCACCCACTTGCTGGCGGGCGAAATATAGATCGGTATCGTCGGTGAAGATCACCGTGACCTGCGCAAACCCGTTGCGCGAAATCGAGCGGGTTTCAACGAGGCCGGGCATGCCCGCCATGGCAGTCTCAATAGGATAGCTGACTTGGCGTTCCATTTCCGTCGGCCCGAGCGAGGGCGCGACGGCGTTGATCTGCACCTGCCGGTTGGTGATGTCGGGCACCGCATCGACAGGCAGTTGTACAAGCTGGGTCGCACCATAAATGGCGGCAAACGCGGTCAGGAGGACCACCAGCACCCTTCGCTCGACGGCGAAGGCGAGGATTTTTTCAATCATGGTTCGTCCTCTCAATGATCATGTTCGGCCTCGGCCTTGCCGAGTTCCGCTTTGAGGACGAAGGCATTGACGGTCGCGACGCGTTCGCCGACGCGCAGACCCGAGACGATCGGCACGGCGGAATCGCTGCCAGTGCCCACCGTCACCGGCCGAACGGCAAAGCCGCGCGGCGTGCGTACGAAAACAACACTGCGCCCCTCGACCTCCTGGATCGCGCTGCGCGGCACCACTGGCACCCGCTGGCCATCGCTCCCCGGCGTCGTGACCCGCGCGCTGACATTCTGTCCGACACGAAGGTCGCCATCGCGATTGTCGATGGTGGCGATCGCCTTGGCCGCGCCAGTGGCCGGATCGACAGCGGGAGAGAGGAAGCGGATGCGGCCCGTGTGCGGGTGATCGCTTCCCTGGACAGAAAGCATCATCGTCTGGCCGACCCGAACGCGCTGGATATCGCGCGCCGGGATCATCAATTCCGCCCAGACCGTGCGCGGATCGGCGACCTGAAAAAGCTCGCGCTCGGGCGGAACATACTCGCCGGGCGTTACGGTCACCGACGTGACTTCGCCGGCGACCGGCGAGCGCAGCGTCATCAGCCGGGTGGTGCCCCCTCCCGTCCCTGCACCTAGTGCTCGCAAGGCCTGCTCGGCCTGACTCGCCTCAATGCGCGCCGCGTCATAGGCGGCTTGTGCTGCTTCATAATCCTGACGCGCGGTGACCCGTTGCCGGAACAGGCTTTCCTCGCGGGCGAGAACAGTGCGTGCGGCTTCGGCTGCGCGCCGCGCCCGCGCCGCTGCCCCTTGCGCTTCGGCCACCTCGCGGCTGTCGATGACAGCGAGCGCATCGCCGACCGCAACCCGGTCGCCTAGCTGGCGAAGGATCCGCACGACAACGCCCGACGTGCGTGCGGTGACATGGCCAACCGACTGTGTCGGCGGCACGAGCACCCCCGCAGTCGTCACTTCGCCCCCGGCAAAGCCTTCGCCAACCGCCGCGACCACAATCCCGGCCGTGCGCAGCTGCGCTTCAGTGACCATGATGGTGCCCTCTGCGGGTGCCGTTTCGGCTTCTGCTGCATTGCCGGGCTCGTCGCCATGGGCGGCCCCCTCACTGTGCGCAGCTTCGCTGCGCAGCAAATAGCCCGCGCCGCCGCCAACGAGTGCGATGATCGCGGCCCCGCCAATCAGGGCCAGCATTTTTCGGTCAATCGTCATGATCAGTTCTCCTCGCGCGCATAGGCGCGATTGAGCGCGGCAATCGCGCGGGCCCGGTCGAGTCGGGCTTCAATGATGGAACGGCGCGCGGTGGTCAGCGCGCCCCGGGCGTCGAGCAATTCAAGCAGCGAGAAGCGCCCGGCATTGTAGCCGATCTGCGCCAGCCTCACCGCCTCCTCGGCCTGAGCAAGACCCGGCCCCTCAAGTGCGGCCAAGCGCGTCTCGGCAGCGTCGACCAGCATTTGAGCCTGCGCCCTGTCACGCCGCGCCTCGGCCCGCACCCGCTGCACCTGATATTCAGCTGCAGTCTCATCGGCGCGCGCTGCCTCGATCCCGCCGCGATTGCGGTCGCGGATCGGGATGGGCAGCGACACGCCGGCAACAAGAGCGGTGTCGCGCCCGTCATTGAACCGCCGCAGCCCACCGCTTACCGTCACATCGGGCGTTGCCGCCGTCCGGGCCAGCGTAACGCGTGCAGCCGCAACCTGACGCTCCGCCTCTGCGAGCCGTTCATCGATGCCGATCAAGGCATGATCATTTGTCCGCTCTCGCGGCTGCAGCGCGCCCGTTACGGCGGTCAGCTCCGGGTCGTCGGACCCAATGAGCACGGCAAGGTTGCGCCGTGCAGCGAGCATCAGGCTGAATGTCTCGGCCTCTGTCGCACGGGCTTCGGCAAGTGCCGCTTCGGCGCGCAATTGCCGGAGCGGCGGATCGCGGCCCTCTGCAACCAGAATCCGCGCAGTGTTGGCCAGCGATGCCGCTTGTGCAGCATTGTCGCGGGCCAGCACCGCATGATCCGTTGCGGCGCCAAGTTCGGCAAATGCCAGTTCAACGTCCCGGATCAGGTCGATGCGTTCGCGCAGCAATGCGAGGGCCGCCACGTCGCGTTCGCTCGCCGCGACCGCTCGGCGGGCACCGCGCTGACCGCCAATCTCGAGCTGCTGGCTCAGTGCGAGCGTGGTCTGCGTGCTGTCCAAGCCGCGGAACGGACCACTTCCGGCGAAATCCTCGACCTCGAGGCTGACCTGCGGATTGGGACCGACATTGGCCTGACGCGTGCGCGCTTCTGCAGCGTCGACACGCGCCGCAGCTGCAGCAAGCCGCGGTTGGCTAGCAATGGCACGCTCGATCGCAGACTCGAGCGTTATGGGTTCGGCCAAGGCCGGAAAGGCAGTGACCAGCGCCGCAGCCATAAGGGCGGCGCGCAAGAATATGGGCATGAAAGGCTCCTGAACTTGGCATGCGTTCAGCGCGCGAACCCACAGGTCCGTGCGCCGTTACGGTGCAAGTTCAGGCAGAAGGTGGCTGAAGCGGCGGAGCTTGCGCCAGAGAGCTCAGAATGGCGCTGTCTTGCGGCCGCATCGCGACACGGGCCAGCGACAGGCTTTCGACCATGACCAGCGCGCCGGCATCAAGCCCCACGCTGCAATGGTGATGAACCATCGCGTGGCAGGGTGCATTCTCATCGTCGGGAGCATGTTCGCGGTGCGCTGCATCGGCATGACCGCCTGCGTCGGCTGACGCAATCACAGCATTGTAAGGCAAGGCATCATGCGCCATCGACGGCGATTCGACGCCGCCAAATGCCAGTCCAACCGCCAGCCAAAACAGAAGAAACACGCGCGCCATCACCGCCGCACTACCCGCAAAGGGTTAATCAAGCAATTGGATAGGCGCGTCGTCACGAATTCATGTCCTGCTGGCGCAACGCGTCCGCCAGATCGGCAGGTATAGGCATCGGCGCAAAGGCGCTTACGTTCGACCGCCCGATATTGCCCACCGGCAACTGGCCCGTCAGCGCGCCAAGCGGGGCCAGGATGATCCTGACAATCTGACCCAGCACTTCGCCCCAATCGCGCTGCTTGATCGCGAACTGCAGCATCACGCCGTGACTGTTCAAATGCGGGCCGAGGAAGGGTTGAGAAACGATATGCACCCGCTCCAGATGGTGCCAGGCACGATCCTCGTCGCCTTCTTCCAATGCTGACCGGTATGCCGCCATTTCATCCGCGATCACCCGCCGCGCAGCAAAGCTGTTGGCAAGCCCCCGCCAGCGCCGCTGCCGGTGCCAATAGAAGATTTGCGCGAAGGCCCAGATGAACGGGGTCAGGGCTCCGGCCGAAACTTCGACCTCGTCGCTGTAATGCGTCCCGCCGTTTGGTTCCGGCATGACGGTGATCCAATGATCCCACCTGGAAATGAGGGCACTGTGCCCGTTGTCACGCAGTCGTTTTGGCCAGTCGGTGCCGTCAGCATCGTGCATGGACGTCACAATCCACTGTGTCCCGAACGGAATTATGCCAAAGAGGCGGAGCTTGACCTCGTAGCGCCCGCCCGGTCGAAAGCTTTCGAACGCCGCGTCGTCGACCGGGATGAAGCGCACCAGCGGCCAAGCAATATGCTGCAACAGGCCCGCAGTCTGCACCTCGGCCCAGACAGTTTCCGGCTTGAGCGCGATATGTATAGAACGCGAAACTTTCATGCCGCCACGCTCCCCAACTCACGTCGTGCCTGCCGGACAATCTGAACGCCGCCGCTGATCCCGAGCAGGGCCAGGATCGCAGCGACAATAAGATCGGGCCAGGCGGTGCCGGTGCCGAACACGCCGAGCGCGGCCGCCATAACGGCAATATTGCCGATCGCGTCATTGCGCGAGCATATCCAGACCGAGCGCATGTTCGCGTCACCCGTACGAAAGCGGTAGAGCATGATCGCAACGCCAGCATTGGCTGCGAGCGCGAGCGCGCCGATGATCCCCATCAGTTCAGGTTGGGGTGCAGCCCCGCCCAATGCCGCCAGAATGGCTGTGATCATCACCCAGCCACCCAGACCGATGAGGGTGAAACCCTTGGCCAGCGCGGCCCGGGCCCGCCATGCCAGCGCCATCCCGACGACTAGCAGGCTGATCGCATAATTGGCGGCATCGCCCAGAAAGTCGAGCGCATCAGCCTGCAATGCGCGGCTGTCAGCAGCGGCCCCTGCCGCCATTTCCAGCGCGAACATGCCGGCGTTGACGCCGAGCGCGATCCACAAGGCCCTGCGCCAGCGCGGGTCGTTCAGCGTTGCCGTCGTTCCGCACGCGGCCTTGCAGCAATCATCAGCCATCTTCTTGCCTCCTCGACAATCTGCGAGTCGGCCCTCTATCTACACCCTGTAGCAACTACAGGGTCAAGCCCGGAGGATTGGCGATGAAGATTGGCGAGCTCGCGAGCGCCACGGCGACCAAGGTCGAGACCGTGCGCTATTACGAAAAGATCGGGCTTTTGCCGGCGCCTGCGCGGACAAGCGCCAACTATCGTGCCTATGGCCATGATCATTTGGCGCGCCTGTCGTTCATCCGCCGTGCCCGCGATCTCGGCTTCACACTCGAAGCGGTGCGCGAGCTGCTCACGCTGTCCGATGACAAGGCCCAATCCTGCGATGCCGTTGACGGAATCGCGCGCATCCATCTCACCGAGATCGACCGCAAGATCGCCGATCTGAGCGCTCTGCGCGGCGAACTCGACCGGGTGATCGGATCCTGCCGTCATGGAACCGTTGCCGACTGCAAGATCATTGAAACGCTGGCCCCGCGCGGAAAGGCCCCTGCCTGATGTACTATCTCGCCATCAAAGCAGTCATCTCTGCGATCATCATCGTCATTGTTTCCGAGACCGCGCGGCGCAACCCCGGCACTGGCGCGCTGATCGCTTCATTGCCGCTGATTTCAGTACTCGGCATGATCTGGATTTGGCACGACACGCAAGACGTGGCGCTCCTGGCCGAGCATTCCGCCGCGACGTTCTGGTATTTGCTTCCGAGTCTCCCGATGTTTCTCGTCATCCCTGCCCTACTCAAACGTGGAATTGGATTCTGGCCCGTGCTGCTTGCGGGGTGCGTTCTGACAATGGTGCTCTATGCGTCATTGGTCTGGGCCGGCCCGAGATTTGGATTGAAGCTATGACAATGCCCAACCTTCCAACGGCAATCATTTATGCCCTCGCCGCGCTAGCCGAGATCGCGGGCTGCTTCGCTTTCTGGGCATGGCTGCGCCTCGATAAGCCCATGTGGTGGGTGTTTCCTGGCATGGTTTCTTTAGCCTTATTCGCGTGGCTCCTTACGTTGGTTGAAACGCCTGTCGCGGGGCGCGCCTACGCAGCCTATGGCGGTGTTTACATTGCTGCTTCGCTGATCTGGCTCTGGACGGTGGAAGGTGCCCGGCCCGACCGTTGGGATGTCATCGGAGCCACAATTTGCCTCGCCGGGGCTGGGTTGATCCTTTTTGGGCCGGGACGGACAGCATGACGAGGACAAGCGTATGAGCGACGAGCCAAGTTCCCACTGGGAAAATGTGTATGCAACCAAAGATGCCGCGCAGGTAAGCTGGTTCGAGGAAACACCCGCGCTGTCGCTTGAGCTGATTTCCGCTGCCTATCCGGGGCATGGCGGCGTGATCGACATTGGCGGCGGCGCGTCACGGCTAGCGGGCGCGCTAGTCGATGCTGGATATGCACCGGTGGCGGTTCTCGATTTGTCAGCCAGTGCGCTGGCCGTTGCAAAGGCGAGGCTTGGGGCTGCGTCCAACTCGGTCGAATGGATCGTTGCTGATGTAACGCAGTGGCGGTCAACCACGCGATACGATGTCTGGCATGATCGCGCAGCGTTCCATTTCCTCACCGATCCTGTGCAACAAGAGGCCTATGTGGAAGCGATGCGTTCGGCTCTTGCAAGTCATGGCATTGCTATCATCGGGACTTTCGCGCCCGATGGCCCGGAGCGGTGCAGTGGCCTGACTGTGGCGCGGCATGACGCAGCGAGTATCGCCACTATTCTTGGCTCGGTCTTTGAATTGGTGAACGAACAGCGCCACGAACATCTGACACCGAGCGGCTCGGTGCAGCAATTTCAGTTCAGTACGCTTCGCCGAGTGGGTTAGGAGCCAGCCTGCCCTTGCCTGTCTTGAGCTTGCCGGATGGCAGATGCGTGATAGCGACGCGAAACAAGGCGGGCGCCCGGTCAATGACCGGACGCCCGCCCTTCTGCTCTGTTTATTTTATTACGGGCAGCAGCTCATCGCCGCATCGCAGCAGGCGAGCACGAGGTCGCAGCAGGACATTGCCAGCGATGCGACCTGATCCGGCGCAGCGGCAAAAGCGGCGGAGCTGGAACCGAGCAGCACTACTGCCGTGATGATGTACTTCTTCATGATGTTATCTCCGTTGAAATTGAATTGCGTCGATCAGCGGAGCATTCGGGGAGGCGGCGGTTCTGGCCCCCCGTTAGGCAAGGGCGGAAACTTTTCGAGAAGCGCGAGAAAAGTGAGTGACGACAGATCGCGGGGCTCTAGCGACGATACGCGCCCTGCCGGAAGCGTCTGGCACACGGCCAGGCAATAGCTCTGACACTGCCCGCGCTCATCATCCATGCAATCGCCGCAGTCGCCTGAGTCCGCGTTCATTTCTGCCATCGGCGCGCAACCGTTCGCTGCATACGTTGCCTCTACTGGAAGCAGCGCGACCAGAAATGCCGCGAGATAGAGGAACAGGCGCTGTGTCACTGGAAGGACCATAGTGCGGTGTTCGGTTGGATCAAAGGCATAGTTACAATCAGTCTCGCCACGCTCGTGCGGCCTCGCGCATCGCCAGAGGGAGCAGCGAACCATGCTCTCGCTTCCGACCGTGCCTCTCGATGCTCTAGATCGATAAAAGGGACTGGAGCTTTGCGTCCCACGCATCCAGGGCTGTGCGCTTCTCATCGTCATACTTGTAGCGGTTGTAGATCCCCGCGACCCCTGCCCTTGTACCGCTGATATGGTTGAGCACACTCTCTGTGACCTCGACGGGAACCCTTAACGACTGAAGGTGGGTTGCCCCGGTTCGGCGGATATCATGCAGCCGCCAGTTCGGAACCTCGACCTGGTCGGGGTCTCCTCCGTCCTCGATCTGCTTCGCCTTAAGGTATGCGATCATGTCCTTGTGGAGCGCCGCCCGTCCCTTGAAGAAGCCCGAGACGGGAGTGGTCCCTGTCGTGGTGAATATCAGGCCCTTGCGCTTCGGACCCAGCAGCTGGAGCTCTGCGAGCCCTAGGCTCGTCAGCGGGATGACGTGTTCCTGATCATTCTTCGCCCGATCGGCCGGCAAGGTCCATCGACGCGCATCGAGGTCGATTTCGGACCAGTCCATCTCGGCCACTTCCTGACGCCGCTGCATCGTCAGGATCAGCATCCGGACAAACGGCCCCCACGGCCATCCGGAATTCTCGGTCGCCCTCCACAAGGCGACAATCTCCTCGTCGCTCAGCACCCGGCGGCGCGACGGGACAGCCTTTGGCGCCTTCATCCCTGCCAGCGGAGAGACGTCGATATCCTGCCGGTCGGTCGCCCAGTTGAAGAGCTTGCGCAGCAGCGAGTGGATCTCCTTGCGCCGCGCAGGGCGATCGGAATACTCGTCCAGCACCTTCACGATGTCGGCGCGGGTGATCTCATGGACGGGTCGGTTGCCCCAGCGCGGAATAAACACGTTGTTGATCGTGCAATTCGCCGAGCCCCACGTCCCCCGCCAGTTCGGCTTGAGATACAGCTCAACGAACCTCTCGCTGTAGGTACGAAAGTTCAGCGTCTCCTTTTTGCGCTTCGCTTCGCGCTTGGCTTCAACCGGGTCGATCCCTTGATAGACCTGCACCAGCAGCCGCTCGGCTTCCTTGCGCGCTGTCGCAGGGGTCCAGGGGCTACCGACAGGCCCGATTGTCTTGCGTCGGGCAGGCCCGCCGTCGACCCGATACTGGAACACAAAGGATTGTGCTCCTCTTGGCGTGATGCGAAGTCCGAAGCCCTTTAGCCGGGGGTCCCACACGTAAATGTCGCGATGTGGGTCCGGTGTGACCGACTGGATTGTTCGAAGGGTGATTGACTGATTCGGCATGATCTGGCGCTCGTCCACGTAATCGCCACGTAATCAGATGTCGGGATTACGATGGCGTAGCGAAGGGTAATCCACGGCGGATTTATTCCAACCGTTTCAAGCCCTTGAGCGTAGTTTGGCGTAGTATTGGAAAGGAACGAAAAGGGCACAAAGCTCCGCTCTTAATCAGCGGGTCCTTGGTTCGAGCCCAAGTGCGTCCACCACCGCCTCTTTACAGATTTCTTATACCGGAACCGGTCGAACCCTAAACGGTTGATCGATTGGGCCTACCTCTGACGCAAAGCTCGGATTTCCTCTACTAACTCGGCATTGCGGGCCGCGATCTCATCGACCTTTGCATGAAGACGTCGGATATCGAGCTCCGCGCGCAGATTCACTTCGAAGTCATGCGCGGCGGCAAGCCTGTCCTTTGCGGCCTGTCGGTTCTGGCTCATCATGATGACAGGCGCTTGAACGGCCGCCAGTGTTGAGAGCATCAGGTTGAGGAAGATGTAGGGATAGGGATCAAAAGCCATCCCAAAGCGCGATAAAACGTCAGTGTTGAGCAGCATCCAAGCCAGCAGCACGAGCGAGAAGATGATGATGAAGGTCCAAGAACCGCCGACCGCCGCAACCTTGTCCGACAGCCTCTCTCCAAAGGTTGAGACATCATCCGATAAGTCTGCGGCATCCCGCGCCAAGGGTGTCTGGCTATGCAGGCTGTTTAGAACGCGCAGCTCTTCTGGCTCAAGTTCGCTGCTATTCTTGCCTAAATAGGTTGTCGACAAATGTTCAATGGGATGAGAGGCCATGCATAACTCCGCAGTGCACCAGACGCCCGAACATTCCATCCAATATGGCGCTGGCATCGTGCAAGCGTGGCACAATTCAATCTACAGGAAAAGTCGTCCGCAGCCGTTTGAAAAAATCGGACGTCAGCAGGATCAGCTTAGGAGATCAGAAAGCCTTGCATAATCGTCGATCAAAAGGTGCGGCTTTTGATTGTCCGGCAACCCGGCCACGACATCCCGCTTCATGAGGCCGGTCGTCAGGCCGACGCCCACAGCCCCTGCCCCGCGCGCCATGCGCATTTCCAATGCGGGATCATCGCCGAAGACGACAATGTCACGCGCGGCGCTCTTTGGCAGGCCCATGGCCGCCACAGCGGCGTCAAACGCGATGCGAGAGGGTTTACCCAAAACCTTGGCTTGTTTGCCGGTCATGGCCGAGAGCATCTTGTTGATCGCGAAGCTGGAGCCAATACCGCGCCCGGTTGCCGTGGCGAAGAAAGGCACGTGGCTTGCCGTCGCGAGCATCGCGCCATCCCAAAGAGACTGGCAGGCCGCCTCCAGATCCGGGAAAGTGAATTCCCGGAACCAACCGGTGTAAACAGCGTCGCATTCAGCGTCTTTCGATGCGCCAATCACCTCGATGCCGCGCTCGATCAACGGAGCTGCGACGCCCGCATTACCAAGCACACGGACGCGACGGATGCCCTGTCGCTCAAACCAGATCGCTGCGGATGAGGATGGTGTCATCATCTCATGATCCGCAAGATCAAAGCCTGCATTCCGCAAGCTAGCCGCATAAGCCGCTGGTGGCTTCGCTGTGCCGTTGGTGAACACGCGGAATGGTGTTCCACGCGCCCGGAGAAGAGACAAGAACGCGACAGCGCCCGGCAACGCCTTGTGCCCACCCGACGCCGCATCCCCCAGGGCGATCGTCCCATCCATATCAAAGATGAAGCCGCGTGCGGATTTGATCCGCGCATCAATTTCAGACGACATGCGCGCCTCCATGTAAGGCGATCCGCAGGCCGGGACGCTCAAGAACGATATTCCGGGCCGCAGGCTTGGCGGCCAGTTGCCGCAGCAGTTGCAGCAGCGGGGCAGCTTCGGGTGAATAGGTTGCGCGGGACCTGCCCGCAGACAGCATCGCATCGACCTGATCCACGGGCATCACGGCACGCAGCAGGAATTCTTCATCCGGCATTGACGCCCCAAACTTTCGGCGAAGATCCGCATATTCAGGGAACATCGGCTCAACTTCAATCTCCCGCGCCCGGGGGCGATCAAGGATGGCGGCTTCCACTGCGGGATGGATCGGGCTTGTCGGATGTCCGAATTTGCCCATCACATAACGCAAGACCTGATCAGAAACCTGGGCATAGCGGCGTTCCCCGATAACGTTGAAGAGCGCTTGGCTCATGACCATTTGCGGGAACGGCGTCACCATGATGGGATAGCCCAGTTCCGCGCGCACGCGCTCCGTCTCGGCCACAACGGCGTCAAAGCGATCGCCCATTTTCAGCTCTTCAAGCTGGCGTCGAGTGGTCGTCATCACGCCGCCCGCAATCTGGTGCCGAAGGAAGCTGGAATCGAACGGCTGCGGCGTCCCGGCTGGGAGGCTTTCCGCCCGCGCCAGCCGCCACCAATAGTCCGAGACCTTGGACAACGCCTCCTCATCCACATTGACGGAGTGGCCCGCGTTACGAAGGTTCGCGACCATACGGCCAGCTTCAGGGAGCGAACTCCCCTCCCCCAGTGGCCCAATGCCTACGTGGATTGCATCTACAAACCCAAGATCAGCCGCAGCGAGGCTCGACAAGGGGCCATAACCGATGGTGCAATGGGCATGGATTTCCAGCTGACGATTGCCGATGGCTGCTTTGACCGCGGGCGCCAACGTACGCACCCGTTCAGGCGACATGAGACCGCCGGGATCCTTGATGTAGACAAGATCGATGTTGCCACCCGAACATATCTTGCGCGCAAAATCAGCATAAAACTGGTCTGTGTGAACCTCAGACAGCGTGAAGGTGAGCGCACCCATGATCTCGGCGTCGCCCTCTTCCCGCACGATCCGCGCCGCCTCAATGACGGCATCGGCATCATGCATCGGGTCTAGCATGACAAAGCGACGGATGCCGTTCAGCTGCAGACGCCGGTACACAAGCCGCATAAATTCGGGATCGGCCTGCTGCCAGGCAATGAACCTTAGGCCGGTCGTGATGAACTGCAGCGGCGTACGCGGCATGGCCGACGCCACGCGGCGGATGCGTTCCCAAGGATTGTTCTGGAAATAGCGGACGGCGACCGCCATGTGGCTCGACGAGGTGAAATCAATCGCGCGGAAACCGACGCGGTCGGTCTGACCTGCAATCTGCAACATTTGAGCTGTGTTGAGCCCCGTCGCCCCCCAAAGGCTTTGATTGCCGTCGCGCATCGACACATCGACAAGAGAAATCTCAGCCATGGGTCAGCCCTTCAAAGAAGCGTGTATCAACACCACCGGCCTGAAAGCGTGCATCGCGAACGATGGCGCGGTGGAGGTCAGCTGTGGTCGAAATGCCTTCAATATTCAGCACATCGAGGGCGGCCGTCAGACGTGCCACGGCCTGTTCACGCGTCGCGCCGCGCACAATTAGTTTGCCCAACAGAGAGTCATAAAATGGCGGAACCACGCCCCCGCGCGGCATATGCGTGTCGACCCGAACACCGGCACCTGTGGGCCAAGCCGCGTGCGTGGCTGTTCCCGGAGACGGACGGAAATCATTCGCCCAACTTTCCGCATTGATGCGCACCTCAATGGCGTGACCGTCCGCCTGCACCATGTCCTGCGTGAGCGTGAGCCGATTGCCGCCAGCAATAAGCAATTGCTGTTCCACCAGATCAACCCCGGTGATTTCTTCCGTCACCGGATGTTCAACCTGGATGCGCGCATTCATTTCTAGGAAGAAGAAATCAAAGGTCTTGGCATCAACGAGGAACTCGACGGTCCCTGCCCCGCGATAATTGAGATGGCGTGCTAGATTGACCGCCGCCGTCTCAATCGCCGTGCGCTTGTCATCGGGGATCATCGGCGCCGGGGCTTCCTCCACCAGCTTTTGAAAGCGGCGCTGGATGGAGCAGTCGCGCGTCCCGAGATGAATAGCCGTTTCGCCATCCCCCAGCACCTGAACCTCAACATGGCGGCCCGAGGCGATGAACCGCTCCACATAGATGCGCGGATCCCCGAAGGAGGCCTGCGCCTCTGCCATTGCCATATCGATGGAGGCTTCCAGATCTTCCACGCGATCAACGCGCTTCATGCCCTTACCGCCGCCGCCAGAGACGGCCTTCAGTAGAACGGGAAAGCCGGTCGCGTTGGCGCGCTCCAGCGCCTGTGCCTTGTCTGCCGCTTCACCTCCGGGAACGACCGGCAAACCGGCCTCAATCCCAACCTTGCGGGCCATCAGCTTGTCACCCATGGCCTCAAGGCTCGAAACCTCAGGCCCGACGAAGATGATACCAGCCGCCGCCGCTGCCCGCGCAAAAGCAGCATTTTCGGAGAGGAACCCATAGCCGGGATGGATGGCGTCAGCACGTGCCGCCTTCGCTGCCGCTATCACAGCATCGACCGAAAGATAGGATTGCGGGGACGGGCTTGGCCCAACACACACAACCTCATCCGCGTCGCGTGCGGGCCAGCTGGAAAGGTCTGCCTCAGACGCGCCCAAGATGCTCGTCATGCCGAGCCGACGCGCGGTCCGGATGACGCGGAAGGCAATCTCTCCGCGATTGGCGATGAACAGTCTTCGGATCATTTTCAGGCCGGCTGAATGTGCATCAGGATCGCACCGCTATCGACCATAGTCGCATTATCAACACAGACATCGACGACACGACCCTCACAACCCGCATGAACGGGGTTCATCAATTTCATGGTTTCGATGATGCCAATCACGCTATCGGGACCGACGACATCCCCAACCGCCACAAAGGGCGGAGCACCAGGCTGCGGCGCGTGATAGAATGTACCCGGCAAAGGCGCTGCAACGCCTTCCAGTCCTTCGGGGACAACAGCCACAGTGCTGACACTGACAGTAGCCGCGACAGCAACTTCCGCCCCTTCGTCCAACGACCACTCCTGCGACCAGCCTTCGCCTGACCGTTCAACACGCAACCGGAAGCGGCTTGTCCGGATATCAAGCCGGTCATAGCTGGACCCATCAAGGATCGTCGCAATCTCGTTCACATCTTCTGGGGAAAGCGGCAGTTCAACTCTCATTTCGCGAGCAACTCCCGCGCCTTGGCGATGATAACTTCCGCAAAGGCATCGTCATTGAAATGCGCGTCAATCGTGCGGAATTCGACATTGGCTGGCATCACTGATTTAGCATAGTCAGCAAAGGGCCCCGGGATGCTGGGGTCATGAATGTGGCCATAAGGGCTGTCATGATTCGAGAAGCCCTTCAGCGGAACGAAGAAGCTGACCGGTCCCTTTGCATCCGCAAACATCGCCGCCAGATGATCCGCGAGCGGCGTGAGGTCCGCAAGGTCTGTACGGACAGCGGTCAGCGCCGGGTTGTGAATATGATATTTCTTGCCCGGAAACTGGACTTGCGCGACCTCAATCGGGCCGGAGATGATGAAGTCCGAGTTGCCTGGCGCGAAAACGACTGGAATACCTCGACCAATCGCCGCCTTGCCGCGATCAGGCCCAGAATCCGCAAGCCCGCCATGGATGTGGTCGAGGATTTCCGTCAGCGAAAGATCGAGAACAAGCGCCACGTCACGCTCTGCCGCAATGCCGTCTAACGTCGGGCCGCCAGCGCCCGAGGAGTGGAACACCATGACTTCACAGCCATCTGATTCCAGAGCCTCGCGGATCGGCTTCACGCTCTTTTCCGTCGTGCCTAGCGTCGTGATGAGGACCAGCGGGCGCGTCGAAGCGGCAACGGGCGTATAACCCTTTGCCATACCGGCCACTGCCAGAGCCGCATTCCGATAAACCTCACCGCTGATCGAGTTAATGCCGGACACATCGGTGACGGCGTTCATGATCGCGATGTCTTTCACCCCAAGATACGGCTTGGTGAAGCCGGAGGCCATGGTGGAGACGATCAATTTAGGCAGACCATAAGGCAGCGCTTGCATGACGGAGCCCGCGAGCCCTGTGCCCATGGAGCCGCCGATCGACAAAACACCCGACAATCCCCGCGCCTCATGCGCCGCAAGCGCACATTTAACGGCGCCTTCGGTCATCACAGCCTGACACTTGCCCTCATGACCCAGTGCGCGGACATCTTCAATGGTATGGCCAGCAGCACCCGCCACGTCTTCAGGTGAAATCTCAGCCCCGCCAACGGTGCGCCGGATGCTCGGGTCAAGGTGGATGACCGAGCAGCCTGCCCCTTCCAGAATCTGACGCACATAATGCGCCTCCTGCTCCTTCGTATCCTGCGTGATGATCAACAAGACATTAGGACCTGACATGGTTCCGCTTTCCTCTCCGTTATGGGCCGCGATGTTTCACATTCGTGCACGATTGCCTAATCAAATTCGAGCGGCTAATTGCACCGCGTGAAACAGGTTTTGCCATGATCGATCGGAAGGTCAAATCAATCCGCGCCTTGGAACGCGGGATCGACGTCTTGCTTGAAGTGCAAAAGAGTGGCGGCATCAGCCTGCATGAGCTCCATTTGCGCCTTGGGTTGGCGAAGGCCACGCTTTTGCGTTTGCTTGTCACGCTCTCATCGCGCGGTCTCGTCTGGCAGCGCCTTGCCGATGGCGCCTATCTGTCGACGGCGCTGGCTGCACCGAGTTCCCGATCAGATGTGACCGATCGGCTGGCTGAGATCGCCTCACCCTTTATGGTCGAGTTGAGTGAGCGTGTCGTCTGGCCGTCTATCCTTGCTGTCCCCCGTATGGACCATGTCGAAATCATTGAAACAAATAGCCCACTTGCCCGCTTTGATGCCGCTATTCTGGGGCCTGTCGGGGTCAAACTAAGCTATTTGCACACCGCAACCGGACGGGCATATCTGTCCGCCTGCGACGCCCGGGAGCGCGAGGCGATTATCGTTCGCCTGCAGCCGGAAACGGCGACGCCAGACGAGCGCGAGTTACTCGACAACATCATCGCAGAGACCCGCACGCGCGGCTATTCGATGCGGGAACCACATCATCCCTGGCAGGATCGCGGCAAACAAATGGTGCTACGCGATGGCAAGACGTCCATTGCCGTCGCCATTATGGCCAACGGCCACGCAATAGCCGCGCTCAATGTCACTTGGCCGAGCAAACGCGTCCGTGTCGAAGACGTGGTCTCCCGTCATCTGGAAACGCTTAAGGGGATCGCTGATCGCATTGGCCAAGCCGTAGAGGCCAACTAGCCAGATTTCATCAAACGAAATCAAATTCTCTTGCTTTGAACGGAGCGAACTCGCACCGATTGCGCCGAGCAATTTTTGTCGAATGAGGAGATCGAAATGAAGGCGTGGGTTTTGAGTGCGGGCGCATCCTCACTGGGTGATTTGCATTTGGTTGAGCGGGAGACGCCGACGCCCGGCGCAGGCCAAGTCCTCATTCGCGTCCGTGCCTGCTCCATCAATTTCCGAGATCAATTGATCCCACAGGGCCTTTATGCGGGGGGCAAGGCCTCTCAGGATGTCATTTTGCTGTCCGACGGTGCCGGCGAAGTTGTAAGCGTTGGCGCTGGCGTAACCCGCTTTAAAGCCGGCGACCGTGTCGCCGGAACATTCTTTCAGAATTGGGATGATGGCCCGCCAACCGCGGCGGTCGGTCAGGCCTTAGGCGCGGCGCCCATCGACGGGATGCTGGCGGAATATGTCGTACTTCCAGAGGCCGGCGTGGTGCATATCGCAAAGACGCTGAGCTTTGAGGAAGCCGCCACCCTTCCCTGTGCGGGCGTCACCGCTTGGAACGCGCTGATGGAAGGCCCCCAGCCAACCAAGGCTGGCGATAGCGTTCTTGTTCTTGGGACGGGCGGCGTCTCTCTACTCGCGCTTCAAATTGCAAAGGCGGCTGGGGCGACAGTTGTCGCAACGTCATCGTCTGATGACAAAATGGCCCGCGCATCGGCGCTCGGCGCAGATCACACCATCAACTACCGCACCACAGCCAATTGGGGTGCGGAGGCAGTTCGGCTCAACGGCGGCAAGGGCATCGACCATGTCGTCGAAGTCGGTGGCGCGGGCACGCTCGCGCAATCAATACAGGCGGTTGCCGTTGGTGGCGAAGTGTCTCTCATCGGCGTTCTGACGCGTGAGGGCGACACCTCCCCTCGCGCCCTCATGTTCAAATGGGCCAGCATGCGCGGAATTTTCGTGGGCTCGCGTGGCATGGCCGAGCGGCTGAATGCGTTCATTGATGCGCACAAGATCAAGCCGGTGGTGGATCGGACGTTTGCTATGGAAGATGCCAAGGCCGCCTTCTCCTATCAGTCTTCACCCGAACTGTTTGGAAAGACGGTGATCACGCTCTGATGGCGACGTTCATTCTCATCCACGGAGCTTGGCATGGCGGTTGGAGCTTTGAACTGATTCAGCCCATGCTTGAGGCTGAAGGCCACACTGTCATCGCACCGGACCTGCCGGGTATGGGCGGGACCGACGAGGAACTCGCCGCGGCCACCCTCGCCAACTGGGCGGATTATGTCTCGGATCTTTGCATTTCAGCCGTGAAGCCCGTCATCCTATGCGGACATAGCCGCGGCGGACTGGTGCTGAGCGAAACGGCGGAGCGCATCCCCAAAGACATCGCCGCTCTCGTCTATATTTGCGCCATGATGCTGCCATCCGGTATGTCGCGGGAGCAATGGCGGGACCGCGCAGAACCCAATCCCGCCTTTCGGGCACTCGTCCAACCCCATCCATCAGGGATTGCCACAATCATTGATCGCAGCCACGCGGCACCTGTGTTCGCGCAGATTTCTCCGCCCGATCTGGTTGAGAAGGCTTTTGACCGCCTCATTGCCGAGCCAGACCAACCCCGGTTGACAGAGCTAAACTTGTCTCAGGCGCGCTATGGCTCTGTTCCGCGGCATTACATTGAGTGCGTGCACGACAAGACCATTCCCATCAGCGATCAACGCATGATGCAGAGCCTACAGCCCTGCCTCTCCGTCACATCGCTTGATGCGGACCATAGCCCTTTCCTGTCCCGCCCGCGTGAATTGGCGGACGCACTTTTGAAAATCGCAGCGGAGATTGAAGCATGACCAAATTAGGTTTCGGACAGGATATCGGCCGCATCATCCAAACCGCTTATGTGGTGAAGGATATTCACGCTGCCATCGACTGGTGGGTAAAGTCGGCGCAGACGGGCCCTTGGTTCCTGCTCGATCATTTTCTGTCGGACGACCATGTCTATCGCGGCCAGAAATCAACGGCGGACGTCGCGATTGCGATGGGCTTTGTAGGCTCCATGTGCATCGAACTGATCCAGCCGCTCGATGACCACCCATCAGTGTACAAGGAAACAGTTGATCAGCGCGGCTATGGATTTCACCATCTTGGACTCGCCGTCACCGACGTTGACGCGGAGATCGCCGCCTATCGGGCCAAGGGCTATGAAATTGCCTTCCGCGCCGGCGTGCCGACGGGCGGCGCCGTTGCCTATCTCGACAATGGCGAGAATGACCCCGGTTTTCTGGAACTTATTCCCGCAACACAAGGCATGGACGAAGTCTTCACACGCTTTTGGGCCGCATCGCAAAACTGGGACGGCAGCGATCCCGTTCGTCCGTTCGGCTAAAAGCCATTGCAATTCTTGAAGTAATCTGTTTGCTTTACATACAAATGACCTCCGTCCAAAAACAGGAGGCATGACAGGAGAGATCCGAATGACACGAACCCGCCGGTCCGGCGCCTATCAGGCCTTCTTAGTTGGCATTCTAAGTCTCAATTTCGGCATCCTGTTTTTTGATAGGAACGCGCTCAACTTCCTGATGCCTTTCGTCCAGCCGGACCTGCAACTCAGTGACACGCAGGTGGGCATGTTGTCGTCCGGGCTTTCTTTGACATGGGCCATCGCCGGATTTCTGGTCGGCCGCATTTCCGATAAGCTTGGATCGCGCAAACCAGTCATCGTTGTCGCAACGATCGCATTTTGCCTTTGCTCCTTCGTTTCCGGGCTCGCGACGTCCTTCTTCATGCTGCTTGGTGCGCGCCTCCTGATGGGCGCTGCTGAAGGCGGCGTGATGCCCGTCAGCCATTCAATCATTGCGGCCGAAGTCGACGAAGACAAACGCGGACTTGCGATGGGTGTCGGCCAGAACCTTGGATCAAATGTTCTTGGCTCTGCAGCCGCGCCCCTCATCCTTATTCCGGTCGCCCTGGCTTATGGCTGGCGCGATGCATTCTTTCTGGCAGCAGCGCCTGGCCTGATCAGCGCCGCCATTATCTGGTTCTTCGTTAAAGAGCCGGCGCGGGAAACCTTTCAGGCAGGCGACGCCCCCAAAGCAACGATGAAGGAAGCCTTTGCAGATCGAAACGTGCAGCTCTGCTCGGTCATCTCCGTGCTGCTGGTGTCTTATCTGGTCTGCTGCTGGGCGTTCATGCCGCTCTACCTGACCAATGACCGCGGCTTTGATCCAGACACGACGAAGTGGCTAATGGCCACGCTCGGCATTTCAGCGGGTATCGGAAGCTTTGCGGTGGCGGCACTCTCCGATCATATCGGGCGCAAAGCGTCGATTGTCGGCTTCTCATTGCTGGGTGTCATTCTCCCGCTCGGCGCGATGTTCTTCACAGGGAGCACATGGGTGCTGGCCGCGATCTTCTTCTTTGGCTGGGCGCTCAATGGCGTGTTCCCTATCTTTATGGCGACCATCCCGTCCGAGTCGGTCGATCCGCGCCTTACGGCATCTCTGACCGGCATCGTCATGGGCATTGGCGAGGTTTTGGGCGGCGTGCTGAGCCCCTTCGCAGCAGGCATGTTGTCCGACGTGTATGGCCGTTCCGCCGTCATGTGGTTGATGCTTGGCCTAACAATCCTTGCCGCCATCGTTGGCCTTGGCCTTCGGGAAACAGCGCCCCGGGTGCTTGCGCGCCGGAAACAAGCTGGGTCGCCCGCAATTGCATGATCTCCGCAAAGTCTTGAACCCTTCTAGGAGGATCACATGAGCCTGATTGAGCGATTTGCCACAGACAGCGTTTCTCCTCCCGAAAGACTGGATTTCTGGAATCGCGTGACAAGCGAAACCTTTTCCGGCCTTGCCATTGATTCAACCTCAGATAACTTTTCCGCCAATATGTCGCGTTGGCAATTGGGTGATCTCACCATGATCCGCCCTGTTTCTCAGCAGGCCCGGGTTCAACGCTGGAAAGACGGCGTGATCGAACGCCCAGATCGGATCATCTTCCACCTGCAGCACAGGGGCCATTCCCTCAACGGCCAGTGGCAGCGTGAGGCGGAACTGGCGTCAGGTGATCTCACATTGTGCTATGCGGCAGACGCCTATTTCACCGACCTGTCGGATCGCAATGAAATGCTGGTTGTGGAGATGTCGCGCGCGGCCCTTTCTTCGCGGCTCCCCAATATTGAAGATCATCTGTGTCGAACGATTGCAGGCTCGGCGCCGGGAACGCGGCTCGTCCATGATTTCCTCCTGTCGTTGTGGGAACAAGGGGACCAGAGCAACGCCGACCCGGATTGGCAGGAGGGCATCGCCAATGTCTTCCTCGATCTTCTTGCTATTGCGGTAAAAGGCTCAGGCTCATCCTTGGTCACCCCAAAAGGGACGCGCGATAGAGTGATGTCCCTGATCGAGGCGTCATTGAGCGACCCGGAACTCAAAACGGGTATGATCGCTTCAGAACTGGGCGTTTCATTGCGCACCGTGCAAAATGTTTTTGCGGCAATGGGCACAACCCCAAGCGCCTATATTCTCGACCGCAGGCTTCAAAAGGCTGCCGAAAAACTGGGATTGGACCGAAGCCACAGCATCACTGATGTCGCCTATGCCACTGGTTTTAATGACAGTGCATATTTCACTAGGTGTTTTCGCCAAAGATTCGGCACGACACCGCGGCATTGGAGAGAGCATAACTAATTTGCTTCGCGTGAGTCCTAACTGGATGCGCGTGAGTGCAAGACCGGTTTAGGCAATCGTCGCATACTCCGGTCTTCGAAACTGTCGGAATTATATCGGCAGGTTATTCAGGAAGGGGATTTGCCATGAAGCTTAAGTTCACAGCCCTCGCCGCCACCGCTCTGTGCTCTACAGTTGCGTTGCCGGCTTTTGCGCAAGAAGCTCAGTCAGACGAGGGCGGTATCGCCGAAATCGTTGTCACCGCTCAGAAGCGCGCTGAAAACGTTCAGGATGTTCCAATCGCCATTTCGGCCTTCACTGCCGAAGCCCTGTCGGAGCGTGCTGTCACCAGCGTGGCTTCGCTGTCTAACATCTCGCCAAATGTGACTTTGGACGCTGGCACGCCGTTTTCTGGATCGTCCGCCGTTCTTTCCGCCTATATCCGCGGCATCGGCGCCAATGACTTTGCGTTCAACATCGATCCCGGCGTCGGCATCTATCTTGATGGCGTTTACCTCGCCCGTTCCGTCGGCGCGAACCAGGATTTGCCAGACGTAGAGCGCATCGAAGTCTTGAAGGGTCCGCAAGGCACTCTCTTTGGCCGCAACACCATTGGTGGCGCCATCTCGATCGTCACGCACGATCCCGGTAAAGAGTTCCGCTTCAAGGGGGATCTGACTGTCGGCAAGTTCGGCCTGATCCAGACGCGTGGCACGGTTGATTTGCCTTTGAGTGAATCGCTTAGCTCATCGGTTGCTTTCTCAACAAAGAACCGCAACGGCTACCTTAAGCGCATCGCATTCCCGGGTGCCTCAAACTTCGCCTCTACCCCGATCACAAACTACAAAGCCGCTGGTTACGACAATATCGGCCTCGGCAGCGAAGGCGGCGACAACAGCTGGAACCTGCGTGGCAAGGTGAAGTACGACAATGGCGGCTCCATCCGTGTGACGTTGACCGGCGACTATTCCAACATTGACCAGTCCCAGCTCGCCAACCGCTTGATTGCGACGACCCCGGCGGTCTTTGCCGGCACCTATAACTGCGCCATTCAGGGCACGATTGCGGCTCCGGGTGACACCACAACCTGCGGTGGCGGCCCACCTTCCTTCGCATATCTTGGCGGTATCGGCGGTCTGAACACCATTTTCGACAATCCGACGGTGTTTGGCGTCAATACCGATGCAAATCCTTCCAACAATCGGCTGCCTTATGACAATCGTTTTGTCACGAGCGACATCGACACCAGCTATGCCAATGGAAACAACTATTCCAAGCTGAAGTCTTATGGCGGTGCTGGCACCATCGAAGTCGACCTGAGCGACGACGTACTCCTCAAGTCGATTACGGCCTATCGGGAACTCCACTGGAACGTCGGCATGGATATTGACGGCTCGCCGCTCAACTTCCTGCACACCAGCTTCACCATGAACCAGTATCAGTTCAGCCAGGAACTCCAGCTGAACGGTTCCGCGATGGACAAGAAGCTGAACTACGTCCTTGGTGCCTATTACTTCAAGGAAGCAGGCGACCTTCATGATTATGTGACGTTCGCCGAAGGTCTGTTGCAGGTGGATGGTCCGAATGACCTTTCGACCAAAAACTACGCCTTCTTTGGTCAGGTCGACTATCGGCCGACCGAACAGATCGGCATCTCCGTCGGCGGTCGCTACACGCATGAAAACAAGCTCTTTGAAGGCTTTCAGTCCGACGCAAACGGCCTGACGTACAAGATCCTCAATCAGGTTGGTGTGCCGCCTTGCGCGTCCATCAACCCAACGATCTCGGACGCGTGCCGCATCGCCGCAGGCTTCCCAAATGCTGGCCAGCCACTTCGCTATTACATCGCTGGCACTCAGAAGAAGTCGTTCAACAACTTCTCGCCAAAGGTTGGTCTGCAATACCATCCAAGCGACGACGTGATGACCTATGCCAGCTGGTCAAAGGGCTATAAGACGGGTGGCTGGACCACCCGCCTTTCCAACCCTCTGCCAACGGCACCTGATTTTGACGAGGAAAAGGCAACTACGTGGGAAGTGGGCGTCAAATCGACTCTCATCGACCGCAAGCTGCAATTGAATGCCGCCGTCTTCACAACGAAGTATGCTGGAATTCAGTTGAACTTCCAGCAGGGCGTATCACCAACCATTCAAAATGCCGGTGACGCTCGGATCAAGGGCTTTGAAGTGGAACTGACAGCGGCGCCTGCCGATGGGTTCCTCATCAACGCCTCCGTCGGGTTTACGGACTCCAAGTATACGTCCGTCCTCCCCGGTGCACAGGTCGCTGCGAACCCCTTCCAGGCTGGCGTGTTCCCGGGTGCAGACTTGCCCAAGACACCAAAGTGGAAGTTTAACATCAGCCCACGTTACGAACTCGCGGTTGGTGAAGGTAAGGTTGTTCTGCTTGCAGACTATACCCGTACGTCCAGCCTCTGGAACGACACTGAACGGGCGTTTCTGCTTCAGCGTCCATCCACGGACATGCTCAATGGTTCCATTACCTACAAGTCGGGTAATAGCTGGGACGTGACAGCGGGCATGACCAACATCACGGATGAGCGTTATCTTGTGACGGGTCAGGCACAGATTGCCGGTGGCCAGTTCTACGGCACGTACAGCCGTCCACGTGAATGGTACCTCAAGCTCGGCTTGGACTTCTAAGAAGCCGCAAACAATGGGCGGGGTCGCAAACGCGGCTCCGCCCATTTTCATTTTAGCATTGCTGACTTTCTGGAGAGTATTATGCCCGAGACCGCCCATTCCGAATTTTGGAAGGACATCAAGCCGGTCGACAAGGTCTTCCGCGAGGGCGGCCTGCCCGAAGTTTATCTGTCAAAAATTGCCGAAGGGGATGAACGCTATTGGGTTCCCATCAGCGAAACCGTCTCGTCAAAGCCAGTCTGGATCAGCCCGTCAAAGAACATGTGGGCCGATGTCCTCATGTCCAAGTCGGCGGGTCTCGTGAACCGGCATTACCACCCCCACCCCATCTGGGCCTACACGATCAGCGGCAAATGGGCGTATCTTGAGCATGACTGGACCGCCACAGCGGGTGATTTTGTGTACGAAACGCCCGGCGAGAGCCATACGCTCGTTTGCTACGAGCATGAGGACCCCATGAAGGTTTTTTTCGTCGTCTCCGGACCTCTCATGTGGCTGGACGATGAGGGCAACACCGTCGGTCACTATGATGTCTTCGATTACATGAAGGCCGCCCGCGAGCATTATGACGCAGTTGGCATTGGTGCCGACTATGTCGACACCCTCATTCGTTAAAAGGCGCAAGTTCATGTCCGTGATGACCGCACCGCCATCAAACAAGGCCGAGATCGTCGACGTCAAGTTCCCGCACAAGGCACTTGTCGACCGTCTCAGCCCAGGCGGCCGCTATATTGATGCGCAGTCCGATGTGGACTCTCCCTGGGTTCCTTTCGGCGACAACGCGGCGATCAAGCATCTTGCTTTTGATGTCCGCCAGAACCTGTTTTCCAACATTCTATGGGTCAAAAGCCCCGGCGTGATTGGGACCCATCTGCATCGCGGCACGATCACCATGGTCTGCCTTGAAGGCAGCGTGCGCTATCTGGAATATGATTGGGTCGCCTCACCGGGCGGGCTCATCCTCGAAACACCGGGTGAGAGCCACACCCTCGTCACCGACCATCCCGAAGGCTGCAAGCTCTTCGGCTGGATGCAGGGCCCGATTGAGTTTTACGACGACACAGGCACCTTGGTCGACACGTCTGACGTGTGGTGGTTCATCCACCATTATGAGACCTATTGCCGTGAAAATAACATCCCCATCAATCCTAAGCTCTACCTCTAGGAACCCCCTTCCATGTCCATGAAAGCCCCCCCTTCCGGCGCCTATAAAATCGTCAATGTGCCTGAGCTTTACGGCGATATCATCAAGGCGCGTGGCTCCGAAGGCACCTATGTCGGCAGCTCGGAAGAAGAGAGCCCATGGGTTCCCTTCGGCGACAATGCGGCGATCCGTCATGTCGCGTTCGACACCAAAGAAAACATCTACGCCAACATCCTCTGGATCAAAGGACCGGGGGTCATCGGCACGCACAAGCATCGGGGCAAAGTTTGGGCGATCGGTCTCGAAGGCTCCTTCCGCTATCTGGAATATGATTGGGTCTGCAAAGCTGGGGATTTCATCACCGAAACGCCCGGCACTGCCCACACGCTCGTCACCGATGACCCCAACGGGATGAAGGCTCTGTTCCATATGCAGGGTGCCAACGAGTTTTACGACGAAAACGGCAACCACGTTGAAACGCTCGACGTGTGGTGGTTCATCAACCACTATGAAAGCTACTGCAAAGAGCACGGGATTAAGATCAACCCCGCTCTCTATCTCTAGGCGCACCGATGGGCGTTAACGGGGCCATTCCAAAGCTCCCGTCCAAGCGGGGCACATATCTGCGCAACTGCTGGTATGTGGCCGGGTGGTCGGATGACCTGACCGACACACCCCAAGCCAAAGTCTTTCTTGAAGAACCCGTGGCCCTGTTCCGCGATGGGGACGGCGTCGCAATGGCCATTGGCGGGAGATGCCCGCACCGCTTCGCAGCACTTGGCGACGGGTCGGTCATTGATGGCGCCCTCGCCTGCCCTTATCACGGACTCCGCTTCGACGGATCGGGCGTATGCATCCACAACCCACATCTGGGCGATCCGCCACCGAAGGCCTCGGTGCCTGCCTATCCGTTAGTCGAGCGGTATCGCCTGCTGTGGATCTGGATGGGGGATGCCGACAAGGCGGACACCGCACTCATCCCCAACTTTGCCTGGCTGGATGACCCCGCTTGGGAAGCCGTGCGCGGTGTGACCCTCGCTGAAGGGCATTATGAACTCTATAGCGACAACATTCTCGACCTGAGCCACGCCAACTTCGTGCACCCTGCCCTGGTTGCCAGTGCCTTCACGCAAGGAGAGCGCAAATTCTGGCAGGATGAGACGCATGCTTATTCGCGCTACGCCCAAAAGAACGATTACATCTCACCTGCCCTCGCCGGCGTGCTTGGCGTTGAGGGGCGCAAGCAGGACTTTTTCGGGGAAGTGACTTGGCATGCGCCCGCCACCCTCTTCTTCGATTATCGCGCCGGAGAACCGGGGACATCTGTCGAGGATATGAAAGCGCTTCTATCGCTCCACGCCTTCACGCCCGAAACGCCCGACACCACCCATTATGTCTGGGCCACCTCCCGCGATTACAAGCTTGGCGACACAGAGTTCAGCGAAGGCCTTCATGCCGCCCTGTCCTTCGCTTTTGAACATGAAGACCTACCCGTCATCCGCGATGCCCATCGTCTGATGGCGGGGCAGGATTTCTGGGACTTGGAGCCGCTCGTTCTGAACGGTGACGGCGGCGGCATCCGCGCCCGTCGGCTCCTCAATAAGATGATAAAGTTTGAGGCAAGTAACGCATGAAGACACTCAACCAGTTCAATATCACAGGCCGCAGTGCATTGGTGACAGGTGGTGCATCGGGCATCGGACTGGCCTATGCAGAGGCCATGGCCGAAGCAGGCGCCAAGGTCACCATCGCGGACTTGGATAGAGACGGCGCAGAACGGGAAGCCGCCCGCCTGCGCGGAGAAGGGGCTGAAGTTCAGGCTGTTGCCTGCGACATCTCCGACCTTGCCCAAGTGACGGCGGCGTTCGACGCCCATGTGGCAGCCTATGGCGGGCTAGACATCTGCTTTGCGAATGCAGGCTGGGATGCAGGCGACGGCTTCTGGGCGCCTTCTGGCGAGCGCAACCCATTGGGCCGCATCGATCAATATGATCCCGAAAAGTGGAAACGCTCAATCGATATCAATCTGAGCGGTGCCTATTACACCATCCGCGAGGCCGTCCGTTGCATGCGCGCCGGCAATCGTAAGGGCTCCATCATCGCGACAGCCTCCAACGCCGGGATCATCAATGAACCCATCGTTGGTATACCGTATATGCCGGCCAAGGCGGGTGTTCTCCACCTCGTTCGCCACGCCGCGCTTGAGCTTGCCGAATTCGGCATCCGCGTGAATGCCATCGCACCTGGCCCGTTCGTCACAAATATCGGCGATGGCTGGGTAAAGAAAAACCCGGATGCCCGGACATCCTTTGAAAAAACCATTCCGATTGGCCGGATGGCGGATACGCAGGAAATGAAGCCCCTTGCGCTTCTTCTCGCATCCGACGCTTCCAGCTTCATGACAGGCGCTCATGTCGTCATTGATGGCGGCGTTCAACTGGGGAACTTCAAATGAAAGTGATCATCGGTATCGCGGCAGGCCTTGGCCTCGCCTCAGCAGCATATGCCGCCCAAAAGCTGGGCGAATATCAACCCGAACGACCACCTGAAGTCACCTACGCAAAGGTGTGCGGATATTGCCATGGCAAGAATGTCGGCCCGATCATTCTTGGCAGAAAACTGGACACCGATATGATCAAGGCGGTGACCCGGCATGGTCGCAACGGCATGCCAGCCTTCCGCCCGACCGAAGTGACCAATGCAGAGCTCGATGCGCTCGCTGTCTGGATTTCCAAAGGCCCCGCCCGCACTGAGGAGCACGGCAAATGAGCGAATTTGAACTCAACCGTCGTGGCCTGATCGGCGCGAGCGTTCTTGGCGCCGCCATGGTCGGCCTCGCCTCTTGCGACAATAAGGGCACCCTTGCCCCCGGCGTTACCAAGGCGGACTTTGCGGGCGCCATTAAGGCGATGCGCAGTGTCGTTGGGGATGAATGGGTCTTCGGCGATCCCGAAGCCGTGATGCCTTGGGGAAAGGTCTACGTTCCTGATCCAAATGGCCGGCACGTTCCGCTCGGCGCCGTCTGCCCGCGCACGGTGGAAGAGGTGCAGGAAATTGTCCGTATCGCGAACAAGTACAAGCAGCCCATCTGGCCGATCTCTACTGGCAAGAACATGGGCTATGGCATGGCGGCCCCCGCGACGCCGGGGCAGATCGTCCTCGACCTCAAGCGTATGAACCGCATCCTTGAAGTGGACGCAGATCTGGGCACCTGTCTCATTGAGCCAGGCGTGACCTACCAGCAGCTCAAGGACTATCTGGACGACAATAACATCCCGCTTTGGATTGACGTTCCGACCGTAGGCCCGATTGCCTCGCCCGTCGGCAACACACTCGACCGCGGTGTCGGCTACACGCCTTATGGCGAGCACTTCACCTTCCAGTGCGGCATGGAAGTTGTCCTGCCTAACGCGGAAATCCTTCGCACCGGCATGGGCAGCATTGAAGGCTCAACAGCGTGGCAGGCATTCAAATGGGGTTACGGCCCTTATGTCGACGGCCTGTTCACCCAGTCCAATTTCGGCATCGTGACGAAAATGGGCATGTGGCTGATGCCGCGGCCGCCGGTCTACAAGCCGTTCATGATCCGCCATGACAATATGGCCGACGTGCCCAAGATCATCGAAGCGATGCGACCACTCCGCGTCTCCAGCCTTGTCGCCAACTGCAACTTGATGATGAGCGCATCTTATCAGCTCGCCATGTTCAAGCGCCGGAATGAGATTGTGCCCGATGGCCAGCCATTGGATGATGCGTCGGTCAAGAAAGCGGCCAAGGCGAATGGCCTCGGCATGTGGAACACATATTTCGCCCTCTATGGCACGGAACAGACTGTGGCTGCCATTGAACCCATCATCCGCGCGCAATTGACGGCGAGCGGTGGTGAAGTGCTGACAGCCGCGGAAATGGGCGAGAACCCATGGTTCCACCACCATGCAACACTGATGGAAGGCGGCCTGAACCTCGATGAGATCGGCCTGCTGCGCTGGCGTGGGGCTGGTGGAGGTCTGGCCTGGTTCGCACCGGTTGCGGCCGCTAAGGGCGCTGAGGCCGAGGGCCAGACAAAACTTGCCCGCGAAATCCTCGATAAACATGGCTTCGACTATACCGCAGCCTATGCCATTGGCTGGCGTGATCTTCACCACATCATCGCCCTCCTCTATGACAAGAGCGACCCTGAGCAGGAAAAGAAGGCCGACGCCTGCTATCAGGATCTCGTCACGACATTCGGCAAAAAGGGCTGGGCCAGTTATCGGACTGGCGTGAACTCGATGGAACTGGTTGCCCAGCAATATGGCCAGACCAACCGTGACTTCAACAAGCTTCTAAAGAACGCGATTGATCCCAATGGCGTCATCGCGCCGGGCAAGTCCGGGATCGCCTGATGCGCGCTGTGGTCATGCAAGGACTCCACCAGCCGCTAGCGCTGGAGACCCTCGACGACCCGACACCGCAGGCGGATGAAGTCGTCGTCAAGGTTGGGCGCTGCGGCATTTGCGGGTCTGATCTGCACATGACCGAAGACCCGGCCTACGGCATCAATAAGGGCGACGTTCTCGGCCATGAATTTGCGGGCGAAGTCGTGGCCCTTGGCAAGGGTGCAGAAGGGCTGAAGCTTGGCGATCTTGTTTCCGTCATCCCTCTAAAAAGCTGCGGACATTGTGCGTCCTGCATGTCCGGAGAAGTGGCCTGGTGCGATCATTTTGGCCTGCAGGGCGGCGGCTATGCCGAATATGCAGTCACTAAACCGAACCAGTGCATTCGCCTGCCCCAATCGGCCAGCCTTGCAGATGGTGCCATCATCGAACCGCTGGCTGTCGCCCTCCATGGCGTGAACATGTCGGACATGAAGCCGGGCGACAAAGTGTTGATCCTCGGCGCTGGTCCAATCGGTCTTGCCGTTGCCTTCTGGGCACGGCGCAAGGGCGCGAGCGACGTCATCATCCAAGATCTTGCAACCTTCCAGGAAGCGCGTGCAATGGAGATGGGCGCAACTGGCTTCTGCGTCAGCCCCGACGATCCCGTCGGCGGTCCGGAGCAGATGCTCGGCGCCAAGCCCGACATCGTCTTTGAGTGCGTGGGTGTGCCCGGCCTGATCGCCCAAGCCGTAGAGCAAGTCCGTAAGCGCGGCACGATCTGCCTACTCGGCCTGTGTACCCGGCCAGACACATTCAACAGCTTTGCCATGCTGTCCAAGGAGGTGCGTCTCATCACCTCCGCCTTCTTCACGCGGCAGGAATATGAAGAAGCACTCGACGCGCTCGACGCTGGCGCAGCCGAACCGCGCGCGCTGGTAACCGACACCATTTCACTTGCTGACACGCCAGTCCGATTTGAGGCGCTGCGCAAGCGCACACATGAGTGCAAAGTGCTGATCGCACCCGATCGATAAGGGTTTTAGGGAGAGATCAGATGTCAGCGGTTTTTTCAGGCAAGACAGTTTTGGTTACGGGGGGGGCGACCGGCATTGGCAGGGCAACGTGCGTTGCATTTGCCAATGCCGGCGCAGCCGTCCTGATTGGCGATGTCGACGACCGTGCGGCTGAAACGGTCGCCGCCATCACCGCATCAGGTGGCAAGGCCGCTTACGTCAAAGCCGATGTGACCAGCGCAGCGGCCATGACGGCTCTAGTCGAAGAGTGCGTGAGCCGCTTTGGATCGATGGACTGTGCGTTCAACAATGCGGGTGTCCTGCCGCCGCAGCGTCCGCTCCATGAGGTCACCGAAGTCGAACTCGACCTCGCCATTGATGTCGATCTGAAGGGCGTCTTCTTCGCCATGCAGGCTGAGATCCGGCATTTCCTGAAGGTCGGTGGTGGCGCCATCGTCAACACGGCGTCGGTCGGAGGTGTTATCGCAGACCCCAACATGTCAGCCTATGTCGCCTGCAAGCATGCCGTTGTGGGCCTGACCAAGGCAGCTGCAATTGAGTACGCGCAATTGGGCATACGGGTGAATGCCATCGCCCCGGGTTTTGTCGTCACACCTATGACCCAACATTGGGCCGACAGCGCAGATTTCCGTGCGGCCTTCTTTGCCCAGAACATCAGCGGTCGTGCCGCACAGCCGGAAGAGATCGCAGGCACTGTGCTGCACCTCTGTTCGCCTTCGGCCAGCTTCATCAACGGTGCGCTATTCACCATCGACGGCGGCCAGACCGCCCATTGAGGAGACAAGTCATGCGTAAGACAGTTTTGAGCATCCTAGCCCTTATCGCGTCCCCTGCCCCTGCCCTTGCCCAGCCAAAGCCGCTTGAGGTTGAAGTCCTCCGCACAAGTGCAGGATCTCTTTATGCCAACATCGCGCTAATCAAGGGCGAAAAGAAAGCTGTCCTCGTCGACGCACCGTTCACGATTGCTGATGCCCACCGCGTCGTTGCCATGGTTTTGGACAGTGGCAAAGAGTTGGAAACCGTCTTCATAGGCCATGACCACCCCGACCATTTCTTTGCGATGGAGACCATCCAGCAAGCCTTCCCCAATGTGAAGATTGTGGCCCATCCCACCGTTGTGTCGGACATTTGGAAGTCTCTGCCGTTCAAAGTGAAGCGCTGGTATCCCGTGCTCGGTACAAACGCGCCGAAGACGCCAACAGCACCGATGCCGCTTGATGGCGACACGATCATGCTGGAAGGCCAGCCGCTCAAGGTCATCGGGCCGATGCAGGGCGATCACGCGCATGCCACCGCGCTTTGGGCGCCGGGCATCAAGGCGCTCTTCCCGGGTGACCTCGTCTACAACCAGATGTTCCTCTGGTTCGGGGAACATGACCCGAAGGCGATTGCCGCCTGGGGCAAGGCGCTTGACCAGTTGGCCGCGTTAAAGCCTGAAATTGTTGTTGCAGGCCATGCAAAAGACGGCCTGCCGAATGACATTTCAGGCATCACCTTCAGCCAAAGCTATATTGCGGACTGGCCGAAGATGGTTGCTGCGTCCAAAAACTCGGGCGAGCTTCAGGCCAAGGTCAAGGCCGCCTACCCCGACGCAATTGACGTGCTGGGCGACTTTCTGCTTGGAAACAGCTCTCGCGTGGCCAAGGGCGAGCAGCCCGCCTGGCAAGAATAGGAAAAGACATGGCGACGTTCGTTCTGGTTCACGGTGCGTGGGGTGGTGGCCAAGGCTGGCACGCGACCGCAAAGTTGCTGCGTGCCAAGGGGCATGACGTCCACATCGCAACCTTAACCGGGCTCGGCGAGAAAAAGCACCTGATCTCGCCCGCGATCACGCTCGAAACGCACGTTACCGATGTCACCAACATGATTGCGGCCGAAGGGCTGACCGATTTCGTTCTGGCGGGCCACAGCTATGGCGGGATGATCATCACCGAAGTCGCCAATCGCCTCGGCAAGGCGATCCGGTCGCTCGTCTATGTCGACGCGTTCCTGCCACGCGATGGCGAAGCACTTTGGGACATTGCCGACGAACCTTCGCGCAAGCACTATATCGATGCACAGCGGGATATGCCGGGGCTGGTCGCCCCCTTCCCCGGATCTCCGTCGTTCCTGACGCGCCAACCGCTGCTGACGCTGATTGAGCCGGTGAAGATGACGGGCGCCGAACAGGCCATCACGCGGCGCACCTATATCTATGCAACAAAAGATGCGCCCACAGTGTTCACGAAGTTTCATGAGCGTGTGAAGGTTGACCCAGACTGGAAGGTCTATTCGCTTCCCACCGGCCACGGCGTCATGGTTGAAAAACCCGAAGAGACCGCTGCCATCCTATTGGAGGCAGCGGCCTAACCCCGGCTAGTTCACCATGCGGGCGTTTTCGCCCCAATAGGGAATGCGCAGCGCCTTCTTGTCCATCTTACCGGCGGCAGTCCGCGGGATAGCGTCGACAAAGGCGACTGACTTCGGTGCCTTCACACCGCCCAGACGGGCTTTGCAATGGGCAATGACGGTCGCTTCGTCGATGCCATCGGCAACGACAATCGCGTGGACCTGTTCGCCCCACTTCTCATGCGGAATGCCGATGACCGCACATTCGCGCACTTCGGCGATTTCGGTGACAGCCGCTTCGACTTCCGACGTAAAGACGTTGAAGCCGCCGGAGACGACCATGTCCTTCTTGCGGTCCACAATATAGAGATACCCGTCTTCATCAAACTTGCCGACGTCACCCGTGTGGTGCCAGCCGAACTTGCGGACTTCGGCGGTTTCCTCGGGCTTTTCGAAATAGCTGTGCGAGACAAGGACGCCGCGCGCGCAGATTTCGCCAGCCTCGCCCAGCGGGACCTGCTTGCCGTCATCGTCGAGCAGCGCCACCTTGAGCGAGCGCGTCACCTTGCCGCACGACGCCAGCTTTTCCGGCGCTTCCTTCGCGAAACGCGCCACGTCTTCCGGCGGGAACCAGGCGACGATCATCGGGCATTCCACCTGACCATAGGATTGGCACATGCACGGACCGAACACCTCGACGGCCTGACGCAGCTTCTCCGGGCTGCACGGTGATCCGACGAGGATGAAGATGCGCAGCGACGTATAGTCGTGGCTTCCGATCTCCGGCGAGGCGAGCAGCTGGTAAAGCGCCGTCGGCGGCAGATACATGTGGCTGATCTTGTACTCGTCGATCGCCTGCAGCACCTTTTCCGCGTCAAAGCCGGGGAGAATGACTTGCGTCGCTCCAAGGCTCATCGTCGATAGCGCAATGGGTCCCGCCGCGTGCGTGATCGGTGCGGAGACAAGTGCTACCGGATTATCGGTGCGCCCGCCCATGCCATCAGCTGCCGTCTCGATCATCGTGCCCCAACCGAGGTTGGTCACGTTGGCGCCCTTTGACGGGCCGGTGGTTCCGCCTGTCGGGAAGATGCCGACGAGTTCGTGCATGTTGCCGAACGCGTCGATTTCAGGTTCGACAAAGTCAGCCGCAGTCACGCCGCCGATGAACTGGTCGAGCGAAGGATCTCCGCCCCATTCATTGTCCATCGGCTTGTCGATACAGACGAACGTGTTGAGCGTCGGGCAAAGACGGCGGAGCTCGGTGACCTCATCGACAAGGCTCGAGTGATAGAACATCCAGTTACAGCGGACGTAGTTGATGTAGCCGGCGTTGGCGTCAATCGCATTGCGCGTGTTGACTGGGATCCATTTGCCGTTGGCGCGCCACATGGCGAGCAGCGCCACGAGCAGCATGCCGCTATTCGGCCCATAAAGTGCGAGTAGATCCTGGCTCTTGAAGCCATGCTTCTGCATCGCGGCAGCGATTTGCTCAGAAAGCGCTTTGACTTCGGCAAAGGTCCATTGCTGGCCCGTGACCGTGTCAACAATCGCCGTCCGGCTCGGCTTGCGGTCATGCCCGCGGTCAAAATAGTCAATAGCGCGCATTGTCGGCACCCTGCTCCTGATGATTTGTATGCAACACTTACGGCTGAGGAGCGCCAAACGTCAACGGGGCGGCAGTGAAACGCTGCTGGATTTCAGCCGTCAGTTGAAGGCCATAATGCCAGCAAGGCCGGCATCAGATGGTCCCGATGTTCAGGGGGGATTCGGTTGGTCAATTCCGTTTCAAACGCGTCGACGACAGCCTGCGCCTTCTCTGCAAGCTGTTGACCTTCCGGCGTCAACTCCAACCCCAGAGAGCGACCATCACTGGGCAACCGGCGCATGAGCCCGCGCGCTTCAAGCCGTGCCGCGATCGGCGTCATATTGGCGCGCTGAATATCCAACATCCGCCCAAGCGCACTTTGCGAAATACCTGGATTTTCTGCCACAATTTGCAGGATCGTGGCTTCTGTCGTGCGCAAGCCGAGCACCACAATCCGCGTCGCAAGCTCCGCCATCGCCGCAGTTGAAGCGCGGCGCAAAACATAGCCGGGATAATGAAGAAGCGGATCTCGCATGATGACCCGTTATCAATGGCGCTTGTCCTCTGCAATGTCGACTGTTATGGGCCATAACATAATTTGCAAAGAGGTGAGCTATGTCAGATCGTGCCGAAGAAGATACCGTTGCCTATACCGTTGAGAACGACATCGCCTGGGTGAAGTTCAACCGCCCCGAAAAGCGCAACTGCATGAGCCCCAAGCTCAACCGGCAGATGAAGAAGGTTCTGGAAGAGCTGGAATTCCGCGACGACGTGAAGGTTCTGGTGCTTACAGGCGAAGGCGAAGCCTGGACCGCCGGCATGGATCTTCAGGAGTATTTCCGCGAGAATGAGGCGCTGGGCCTTGGTGCCGTCCGCAAGGCGCAGCGCGAAAGCTATGGTTGGTTCGAGCGACTGCGCTGGTATGAAAAGCCCACGATCGCTATGATCAACGGCTGGTGCTTCGGCGGCGGCTATGGCCCGCTCTTCGGCTGCGACATCGCCATTGCGAGCGAAGATGCGCAGTTTGGCCTGTCCGAAATCAACTGGGGCATTCTGCCCGGTGGCGGTGCGTCCAAGGTCGCGCAAGAACTCATGCCGTTCCGCAAGGCCATGTACCATGCCATGATGGGCGAAAACCTCACCGGCAAGCAGGCCGAGGAGCAGGGCCTCATCACCGAAGCCGTTCCTGCGGACAAGCTCAAGGAGCGCGTCCTTCAAATTGCCGACGTTCTGAAGAAGAAGGACGGCCACGCGCTGCGCGCCACCAAATGGACGATGCGTCGCATGGTCGACATGACTTACGACAATGGTCTGGATTATCAGATCCGTGCGCAGGAAGCGCTGCACAGCTTTGGTGGTGCCGCCGCACGCAAGGAAGCGACGCGCCAGTTCCTCGATGAAAAGTCGTTCAAGCCGGGTCTCGGTACGTTCGACGTGAATAAGGTGAAGTCATAAGATGAACTTGGGGTTTCGTCTTTGGCGGAACCCCATCTATCTCTTCTCCTCCCCAACTTGCAAAGCGCGATCCTGCCATGACCTTTTGCGACCCCATTCACTCCTACGCCCGCGCAAACCCTAATGCGCTGGCGATTGTAGATCTTGAGAGCGATCGACGCTGGACATATGGGACGCTCAACCAAGCGGTTGATCGCTTGGCCGCTTGGATTGAAGGCGAGTTTGGTCCGAACAGCGGCGTTCGCCTTGCGACCCTCTCCAAAAATTGCGCGGAAATGGTGATCCTCCAGCACGCAGGCGCACGGGCGGGCTCCATCTTCGTGCCGTTCAACTGGCGCCTCGCCAGTGCAGAAATTGATGCGCTGGCAGCAGATGCTGAGCCGGAAATCGTGTTTCATGATCCCGAGTTCGCTCCGCCGTCAGCCGCGCGTCGTGCAATGGCGGTCGCCGACATGTTGTCGCTTGGACAAGATGGGGACAAGCCCTCCCCCGATGCACGCCGCCCTTTTGGCGACGTCGCGACTTTCCTCTACACCTCCGGCACCAGCGGACGGCCCAAGGGCGTCATGCTCTCCGAAGAGAATGCCTTTTGGGGCTGCGCCAATTTCATCTATGGCAACGACGTCACGATGCGCAGCGTGTTTCTGTGCGACATGCCTTTATTCCACACAGCTGGCCTTTATGCGGCCGCCCGCTCCCCCATCCAGGCCGGGGCTACGCTGCTCATCTCCAAAGGCTTTGACCCCGTGCACACGCTGGAGCGGATGACTGACCCTGCGCTTGGCGTGACTCATTATTTCTCGGTTCCGCAGATGGCTGCCACCCTTTGGAACCAGCCAACATTTGCGCCGGAGAAGCTGAAGAATATCGTCAGCTGGGCGATTGGCGGCGCGCCCAATCCAAAGGCGCAATCCGAGCGCTTCGTGAATGCAGGTGTCCGCATTTCAGAAGGCTTCGGCATGTCGGAAACCGGCTCCAACTTTGCTATGCCGGCGCATGATCTGCCGACACTGCTTCGCAAGGCCGGCAGTTGCGGCCTGCCGCTGATGACGGTTGAAACCAAGATCGTCGATGATGATAGCAATGAAGTCCCAACCGGCGAACGCGGTGAGCTCTGGGTGCGCGGTCCTTGCGTGGCGCACGGCTATTGGAAGCAGCCGGACCTGACGGCCAAGGCCTTTGTCGATGGCTGGTTCGTGACCGGTGACGCCGCGATGCGCGATGAGGATGGGTTCTTCTACATCGTCGACCGCAAGAAGGATATGTACATCTCCGGCGGCGAAAACGTCTATCCGGCAGAAGTTGAGGCGGTACTCGCCGAGCTGACGGCCATCGGCGAATGCGCCGTGGTCGGTGTGCCGGACGAACGCTGGGGCGAAGTCGGCCGCGCCTACGTGATCCCCGTGCCCGGATATACCATCACCCCTGATGAGGTGATTGCCCATTGCGCGGAACGGCTTGCCAAATTCAAGGTGCCAAAGACCGCCATCGTCACTGATGGCATCCCCCGCACGGCATCGGGCAAGGTGCAGAAGCACCTGTTGCGCGCCCGCGCCTTAGAGGAACTGGGTCTGGCGTAATCCTTACGCTTTGTCAGACTCAGCCAAAATGTCATCCCCATCCTTTTCGGGCAACATCAGGAACAGGACCAACGCCAGTACAGAGCCCGAAGCCATGATCGCTGAGACAGTCAGCAGCTGATCATTGCCGAGCCAGGTAAACAGTGCCCCGGCGAGCAAGGGGCTTCCGGCCGCGCCCAGACGACCAACGCCCAGTGCAAAGCCGGTACCGGTGCCGCGCGCATGGGTGGGGAAACCTCTGGCAAAAGCGGCATAGAAACCGCTGATCGCGGCGTTGGTGAAGAACCCGGTGATGATTGTCGCCCATTGCCAAGCGGACAGGCTTTCGCGACCCAACCCGAATGAAGCCACGGCGACTGATCCGATCAGCAACGTGAACGCCGTCGGCCAGCGGATGCCCAGCTTTGCCATAACAAAGCCGAAGGACAGGCTGCCCATAAAGCCGCCGACATTGGCCCATGTCAGCACCGTGGCTGCCTCTGACGCCGGATAGCCGGGCGGATAATCAGCCACGATTTGGACCGCAAACTTCAGGATGTAATAGAAAGTGATGCTGTGGAACGTGTAGGCGAACGCCAGCAACAAGGTGATCGGACGCAGCTTCGGATTGGACAGAATATCCGTCAGGCGCGGCTTGGGCGCTGCCTCATCCAGAATTGGCAAGGTTTCGATGGGAGCCTTACCAAAGGCAGAGAGCGTCTGATTAACGCCTTTCAGGTTACGCGTCGTCGCATGATAGGCAGCGGTCTCAGGCACAAGCCAGGCAATGACGGGAATAACCACCGCCGTGACCACAGCGCCAAACAGAAAGATCGCGCGCCAGCCATGATCCGGCAACAGCCACTGCGACGCCGCGATACCACCGATGATCGCGCCCAAGGGATACCCCGCCACATAAGCTGCAATCGCGGCGCGGCGGAAAACTGAGTTGCTGCTCTCCGCTGTCACGGCGTTCGTGGCGGCGAGCATACCTCCAATGCCGGTGCCGGTGATGAAGCGGAAAACCACCATGGACGTCACGCCGCCCGCTGTGCTGGCCATGTACATTCCGCCTGCCATGAAGAGGAGACAGGTCAGCATTGCGCCTTTCCGCCCATAACGATCGGCCATGCCGCCCAGCAAGATGGAGCCGAACCCCATGCCGACCAATTCCGCCGAAAGGACAACACCCAGCGCAGAACGTTCAATACCCCATTCCTTGGTAATCCCCGGCGCTGCAAAGGCGCTAGAGAGAACGTCAAAGCCATCGAGCGCATTGAGGATTACCATGAGAGCGACCACGATCCATTGGCGGGCGCTCATAGCTGTGGTGTCTATGATCGTTCTTGGGTCGTTCACGGTCTCTCTCCCAATTGGAAAACATGAGGTGCTAATGGCATTTGGTTGGCGGCTTCTTATTCGTGGATGCGCGTCAGCAGTTCAATAAGCTTCGTCACTTCCTTGTCCGAAAAGCGCGACTTCAACCAGTTTTCGTGATCCAGAATGGCCTGCTTCGCTACACGCAGCATTTCCTGCCCGACATCCGTCAGGTTGAGCGTCTGTTTGCGACCATCTGTTTCGGACTTGCCCCGGATCAGCAGGTCGCGCGCTTCAAGCCGGTTGATGATGGCCATCGTCGTCGCGCGATCCATGCGCATGCGGTGGGCCAGATCGGTTTGAGCAATGTCTGGGTGGTCATCCACGAGCCAGAGAACGGAGACCTGCTTTTGTGTCAGATCAAGATCAGTGAAGGTTTCTGTGAAATGCCGGTACACAGCGCCATGCGCCAGCCGGATATGAAAGCCGACAATGTTGCGGATTTCGCCGATATCGTCATCGCCCTCAATTGGCGGCGTTGTCATCACCAACGTTTCTTTTGTTCTTGCCATCAACATCCCTCGGGGCAATTGTTAGTGTAACTTACAAACAGAGTCGAGAGGTTGCCCATGGCACAGTTCCCACAGACCCCGTCCTTCACGGGCTTCAATGCGCCATCACGCATCGAAGCCGATATTGCGGACTTGGCCTATGAAGGCACTATCCCCCCCGAACTCAACGGAGCCTTCTACCGCGTTCAGCCTGATCCGCAATTCCCGCCACGCTCCGACGATGACATCTCTTTCAACGGCGATGGCATGATCACGCGGTTTCACATCCACGACGGACAATGCGACTTCCGTCAGCGTTGGGCAAAGACCGATAAGTGGAAGCTGGAAAATGAAGCGGGTAAGGCCCTATTTGGATCCTACCGCAACCCTCTGACCGATGATGAGAGCGTGAAGGGTGAAATCCGGGGCACGGCAAATACCAATGCCTGGATTCACGGCGGCAAGCTTTACGCGTTGAAGGAAGACAGTCCCGCGCTGGTTATGGACCCGGCCACCATGGAGACCGAAGGCTTCACCCATTTCTTCAACGACAAAACCGGTCAGAAAATGACGGGTCAAACCTTCACCGCCCACCCGAAGATCGACCCTAAAACCGGCAATATGATTGCCTTTGGCTATGCCGCGTCCGGTCTATGTACCGATGACTGCACCTTTTACGAAGTGACGCCGGAGGGGGAGCTCGTCCACGAAATCTGGTTCAAAGCCCCCTATTACTGCATGATGCACGACTTCGGGATTACAGAGGATTACGCCGTGTTCAACGTAATGCCGAGCATCGGCAGCTGGGAACGGCTGGAAAAGGGCATGCCCCATTTCGGGTTCGATACGTCCATGCCCGTCTATCTCGGCGTCTTACCGCGCAAGGCTGGAGCGACCGGTGATGACATCCGATGGTTCAAAACGGGCAATAGCTTCAACAGCCATGTCATGAACGCCTTTCAGGAAGGGACGAAGGTCCACTTCGACATCCCGGTCGCAAAAAACAACATGTTCCCCTTCTTCCCCGATGTGAACGGCGCGCCGTTCAACGGGCAGGAAGCCATGAGCTATCTCACCCGCTGGACCGTTGACATGGCAAGCAACAGCGACGCCTTTGAAAGCGAAATCCAACTCACGCAGACAGCGGGCGAGTTCCCCCGCATGGATGACCGCTTTGCCGGCCTACCCTATCGCTATGGTTGGATGCTGGAGATGGACTACCGCCGTCCTGTAGAGCTCAAGGGCGGAAGTGCCGGCGGTTTGCTGATGAACTGCCTGTGCCTGATCGACCATCAGACCAAGCAGGAGCAGCATTGGTGGTGCGGCCCTGTCTCCTCATTACAGGAACCCTGCTTCATTCCGCGCAGCAAGGATGCCCCGGAGGGCGATGGTTGGATCGTCCAGATTTGCAACCGCTTGGAAGAGCACCGGAGCGACCTCCTGCTGTTCGACGCGCTGGACATTGAAAAGGGCCCCATTGCGACAATCAACATCCCCATCCGGATGCGCTTTGGCCTTCACGGCAACTGGGCAAACGCCGACGAAATTGGGTTGGCGGCTTAGTGAAAATCGACAGAAGGACGGCGGTCATCGGGCTGGGCGCCACCGCCCTGCCCTCGGCCGCGTTCGCCATTCCCAAACTGTCAAAAGGACCTTCCAGCATGATCAAACCCGAACTCGAATTTGTGTATGAAGCCAGCGGTGATCTTGGCGCACCAATCCCCATCGGCGACGTCACCGACGGGACGCGACGCATCATCCCGATCTTTGAAGGTGGCCGCGTGGAAGGCCCGCTGATCAAAGGCCAACTGATGGGCAATGCGGCCGACTGGCAACTTACGCGCCCCGATGGCGTGACCGTCGCGGATGCCATCTATGCTTTGAAGACCGATGATGGCGTCGTCATCCAGATCCACAACAAAGGCCTGCGTCACGGCCCGCCAGACGTCATGAAACGTCTCGCCGCCGGTGAAGAGGTTGATCCGGCGGAATATTATTTCCGCACAGTGCCGGAGTTCATTGCGCCCAAGGGCAAATATGAATGGATGAATAAGAGCATCTTCATCTGTTCCGGCGCGCGCTATCCGGCGGGCATAAAGCTTTGGGTCTGGCGGGTTCTCTAGTCCGCCGGGCCTTCGGTGATGCTCAAATTATTGCCATCAGGGTCTAAGAACCAGGCAATTTTTGCGTGACCATCCGGGGCGGTCCAGATGCCATGCGCATCCTGACCGAAGCCCTCATACATCTCAAAGGTGACGCCTTTGGCCCGCAACGCGGCACAGGTTGCGGCGATATCGGGGACATCCCACCCCAGCACGGTGTGCGGGCTTGGACTGTGGTCCGGTATCGGCACAATGCGCAGGCTGACACCATTTAGGTCGAAGCGGTCAGCGAATTGATCAGACCCCACAAAAGTCAGGCCCAGAACATCACGGTAAAAAGGCAGCGCCTTTTCCCGTGCGCGGGTGAACAGGAATGTGACTGGCGTTCGGTTTGCAAGAGGCATGTCGGTGCTCCCATCTTCCTTCCACAATGCTCTCACGCGCTGCCACAGGGATCAAGAGAAACGTCTCGCGACTAGATTGGCTCGCCGGCGGCCCGCGCATTCTCAATGAGCCTATGTTCATCCCGCTGCGCGCGCGTCGCAATGATCAGCAGCAAGACGATGATCACCGGCGAAACCAGATTAATCGACAGGATCGCGGTCCCAAGATCACCCGTCGCATCGGAAATGAGACCGACCAGATAGGGCCCAATACCAAGGCCGAGGATCGTCAAAACGAGCAGATATACGCTCGTGGTCACGCCCCGCATGCGCGGCAACACCTGATCATACATGATGGCATAAAGCGGCGGCAGCCATCCCGTTAGGATGATGCTGTACACAGAGAAGCGAAGGAAAAAATCGCCCGAAGTCGGCGCGGTGTAGACCCACATCGCAAGGAAGGGCGAAACGCCGAGCGCAAAGAGCGTTACGTAAGACCGCCCACGCCCCGGAAAGCGCTTATTCAGCATGTCCGAAACCGGGCCGGAGATCATCGGCCCCACAATGCCCAGCGCTGCCGACAGCAGCCCGAAAGCAAGCGCGGTATCCTTCATCGACAGATCATAGGTCTTCATCAGGAAGCTCGGCGTGAAGCCCATAATGCCATAGTTGATCACAGACTGAAGCGCACCGACGGCCATCACCATGATGAGCGTGGGCGACTTGCTAATGACTGCAAAAGTCGGCTTGTCAGAGAGCGAGAGCCCCTGAAGCAAGTTGATAATCACGAACGCGCCAAAGCCGATCACGCTCCACTGGAGGGTGTGCGGACTGATGCTGAACGACCCGAAAACAAGGTCTGGACGCGGCGAAAGATGGGCGCAAACCTTAGCCAAGATGACCATCAGGACGATAAGGCCCGCAAGCACGCTCAAATTGAGCACCCACTGGCCGCGCGTCGCGCCGCGCTGCTTCAGGCTCAACCAGTTGAAACCCGGTGTTACCGAGCCAAGGACGGCAGCCGATGCAGCAAATGGTGCCGGATCAGGGGGGCTGATGATGCCGTCCATGGCGCCGCGTTCGGGCTCCCGCAGGCGCCAGAGGAAAAACGAAAGCACAAAGCCGGGGGCTGCCGCTGCGAGGAAGGCGAACTGCCATCCGGACAAACCTAATGGCGCTGCACCATTGCTATAGGCGTGGTCCCACCAGTCGGACGCCACGCCACCCAGAACCAGCGATCCACCAAGACCGATGGCAATGGACGATGCCAACACCGCCATGACGAAGCCGCGCCGCTCCTTCGGCCAATAGTCATAAATCAGCGATGTGCCAGCGGGTTGGGTCGCCCCCTCCCCGATGCCGACGCCGAGGCGCGAAAGGGCAAGGACGCCGAAGCTACTGGCGAAAGCCGCCAATGCCGTCGCCGACGACCAGAAAGCGATGCACAAAGACAGCAGCCGGGTGCGCACCCAGCCATCGGCCAAACGACCGAGCGGGAGGGAAAAGAGAGCATAAAACAGCGCAAAGACCGTGCCATAGAGCAGCCCCATCTCCGCATCGCCGACGCCAAGGTCCGCCTTGATGCGCGGGGCGAGGATGGCAAGGATATTGCGATCGAGCAGGCTCATCGCGTTGGTCAGCGCAATGATCAGCAGCGCGTACCAGGCCCCTTTGGCCGGAGCCGACATCCCCTTCCCCATCCTCTTGTCCTTATCTTAAAGTTTGAACCAGCGTTCCGCGTTAGTCTGGAAAAACTTCTTCTTCTGGTCTGCCGAAATATCGAGGTTGTCCATCGCCCGCACTTCATCGGCGACATATTCATAGGGGTAATCCATCGCATACATCACGCGATCTTCCCCCATAACCTCAATCATCAGCTTGACCGCAGGCTCAAACGGTAGGCCCGAACAGGTGCCGAGGAAGTTGTTGCGCATATAATGGAACAGGTCGTGCTTGAGCGGCTTCAAACGCTCATAGCGGTTCGATCGGACACCCGCCTGATGCATATAGTTGGTCCGGAACAGCCAATAGGGCAGCGCTTCACAGCCATGGCCGGCCATGATCTGGAGATTGGGATACCGGTCAAAAAGGCCGGTCGTGACCAGCCGCAGCAGGTGGTACGCGGTCTCCACCCCGAAGCCGAAGATGGCACCGTCCAGCCCGGCATCAATCATGCCCCCCATCATGTCGTCGGGCAGCGTCGCCGGATGGATGTAAAGCGGCTGACCCGTCTCAACCAACGCCCGGAAGATCGGGTCAAACTGCGCTTCGTCGAGGTAATGGCCCTGCGTGTGACTGTTGATCTGGACGCCTTTAAAGCCAAGCTCATGCGCACCGCGCCGAATTTCGGCTGCGGACCATTCCGGGTCCTGCGGGGCAACGGCCGTCAGGCCGATGTAGCGATCCGGATATTTTTGGACGGCATCGGCCAGATAGTCGTTGGCGCGCGTGGCGATGCCCTTAGCCTCATTCACGTCGAGCATCGGCTGAACCCCGGGCGACGTCAGCGCGAGGATGGCTTTGTCGATCCCCGTTTCATCCATGTGGCGGATGCGCTGCTCCCCAAGATTGAGCAGCCGGTCAATAATCTGGGTCGCGCGTTCAGACGGACTTTGGGCGTAAAAGCCCCAGAGCGAGACCATGCCCTTGTCCGCTGTCCCGTCCTTCACCATCCGCAGGAAGACATCAATCTGCTCTCGCGTGGCAAAGGCCTCCTCCGTCGCGATCCGCAAATAGCCGCGGTCGCCGCCGGTTTTCAGTTCGTGGGTCATTTGCGCATTTCCTTTGGCCAGATGCCTTGCTTGCCCGGTGAGAGGATGCCCGCAGGATCAACGGCATCCTTGATCAGCTCGGCAAAGCGGCGCTGGGCGTGGTTGTTAAAATCATATTGGTCGGCAACCAGATCCATGAAATCGATGTGGCTGCGATATTCGCCATAGCCTTGGGCAGCAGCAACAGGAATCATGTCCTTCACCGACTGATAGGCACCTCGTGCCTGCGCTTCATCCTCGGTGTCGAAGACGACAAGCGCAACGTGGATCATTGCGCGCTTGGTCACGATGATGGCGGCCGAATAATCCAATCCATCCTTGCTCAGCTGCGCGCGCGACAGATCCCGAATGGCGGTCCCATCTTTCGCTGAAATCGGCACAGCGCAGGAAAAGCCGATATGCCCGCCCTTCTCTCCGCCATACCAGCACGTCATCTGGTCAAGTGCCATGGACGGAATGCCTGCCTGCACCACGTGGTGGGGGTTTTCCATCACCGGCAGGTTACGGCCATCATATTTTTCGTAGCTGATCGCGCATCCCGGTATGTGCGCGAAGGCGGCGTCGACCTTCTTGCGGTTATGCTCGACCACCGGGTCGTCGCCATAAAGGGCAAAGCGCATCACCCAACGGCCGAAGCCGGGCGTCGCAGCGATCTTATCAATGACGGTATCGGGAATGGCGTCGGTCCCCGTATACCAATGATCGCGCTGCCAAAACGCACTCGCCGCGCATACAGCATTGATGATCATGGGTTGGTTTGAAATCGTCCCATCAATCATCAATGGGCGCAGCGCATCCAAAAACGGTCCAAACTGATCTTCGCTGTCGAGCGTCAACCAGCCCGGCATATAGACTTCCGGCGCAGGCATGAGAGAGACGCCCATCTTGGTCACAATGCCATAATTGGACTGGCTGAACAGTCCGTCAAAGGTCGGTCCACAGCCATGCGGATAGACATGCCACGCACGCGTGTTGGTCATGCCGCCCATGCCTGTGCGCAGGATATCCCCATTTGCGAGCACGATCTCCAAGCCGCAATGATTGCCGAAATGATCCCCCAGCGGCGTATATCCTGCGCCGTGATCTAATGCGTTACCAATGACGCTACCGCCGCCCAAATCCGGCACGGACATCCAGAGTCTCGATCCCGTCGCCCGAAGGTGATCGTAAAGATCGAAGAAGCGCACACCGGGCTCAACCACGGCAAAGCAGTTGTCTTCATCAACTTCGAGAACGCGGTTCATTCGCCGGAGCGAAAGGGCAAAACTTCCCGACACACGCGGCGCTCCGCCGCCATATCCCTTGTTCCGGCCTTGGCTGCTCGTCCAAACGTGCGTGCGGTGTTCGTTCGCCACACGAAGGACGGCCTGCACTTCCTCTACGGTCGACGGCAAAAGGACAGCCCCCGGCTGATACCAGTCGCCGGGCGGGGCATAAGGATCTCCGTAAGCCGCCATTGCAGCCGGACCCGTGAGAACATTGTCTTCGCCAAGAACGGACCGCATGGCCTTGATAGCAACGTCCATTCCACCGATGATCGTCATAGTCGCTCCGTCCTTTCTCGTTCTGTCGTGAACGTCCTCAGGCCTCGTGAACCGCCTTGGTTACAAGGCAAGCATGCAGGCCTTCCGGGCCATCCTCATGGCCGTGGCCGGACCATTTAACGCCGCCAAAGGGCGCATCCGCGCCGCCGATCATGTTGGTATTGATGCCCAGCATGCCGGTTTCAATGTCACGCGCCAGACGCATCCGGCGCTTGGGATCGTTGGTCCAGGCATAAGCCGCAAGACCATAAGGCAGGCGGTTGGCTTCGGCGATCATGTCATCATCGCTGCCAAAGGGGTTGAGAATGGCGACCGGGCCAAACGGCTCCTCGTTCATGATGTCGGCGTCCAGCGGCACTTCCGACAGCACCGTCGGCGCATAGAAGAAGCCCTGATTACCGATGCGCTCCCCGCCGGTGCCGAGCTTGCCGCCACGCGACACAGCATCCCCGATCAAGCGCTCCATCGCATCCGGACGGCGCGGGTTGGCCATCGGCCCCATCTGGCTTTCAGGATCAAGCCCGTTGCCAACCTTGACGGTCTTTGCACGTTCAATGAAACCATCGCGGAACCGGTCGAACACATCTTCCTTCACAATGAAGCGCGTCGGCGAAACACAGACTTGGCCCGCGTTTCGATACTTGCCGGGGGCCATGGTGTTGAGAACCGTGTCTACATCGACGTCATCAAACACCAGCACAGGCCCATGACCGCCCAGCTCCATCGTCGTCCTCTTCATGTCTTCGGCCGCCAGCTTTGCCAGATGCTTGCCGACAACAGTCGAACCAGTGAAGCTCAGCTTACGGATGATGGGGGATGCCAGCAGATGGCGCGACACCTGATCGGGCACGCCGAACACCGCCTGCGCCACTTCCTTCGGCAGGCCCGCGTCCAGCAAGCACTGCAAGACGCCGAGCGCGGATGCAGGCGTCTCTTCTGCCGACTTCATGATGACCGAACAGCCCGCCGCAATTGGCGCGCCAAGCTTGCGGCCCGGATTTCCGAGCGGGAAGTTCCAGGGACTGAAGGCTGCGACGGGACCGACCGGTTCATAGATCACAGTCGAACGCATCCCCGCCGGGCGGACGAGCTGCCGCCCATAGATGCGCTGTGTTTCCCCGGCATAGAAGTTGAACAGGCCAACGTTCATCATCACTTCGATGCGCGCCTCGCCGAGGGTCTTGCCCTCTTCGAGCGTCGCTGTGCGGGCCAGGCCTTCTTGACGCTCCAGCATCAAGCGGGCAGCACCTTGCAGGACGGCGGCGCGCTGTTGCGGCGTGGACTCCCGCCAAATCTGGAAACCGCGCTGCGCCGTTTCCAGCGCACGGTCGAGGTCTGCCGCGTCGGCCAGCGGCAACTCACCCAGCGTCTCGCCGGTTGCCGGATTGACGACCTTGTGTGTTGCCCGATGACCAGCGGACACCCGCTCGCCATCAATGATCATATAAAGTTCGGGATAGCTGCTCACTTTGCGGCCTTTTCGCGGTCAATGTCACCCTGCCAGCGTTCCGGCACGATTGGCGCGCCGGTCACGGGATGCGCATTGTGGAATGGCACGACCTTGTGCGTCGGCCACAGCCAGACGCCGTCCTTCAGCACATCGGGGCCGGTCGGATCTTCCGGGATGGTCTTGTCGAGGAACGGCACATAGTTGGGCCGCGTGTGCGCCCAGCCGGTTTCATAATCGGCATGCCATTGCGGCGCGTAATCGAGAATATGAATGCGCCACACGCCGTCCACCTTTTTGTAGGTGTTCTCGTAAATGCCGCCTTCCCACCACTGGCGGACACCCTGCATGGGGTTGTCGCCGGTGTAATCTTTATGGCGGCCCGCCTGCATCGTGCAGCGGAAACGCGCGAGTGCTGTCACGCCGTCAGGCTGGATATCCACCACATCCTGATGCTGCGGGTGATCAAGCAGGAAGCCGTCGATTGGACCGTTGTTGCCGTGCGTAAAGTTCTTCTGGAACCGCTCGATATAAAGGCGCGCAGCGCCCGCCTTACCCTTATAAATGCCACCGAAAAAGTGGACTTCGCAATCCTCCGTGAACAGGTCGACAACCTCGCGGTACAGGCATTTGTCGATCAGATAGCCGTAAAGGTGATGCAGTTTGCGGACAGACTGTTCGTCCTCGCAAATGGTCACGCGCTTGGTGAGCGCAGCCAGTTGCGCTTCGAGCGCTGCAATACGGTCTTCAGTCACAGGTTTCTCCTTGGAATACGTCTCAGGCCGCAGCCTGCTTTTCAAGTGCTTCGAGGCGTTCGACTTCCTCGCGATAGGGTTTGATGGCGCGGAACATCAGATAGGCGCCTAACGGCATGAGTGTGATCGCGGTCAGCAGGATGGCCTGCCCGAGATCCTGCGTCACAAAGTCAGAGACGATACCGATGAACCAGCTGCCCATCGCGCCGAAGAAGGTGAACATAAACAGATAGAAGGCCGTCACCTGCCCGCGCATATCATTGGGGGCCACCCGCTGAATGGCGGCATTTTGCGGCACGGCCCCGGCAATCGCAAAGAACGCGCCGCAGCCGAACGCAATCGTCGACCAATAGGGATCGGGGATGAGCAATGCCGTGATGATAACGACTGTCGATCCGCAGTAACAGACGAACGCCGCGCGGACATTCGCGTCGCGATGTCGCTTCGCAAGCCATTCTACAAATATCCCGCCAACCAGCATGCCCGCCAGCGATGCCACGAGGGCCACACTGCCGATGAGATTCCCGATCTGGCTGGCGTCCCACCCAAATTCGCGCATCAGATAAGGCGTCCGCCAGAACATGATCCCAAAGGATTCAATGGCGCTGAGCGCGAGCGCACCGAACATGGGATAATAGACACGGCCACCGGCATGGATCGCTTTTGCCGCGTCGAAACCCATGAAGGTGATCATCTTGCGGCCCAAGCCAACGTCCGTTGGAATCTGGACAGCGGACTGGTTCGGCGCAAGCCGCAGCGGTTCCTTCACGGTCAGGAACAGGAGCGACGCGATCAGCGTTGGCACCGACAGATAAATGAGCGCTAACTGCCAATTATAGATGGACAGACCCATGAAGGTTGTCCCATCCCAACCCGCCGAAGCCGTCACCAGCTGCCCGCCGATGATCGGCCCGAGCGTCGTCCCGCCGATGAAGCCCAATTGCAGCAGGGCAAAGGCACGCGTGAGAATGCGCGGCGGAAAAGCATCGGTCAGCAGCGAGTAGGAGGACGGTGCATGGGCCGATCCGCCCGCAGCCAGAAAAACCCGCGACCCGACGAACTGCGCGAAATTCTGCGCAATCCCGCTGAGAGCAACGAGCACGCCCACAAATGCGGCGCTCGCGGAAAGGACCAATTTGCGCGGATAAATATCGGCAAGCCGACCAAGCGGAATGCCAACGAAAAAATAGCAGATAATCGTCGCCGGCCCGGCCAGAAAGCCCAATTGCGTATCCGTCAGCTGAAAGTCGCGCTTGATGCTTTCCGCGAGCATCCCGAACACGACCTGATCGAGAAACGACATGAAAGTGGCCAGAATGATGACGGCCAGCGCCCAATAGGCGGCACCGGCGGATGGCCAGACGCGCGCCTCAACAACCGTATCAGTCTTCAGGTCGCCCGTCGCGCCGATCGGTCCCGCCATACACGCTCTCCTCTGCAACCACTATCGGCGAGCGACGATTGACGTTCGCGCTTCCCTACCGCAAGATTGTATGTATTAGATACAATATTGTTTAGTCGGTGCTGTCCAGCCCTTTTGTGGTGCAACTGCATCTGGCGCAAGAAAAACACCGGTCCGATACATGGACCCAGACGCGGAAGAGGATAGTCACGTGCAGAACCTACCCGGCAAAACAGCGTTCATCACAGGCGGTGCCTCCGGCATCGGCCTTGGCATCGCAAAAGCGCTTTTGGGCGCAGGCATGAATGTCGTGGTCGCTGATATCCGTGACGACCATCTGGAGGAAGCGCAGGCCGAACTTGGCACGCCGGAGCGGGTGCTTGCCCTGAAACTCGACGTCACCAACCGCGCCGATTTCGCGGCGGCGGCCGACGCAACCGAAGCCCGTTTCGGCAAGATCCATATCCTGTGCAACAACGCGGGGGTTGCGGTCGTCGGCCCCACCGAACTCGCGAACTTCGCGGATTGGGACTGGGTGATGGGCGTCAACGTCGGTGGCACCATCAACGGCGTCACGACCATGCTGCCGCGCATCCTTTCGCACGGCGAAGGCGGACACATCGTCAACACCGCCTCCATGTCGGGTATCGTCCCTGTGGGTGGCACGACGATCTATTCCGCTGGCAAGGCCGCTGTCGTCACGATGATGGAATGCATGCGCCCGGAACTTGAAGCGAAAGGCGTGATTTGCTCCGCTTTCTGCCCTGGCGCTGTGCAATCGAACATTGCCGAAGCGAGCAAGACCCGCCCTGCCGAACTCGCCGAAACCGGCTATGCCGAAGCCGACAAGCGTCGGCAGAATGGCGGCAACTTCTTCCACCTGTATCACACCAAGGAACAGGTCGGCGAACGCGTGCTGGAGGGCATCCTCAACGATGAGCTCTATATCCTGACCCATGCCGAATTTCTTGACGGCGTGACGGATCGGGCGAACGCAATGATCGCTTCGGTTCCAGCCAAGCTGCCGCAGAATGAAGAGTATAAGCAGACTTTCGCGATGCTGTTCAACAGCCCCATCTGGGCTGACGAAATCAAGCGGCAGAAGGCGTTGAAGGCATGATCGACTTCGCAGGACGCACCGCCTTCGTCACCGGGGGCGCCAACGGGATCGGCATCGGCCTTGTCCGCGCGCTGCTCGCAGAAGGCTGCAAGGTCGCCATTGCCGACATCCGGCAAGATGCCATCGAAAAAGCCCTGAAAACGCTCGACAACCAGAGCGTCATGGGTGTGCAGGTCGATGTGTCCTCACGCGATGCGATGGAAAAGGCCGCAGATGAGGTGGAAGCCAAGTTCGGCCCGGTCAGCCTGTTGTTCAATAACGCTGGCATCAATCTTTTCCAAACCATTGAAGACTCAAGCTATTCTGATTGGGACTGGGTGATGGGTGTCAACCTGCAAGGACCGATCAATGGCGTGATGACCTTCGTCCCGCGGATGATTGCGGCGGGCAATGGCGGGTATATCGTCAACACAGCGTCGATGGCCGGATGGCTCGCATCGGGTGCGCCGGGCATTTATAACACGACCAAATTTGCGGTGCGCGGCATGTCTGAATCGCTGCGCTACAGCCTCGCCCCGCATGGTATCGGCGTGTCGATCCTCTGCCCCGGCCTTGTGAAGTCGTATATCTACGCCAGCGACGATGTCCGCCCCAAGGAATTGCTCGACGGTGCCAAGCCCGTCGATACCGCCAACGTACAACGCCTTGCCGAATTCCATGAATTCGGCATGGAGCCAGACGTCATTGCGGCCCGCGTTCTTGACGGCATGCGCGAAAATCGGACCTATATCTTCTCGCATCCAGAGTTCAAGGATGAGGTCGCGGAGCTGTTTCAGGAATATCTTGCAGATTTCCGAGACTTGCCTGAAGATCCGGGCTTCGAAAAGCGGACCGGCTTCGAAAAATTCCGTCGGGATCGCTACTCGGAAGCCCGCGCTGCGGCGCGCAAGGCGACTTAGAAGGAACAGGCGCATGAAGGTCAACGCACTCGACCACGTCAACATCATCACGGCCGATCTGGACGGGACGTGCGACTTTTATGCGGAGCTACTGGACCTGGAACGCCGCGACGCCCCGCCTCCACTGACGCCGCAGACAGCGCAATGGATGTATGATGTCTCGGGCCGCCCGATCCTGCACATCAACAGCCTGGATTGCATCCGCACTTATGAGCGCGACGTCGCCACAGGGCCAACCGGTTCCATCCACCATGTTGCGCTCAACTGTTCGGGCTATGATGACGTCATGGCGCGGCTCAATGCGCGTGACATGGACCATCAGGTCAACCTCATTGAGGCCATTGGCCTGCGTCAGGTCTTCACGCAGGACCCTAATGGGGTTCTGCTGGAACTGAACTTCTTCGGGGATTGAACGCAACGTCGCGCGGGATCAGGGCTTTTTGGGCTCCTTCCGGACTTTGACGATAGGTTCCCACTGTCCGGCATTGACCGGGGCGATGGCTGCCGCATGAGGGGCGCCGCCATGCTCTGAAAAGGTCGAGACGCAGCCCGGCTCATGCAAGCACTGCTCATTCAGAGAATATTGGCGGGTATCCGCGCAGCCGCTGAGCGCCAGAAGGGCAATGAAAAGGACAGGCTTCATCATGGATCGACCCCCGAAATATGAAGCCCTCATAATGCCTCAGCCTGCTGAACAGCAGGTGAACACTGCCCAGCCCTATCGCTGAGAGTAATCCGCAATCCACTCCACGGTCTTTCTGAGCCCGCCAAACGGATAGAAATGCAGGCGCACGCGGCCGTGCTCATCGCCTAATCCTTTGGCGAACGCATCGACCAGCTTATCAGGGCCAGCGGTGCCGAGTAGATTGGTGATGCTGACGCCATATTTCTTCATGACCGAGGCAGAGGCCCCTACCCCGCAGCGCGCCGCGAAGGCCAGCAAGCGCTTGATACCGGCAGGCCCGGGAATTCCAATGCGGACTGGGCACATGATGCCCCGCGCGCGGAGCTCCTTCAGCCAGACCAGAAACGCGTCCGGGTCAAAGCCGAATTGCGTCACCACGAGCGGCGCCATGCCACGGCTTTCGATCTCACGCACCTTGGTTTCAAGGACGGCCCAACATTCCGCCTCTGACATGTTTGGATGGCCTTCGGGATGCCCGCCAATGCCGATGGCTTGAATGCCAGCGCGCTCGAACGCGCCTGTTGCTATCAACGCCATGGTGTCAAAATACGGCCCCTGCGGCTCCGGCGGGTCACCCGCCACGATAAAGCAGCGGCGCACACCAGCCTTTTCAACGACGGCCTTCAAATAAGCTTCGAAATCATCTTCCGAGGTGATCCGGCGCGCGGAGAAATGCGGCATCGGTTCAAAGCCCAATTCCCGTACAGCGATGGTCGCAGCCACACGGGCATCCACCTCTTCACCGGGAAGATAGGTCACCGCAATGGGTGTTTCAGCAGGAATGAGCGGCGCTGCGTCCCGCAACGACGCCTCATCCTTGGCCGTCATTTCTAGAGAGAAGCCGTCCGTTACGCCCGCCGGCGGCAGGTCCCAATTGGGATGGAGCAATGCGGAACTGGCCATGGGTGCGCCTCTCAAGAAAAAAAGCATGTCACCCGCGCGTCAGTTTTGACGTCGCGGGTGCACGTCTACAATCGACTTAGCGCGCGGTGCGCCAGCCTTCGGCATAGGTTTCACGTGCCACGCGGCTGTAGGGCACCGGCGAGACGATCACGCGAACGTTCAGCTGCTTGTGCGGCTCAACAGTGGTCTTGCGCGTGCCACCATTTTCTTCACCCCAAACCACGTTCAGCTCAGTGCCGAACGGAATTTCGGGGTCAACCGTGGCAAGGCTCAGCGCCTGCTTTTCATTGTACGAGAAGCCGGTGAACATCGACAGACCGACGGTCTTGCCGCCTGCATCCACGACGCGGTCGTAGTTGGACGAGGCATAGTTGGCGAGCGGGACGTCGAAGAATTTATATGCTTCACCGTCCGGGTTGAACATGGATGCCATGATCTTGGCCATGTCTTCCGGATGCCAAGCAAGGGTGACCTTCTTGCGTTGTTCCGCGGGGTTCAGTGCTTCAAGTGCTTCACGACCATGAAAATCATGGTCGAACTTGACGAAGTTGCCATAGCCGAGTTCCCATGGGTTCAGATAATAGTCTTCGATATTCTCGGAAACGAATGAACCACCGATGGAGCCGGTTGCTTCATAGCTGTCAGCGCCGAGCCATTCGCGGAAGCCCTTCAGCTTTTCGCCCGTGTAGATGGCGGGAAGCGGCGATGGGATCCAGCCGGATTCCAACGTGTTCGACGGATAGGCGCGGCTGCCACAAGCGATCAGGCCGAATTCCTTACCGGCTTCCAAAATAGCAGCGCGGATTTCTTCCTGCTCGGCATAGGGACCCCAGATTTCAAGGCCCGGTGCGCCGGACATGCCGTGACGCAGCGTGCGGACGGTTTTGCCCGCAATGTTCATTGTCGCCATGTTGAAGAACTTGAGCTGCTCGAGCGGGCCGCCATGCAGCTTTTCAATCACAGCCCATGCGTTCGGGCCCTGAATCTGGAAGCGCCATTCCTTGCGCGTGACGGGCTTACCCATCGGACGCATGGGCGAACGGTCATCCAGTTCGATTTCAACGTCATAGCCGCCGGTTGCAGCATGATAGCGCAGCCAGTTGGACGCCGGTGCACGACCAACATAAGTGAAGCTCTGTTCTTCTTCCCAGAAGATGATGCCATCACCGATGACATGGCCATAAGGCGTCGTCGGGACATACTGCTTGGCCTTGTTGACCGACCAGCCCTTTGAGCTGTTAATCATCGTGTCAGACAGCAGCTTGGCTGCATCCTTGCCGCGAATGTAGAGATTGACCATGTGGTGCGACTGATCAAACAGGACGGCGCTATGCTGCCAAGCCCACTGCTCCGAACGCCAGTTCGAAAATTCAGGTGCGACCACAGGGTAAACGTAAGCGCCAAGCTGCGAATTGCGGAGCATTTCCACAATGTTGCCAGACGACTGCAATACCTGATCCAGGTTCTTTGCGGACATCAATGCCTCTCCCATTCAAAAAAACGATAGGCAGGGCATATCATTTTTTGTATGCAACACAAACAATAAATTCCCGGAGAGAAACAAATGCTCGACCATCGCCATGTTCTGACACTTTCCTGCCCGGACCGCCCAGGCCTGGTCGCCGGGATGGCCCGTTTGCTCGCCGACAATGGCGGCAACATAATGGAATCTCAGCAATTTAATGACAAAGAGAGCGACCGATTTTTCATGCGCGTCGTCTTTGAAATGGGCGAAGGAACGAGCATCGATGGTTTCCGCACGGCCATTTCAGTCTATGCCTTAGACTGTGAAATGGACTGGCGGCTCCGCCCCGTGGGAGAATCACGCAAGGTTCTTTTGATGGTCTCCAAATTCGACCATTGCCTTGGCGATCTGCTCTACCGCGTGCGTATCGGCGAAATCCCGATGGAGGTCGTCGGCATCATTTGTAACCACCCGCGCGATGCACTCAAGATCTCGCTGCTCGGCGACATCCCCTTCCATCATTTGCCCGTGACCAAGGATACCAAGCCGCAGCAAGAAGCGCAGATCAAGGAGATCGTGACGGCCACAGGTGCCGAGCTTGTCGTACTGGCCCGCTACATGCAGATTCTGTCGGATGATCTATCCGCTTTCCTCAGCGGCCGTTGCATCAACATCCACCACAGCTTCCTGCCCGGATTCAAAGGCGCCAAACCTTATCATCAGGCCCATGCCCGCGGCGTGAAGATGATTGGGGCGACCGCGCATTATGTGACGGAAGATCTCGATGAAGGCCCGATCATCCATCAGGATGTGGAGGCCATCAGCCACGCAGATACGCCCGAAGACCTCGTCCGCAAGGGCCGCGACATCGAACGTCGCGTGCTGGCTCAGGCCGTGCACTGGCATTTGCAAGACCGCGTTTTCGTGAACGGCACGAAGACAGTGGTGTTCAAGGACTAAGCTGAGTTGGGAGGGGATAAAGCCCCTCCCCGCTTTTTCAGCGTACGTGCCCGGACCAAGTCCGCAGACCCGGCATTGTGCGGTCTTCGCTCTTCAAAGCTTCAGCTACCGCAGGACGCGCGGCGACCCGATCCCGCCACTCAACGAGCTTGGGGCAACGGGATGCGACCTCAAGATCCGGGAACATACGCTCCACCATCGCCCCACAGTGGGAATAGAAATTGATATCAGCGAGCGTGTAGGTTTCGCCCGCTAGCCAGGCCGTTTCGCCCAGCTGCTTTTCAATCTTGTCGAGCGCATATTCGATCTTGCTCGTCGCATTCGCCAGATCGGCCTCCGAGAAGCCAGACCGCGCCGTCATCCACTTCTTGCGCTGATCCGGCAGCGGAATGCGCGCCATCAGCTCATCGAACGTCCCGTCTTCAATATTCTGGGTCACGATCCGGATCATCCGGTGCCAACCATGCATCGACACATGGTTCATCACGTGTTCGTCGACGAACTTATTCCAATAGCGCATCCGCGCAGCTCCAACCGGATCCCGGGGGCGCAACGGCGCATCTTCTGGCTGATCGTCCGGAAAGGCATCTTCCAGATATTCATTGATGACGGTCGTGTGGGTGATGATGACGCCGTCATGATCGAGAACAGGCACCTGCCCTTCCGGATTGATGGCGGTGAACCATTCCGAATGTTGTTCAAACTTATGAAGGTCCACGTAGACGCTCTCATAAGCGAGCCCCTTTTCCTTCAAAGGGATCATCGATTTGAGCGAATTGGCCAGCGGCTCGGCATGGTAGTATTTCAGGCCCATATGCTTCCTCCCATCGCCAACCATTCGGTTGGTCACGCTTATCGTACGGACAATGTGCCGAGAATGCCGCCGTCGACGGCCCAACCCTGACCCGTCACATGGCTGGCCGCATCAGAGAGCAGGAACGTCGCGACTTCCGCCGTTTCATCTGCGGTGCCAACCCGACCTTGCGGAACATTCCGTCCCATAAACGCCATGGCCGCAGGAATGTCATCGCCGCCGATATTGTGCAGCAGAGGTGTCTCAATGAGGCCAGGCAAGATGCAATTCACCCGCACATTGGACGGAGCGACTTCAAGCGCCGCCGCCCGCGCCAAACCGAGCGCTGCATGCTTTGACGCGACATAACCGGGGTTGTTCGCCATGCCGCGTTCGCTCGCAAGGCTGCCCGTAATGACAATGGACCCACGCCTACGCGCGACCATGCCGGGCAAAACACGCTTCATCGCCCAGAACACGCTTGTCATGTTCGTGCGGATCACAGTGTCGAACATATCATCATCATAGTCAGAAAAGGGCGCAAAGCTGCCGCCCATACCGGCATTGGCAAACAAGCCTTCAATTGGCCCGAATGCGCCTTCTGCTGTATCAAACACAGACAAGAGAGCGGACTTGTCAGCCACATCTGCCACGCCATAGGCCGCCGCACCGCCTTCAGACCGGATCTCGGCAACCGCCTCCTGAAGCGTGGCTTCGCTCCGCGCGATGAGCGAGACGCGCGCGCCGCGTCGGGCGAGCATCCGTGCGGTTGCCCGACCAATCCCCGTTGACGCGCCGGTCACAAGAATGTGGCGGCCCTTAAACTCGGTCATGAAAGGCCGAGAAGCTTTGCCGCATTGTCCTTCATGATGCCCGGCAGAACTTCTTCCTTGAAGCCAACTTCGCGTGCGGCATCCAGCCACTTTTGCGGGTGGATCAGCGGGAAGTCAGACCCGAACAGCATCTTCTTGCGCAGCTGGGTGTTGGCGTATTGGATGATCTGCGGTTGGAAGTATTTGGGGCTCCAGCCGCTGAGATCGATGAACACATTGTCCTTGTGCAGCGCCATCGACAGGCTCTCATCCACCCACGGCCATGACGGGTGAGCAAGGATGATCTTCATGTCGGGGAAGTCGACCGCGACATCATCCACCAGCATGGGCTGACCATATTTCAGATGCACGCCGCCGCCGCCGCGCATGCCCGTCCCCATGCCGGAATGGCCGGTGTGGAAGATGGCAGGCAGCTTATACTCGTTGATGACTTCGTAGATCGGGTAACCGACCTGCGCTGCCGGATCGAGGTTCTGCATGATGTGGTGGAACTTGAAGCCCTTCACACCGTGGTTTTCGATCAGATCGCGCGCCTCGCGTGCGCCCATTTTGCCCTTGTGCGGATCGATGGAGGCGAACGGAATGCAGATGTCGTCATTCTTGTTGGCGATCTCGGCAATCTCGTAATTGCTGACGCGCTTGGCGCCGATGCCGCTTTCACAATCGACCGTAAACATGCAGAAAGCGATCTGCTGTTCACGATAGATCTCAATGATTTCCGGCATTTTCGGGCGCTCGCGCGGGGCCTTGAAATAGGCGCTCGCGGCATCAAAAAACTTGCCCATGACCGGATCTTCAGGATCATGACAGGACACCTCGGCATGGACGTGAACGTCAATGGCTTTGATCTTAGACAGGTCGATGGGCATGCTTTTGCTTCCTTTTTTCACGCCCCTTGAGGGAGAGAATAAACTTGGTTTTGCGGCGTTGCCGCGCAGCAAGTCTTAGAGAGGGAGAGAGTGCGGATTTGCCCCCTCTCCCGCTGTGACTTGGCAACAGGTCGCCAAGTCGCGCGCCCTCCCCCTCACAGGGGGGAGGGAAACAATGAAATTACAGCTGGATGATGACCGTCTTGGTTTCAAGATAGGCGTCAATACCCGCCTTACCCTGTTCGCGGCCGATGCCCGATTCCTTGTAGCCGCCGAAGGGCAGCGCGGTGTCGATCATCGCGTGGCAGTTGCCCCAGACAGTGCCGGATTTAATCTTGGCAGCCAGCTTGTGCATCGTGGCCACATCCTTGGTCCAGATGCCTGCACCCAAACCGAAGGCCGTATCATTGGCCGACTTGGCGACTTCATCCAGATCATCGAAGCGCTGGGCGACAACGACGGGACCGAAGATTTCTTCACGCACAACGCTCATCTGCGGGTTCACATCGACGAGGATGGTCGGGTTCACGAAGTAGCCGTTGCCCGAGGGCGCATCGCCACCCATCGCAACCGACGCGCCATCGCGCTTGCCAGCTTCGATGTAGCCCATGACCTTGTCATGCTGTTCCTTGCTGATGATCGCGCCCATGTGCGCTTCCGGATCGAGAGAGGCGCGCGGCGCCCAAAAAGGTGCGGTTTCCGCCATGCCTTCGACGACCTTGTCGAACACAGAACGGTGCGCATAGAGGCGTGAACCGGCGACGCAGACCTGACCTGCGTTGAAGAAGATGGCACCTGCGACACCCGGCGCAGTCGCGGCGACATCAACGTCTGGCATCACGACGACCGGCGACTTGCCGCCCAGTTCGAGCGTGACGCGCTTCATTGTGTCGGTGGCATTCTTATTGATGAGCTTGCCGATTTCGGTCGAACCGGTGAAGGCCACCTTGTCGACATCAGGATGCTTGACCATGCGATCACCCGCCGTGTGGCCATTGCCGGTGATGATGTTCAGGACGCCAGCGGGGAAGCCGGCTTCAGCGACCAGATCAGCCAAGCGCAGCGCCGTCAACGACGTTTGCTCGGCCGGCTTCAGCACAATCGTGCAGCCCGCAGCCAGAGCAGGCGCAATCTTCAGGCAGGCCATCAAGAGCGGGAAGTTCCAGGGAACGATCTGCGCGCAAACGCCCACCGGTTCCTTGACTGTGTAGCTGAACACGGTGCCTGCGGGCATCGTATATGGCGCGGTCGTTTCACCCCCAACCTTGGAGGCCCAGCCTGCCATGAAACGGATCTGGCTGATCGCACCGGGGATGTCGACTGCACCGGCCATACCCTTGGGCTTGCCGTTGTCGATCGCTTCAAGTTCGGCGAACTCGTCCGCATGGGCCTCCAGAAGATCGGCCAAGCGGTGCATCGTGCGGTCACGAACCATCGGCGGGAGATTCGACCAGCGACCGTCATCAAACGCCGCACGGGCAGCAGCAACAGCGCGATCCACATCCTTGTCCGACGCATCGACGATGCGGCTGACTTCCTTCCCGCAGGACGGATCCTCAACAGGAATTGTTGCGTCGTGAGAAGACGCAACCCATTCATTATTAATGAAAAGGGCAGGCTTGCGGGAAAGCGCTTTCTTGGCGGCTTCGGAATAAGGGCGCTGCTCGCGCGAAATTGTGGTCATCTCGTTCATCGAAACTCTCCTCGTCCTGCGAGCCGTCAGAGGCCCTTCATGAATCCAAACTTACGTCAGTTAGTGTGTGTTGCATACTAAAAAGAAACAATCACTCTTCCAAGTCCTTATCCTCATGCGCACGCTTTATGACATAGTGACGGATTGCATCGATCTCACTTGCCGACATCACATTGCTCCATCCGACCATGCCGTTGGCCTTCAATGCTCCATCGTGCACAATCTTCTGCCACCCGTCAGCAGACGCCAACATGCCACTATGCCGAAGGTCAGGAATGATCGCCCCGCCAATGGCCGCATCACCGTGACAAGCGCCACAATATCTACCGTAGAGATAACCGCCACGGGCAATCACATCAGCCTTGGCCGTCTGCGGCGGCGGATCAAGCGGCATCTTGTTGAGCGGAGGTGGGGCCGGCAGCTTTGCTTTTCCTCCCAGTTTGAAGACGAGCAAACGACTAATGTTGCGCACTGGCCCAGACACGTCCGAAAGCACACCCGGCGCGAGTGCCCAAATGCCACCCCACCCCGCAAGCACAGCGACATACTGATCGTTGCCGATCTTGTACGTGATGGGCGCCGCGACGACGCCCGTCTGCGCAGGGAAGGACCAGAGCTGTTTACCACTGTCCGACGCATAGGCGGCAAAACTGCCAGTCGCATTCCCTTGGAACACAAGATTGCCGCCCGTTGCCAACACGCCGCCATTCCAGGGTCCGTTATAGGGAACCCGCCAGCGTTCCGTCTGCGTGATCGGATCCCAAGCGATGAGCGCACCCTTGGTCGCGGCCTTGGCAGCATCGCGCGCCGCCTTGATGGCAGGCATGGCGCCTGCGCCTTGATCAAGCCCGATGTTGAAACCCTGCGCCTTCGGCTTCCAGTCTTTTTCCGGAAAATAAGGGAAAGCTGCAATCTGCGCGGGGATGAACACCAACTTCTGCTTGGGATCAAACGCCATGGGATGCCAGCTGTGCGCGCCAACTGCACCCGGCATCCCGATGAACGGCTTGCCCGTCTTGTCGTACCGCGCTTCCGGGTTCTCGATGGGACGGCCTGTTTTCGGATCAAGGCCCTTCGCCCAGTTCACCGGCACATAGTTTTTGCCAGAGATGAACGCGCCGTTGGTGCGGTCGATAACGTAGAAATAGCCGTTCTTCGGCGCATGCATCAGAACTTTGCGCGTTTTTCCGCCAATTTCCAGATCCGCCAACATGATGTGCTGCGTCGCCGTGAAGTCCCAAGTTTCGCCCGGCGTTTCCTGGAAATGCCAGCGATACTCGCCCGTCTTCACATCGATCGCAACGATCGACGACAGGTACAGATTGTCGCCACCACCCGGAGAGCGATAGGCCTGATTCCAGGGCGACCCATTGCCGACGCCGATGTACAGAAGCCCCAGATCAGGATCATAGGCCATCGCATCCCACACGGTGCCGCCACCGCCGATCTTCCAATACTCACCTTTCCAGGTGGCTTCGGCCTTTTTCAGGTGCGGCTGATCTTCATTTTCACCGGGCTTTCCGGGAACCGTGTAGAAACGCCAGACCTCATCGCCTGAGGCCGCGTCATAGGCCGTTACATAGCCACGCACGCCCATTTCCGCGCCGCCATTGCCGATGATGACTTTGCCATCAACGACACGCGGAGCGCCCGTAATGGTATACGGCTTCGACTGATCGACGGTGACCTTGGACCAGATTTCCTTGCCTGTCGCCCGGTCGAGTGCGACGAGGCGACCATCCAGCGTCCCCAGATAGAGCCGATCACCCCAAGCAGCGACACCGCGGTTCACGACATCGCAGCACGCCTTGACCGCTGTTTCGCCGGGAACCTTGGGATCGTACTCCCAAAGCAGCTTGCCTGAAACGGCGTCATAGGCTTTTACCTTCGACCAGGCCGTCGAGATGTAGATGTTGCCATCGATGACCAGCGGCGTGGCTTCCTGCCCGCGCGACGTATCCAAGTCGGCAAACCAGGCGAGGTTCAGGCCGGAGACGTTTTCAGCATTGATGGCATTCAAAGGGCTGAAGCGTTGTTCGTCATAGGTGCGGCCATAGGACAACCATTCCGCGTCGTTCGACGCTGCGCTGACCAACTTTTCAGCGTTGACGGCCCCCGGCTTGTCGAGGTCCATCGCAGGCTTGCACCCGACAACCAAAGCACCAATGACAACAGCACAAATGAACTTCTTTTTCATCCACGCCCTCCTGATACGTTCCGCTTAACCCCAGCGATTGATTTCTGGCCCCGGCGCCCAGCACTCCTCCGGGTTCGATTCAGTCGCTCGTTTTAGCGCCGCTGTCATTCCCGGTCTAGCTGCCATGCGGGCCATCCAGCCTTGTAACGCCAGTTTCCCGGTGAACGCTTCCGGCACGAGTTCTGAACACAGCCACGGGTAAGTGACCAGATCAGCGATAGAGAAATCGCCCATCAGCCAATCTCGCCCATCCGCCAAGGCTGTGTCCGTCATTTCCGCAAGAGCCATAACTTTTGAACGGCTGTCTGCGACTTGTTCGTCAGGGAAATTGCCTTGGCGGACGTCTGCCCACCGCGTGCGCAAATCGTCACTCTTGATCGCGGAAGTGAGGGAAGCAAAACCCGCATCGTCCATCGCGGCAAGGCTTGGACGCGCATAGCTTTGGCAATTCAGAAACGCCGCAGCAGGCGCACCGCGCTCCGTCACCCTGCGGCACCACATCAGCATTTCCCAATGCTTATACGCGTCTTTGGGTTGCAGGGTCCCCTGCCCCAGTTCATCAAAATATTGCGCGATGAAAACAGACTCGGTCATTGCCTCGCCATCGACGACAAGCACAGGGCCTTCACCCTCCACGCCCATGTCGAGCGCGACACTGTCTGTGATGTCAGGCAGCGTGTGGCGTTCTCCGGCAAGCAGATTGATCGGCCGACATTCGACCTCGACACCGCTTTCAGCAAGCGCGGCGAGGACAGTCAGCGACGGACCTGCGGGTTCGCCATGATAAAGAATGGTGCTCATCTCAACGCACTCCGCTCGAAATGCCTTCGGACTCATCCCGGGGCGGAATGTAATCCTGCTCCAGAATTTCAACGCGGCTTGCCATCGGTGTGCGACCCAGTTTCCAACACTCACGCGTTGCCGGGCGGCGATAAATTGCCCGCAGCCACCGCATGATATTGGGCGTGAGATCATCATTGGCGAGATGGGGCTGCGACAACGGCATGGCGTATGCGAGGTTGAAGCCATTCACATCAGCCAAGCTGTACGTGTCGCTCGCGAGCCATTCCCGCTTGCCGAGTTCTTCCTCAAGCATCCGAATGCCGACCGAAATACGGCGTCCGCTTTCCGCCATTTCCGCTTCGCTGAACAAGCCGAACACTGCCTTGCGCCAGGCCGTTTGGCGTTCGGGCAGCGGAATGCGGCTGATCTGTTCCTCAATCTTTTCCTGCCCGTGCGCCTTCAGGGCGTTGGGGCCGACGAAAAACTTCCAACCGAACATCGAAAAGCTGGGCGCCAGCCACTGGTCCATGAACTTCATCCACCAGCGGATGCGCAGACGATCACGCACACTTTCCGGCATCAAATTTGGGCCGTCAAACGCGTCGTTCACATATTCCATTATCGCCGTGCTCTCGACGAGAACAAGGCTCCCATGGGTCATTGCCGGGATCGTCCCTTGAGGGTTGATTGCAAGATATTCGGGCTTGTGCTGATCGAAATTCAGCATGTCGATGTAGTGGCTATCGAAGGCGACGCCCTTTTCCATCAACGCAAGCATGGGCTTGCCCGAATTTGCATTCGGTTCCCAATGATAAAGGGTCACTTCTGCCATGTGGACATACCTTTGAAAGTGGTCAGGCCATTTCCCAATGGAAGGGCGCGTGTGGATCTCTCTGACGTTCGGCCTTAAGGCGCTTGCCCTGGGCTTCCAGTTCGCCGCGGACGACGACGAGGTCGCTCCAGCGGGTCAAACCGACGACACGGCCCTTTGGTGCCCCAGCGCGCAGCGTCGCCCAAAAGGTCCGGTCTTCATGTGCCACATCGAGTTTGGCGCCACTCAAGCCCTGCGCAAAGGCGACGCTCTCTGGCAGACGACTGTCAAACACGACGAGCGCAGGCCCCTGCGCGGCAGCGGACGTCAACGTTGCAGCCGAGGCCGCAGTGATCACGCCCGTCTTGATCAAAGTTCGGCGATTGAGGTTCATTTGTCAGCCTTTGCAAGATAGGCGGCGACGGCATCCAGTTCCGCATCGGTAATGTCGACGCGGGTCTGGCGCGGCATGGCCACCTTCCCCATGCGCACCACGGACTTGATGTAATCCGCCGTCAGGTCTTTGCGATTGGTCAACAGCCCATTTTCCGGGGGCTCTCCCATCATCATACGCTGTTTGGTGAGCAGGTTTGTCCCCATGCCGGCGGGCAAATGGCAATAGCCGCAGTGATTGGAATAGAGCTTCTCTCCATCTCCGCCGGCTGCCAGCCTGTCTCCCGTCGGCGCCTCGGCACGCATCTGATAGGGCGGCAATGGCGGTGGACCGCCCTTCGCAGCCTCAGGTGCCGGAGCGGATGTCTTGTTACAGGCGGCGAGGAGCAGCGCGCCCAAAAGAACGAAGCGCTTCATGCCCGGCCCTCCTTTGACTGATCCCGGTAGACGCTGGGCCAAACGCCCTGTTTACCCGGCGCAATGATGCCATTGGGGTCGAGCGCGTCCTTTACCTTTTCATTCATGCGGCGCTGCGCGTGATTGTTGAAATCAAACGTGTCGGCCACCGCGTCCATCCAACCGAGGTGCGTGCGATATTCCGCATAACCCGCTTTGGCGCTTTCTGTGACGAGCGCACTGAACAGTTTCTTCATGCTTTCAACCTGCTCCGGCTTGTCACGATCATACATCAACATGTTGATGTTGTTCGCAAATCTTCCGCCGATCGTGAAGCTGGCATAAAAATCAACATCATGGTCGGCGATGATTTTGCGGCTGCGCTTCAGCTGATCCATCACATGCTTCGAATTTGCCGGAACAACCGGTGAGAAGCCAAGGTGTGCGCTGCGCCCTCCAACCCAATCCCCCATCTGCAATGGCACCGCAGTCGGAACGCCGACCGTCAGATCATAAATGTTGCGTTCTTCGCCCTGCCGCCACCAAACTTCCTGTGGGGGCGTATCGAGATGCTTTTTGAAGGCAGCCTTCACGACTTCGGCCTTGGCCTTGTTGACGTTTTCATCGCCGTAAAGCCGGATTTGGACCTTCCAATAACCTAGCTTGTGCTCCTTAAGGAGCTCCTTCACCCGCCAGTCTGGAATGGCGGACGGCTTATCCCAGAAATCCTTGCGCTGCCCGAGCAGTACGATCTTGCCGAGCCACGAGGGAATAAACACGTTTTGGTCGATCAAGCCCGCGATCTTCATCGGCGCGATGATGTCCATGACCCAGCCGATATCCTCTTCATTGGGAATGTCGAAAGAGAGTTCGAGCGAGGTTTCCGGCTCTGGCTGCAAGAACACGCCGGCCTTCGTCACGACGCCCATGTTGGACTGGGTAAACATGTGCGTCCAATCCGGGCCGTAGCTCATCGGGAAAAGGTGTGACGCCTTGTTGTTCGCCATTCCTGCCATGCCGGTGCGCATCATGTCGCCATCAGGCATGACCACCTCAAGCCCGCACAGGTTGCGCGCATGCAGGCCATAAGGCGTGTAGCCAATACCGTGGTCGAGCGCATTGCCGAGAACAGAGCCCCAGCCATTGCCCGGAACCGACATCCACAAGGGCGCCTTTTCACGGGCCAAATGCTCATAAAGATCAAAGAAACCGACGCCGGGCTCAATCACACAATAGCCAAGCTCCGGATCAACCTCGAGAACCTTGTTCATGCGCCCGAGATCGAGCACAATTGAGCCCGCCATGCGGGGGGCAGCTTGCCCATAGCCCAAGTTTTTGCCGCGGCTGACGGGCCAAAGCGGTGTCTTAAACTGGTTGGCGAGCCGGACGATGGCCTGCACCTCTTCGGCTGACCCCGGCGCGACGGCAGCGGAAGCTGGCCACAATGTTTCCGGGCCGGGCGCATAGATGTCTGCATAGGCGTCGCGGTCTTCGTCTGAGGAAAGAACCCATCCCTTGCCGACAACGCTTGCAAACGCCTTTAGCGCGGCATCAAACTGCATCGGCGATACGCGTGGGGGTAGCGTGAGTTTCAACGCCGGGCTCCTCTCATTTTATAACAATTGTTAGTTATGCTTCTGACGGGTCAGACCCCTTCGGTCAAGGCTATCAGAGGCTGGAAAAGAAAAAAGGGGGCAGTCTTTCGACCACCCCCCATTTCCAATTTCTGGTCGCCTAGAAGCTCAGAAGTTCTTCTTGAGCGTGACCGCCCATTCACGCGGACGACCTGGGTTACCCAACACGCTGCCAGCCAGCGTGGAAAGGTCGAACTTCGACGGGAAGTAGTACTTGTCGAACAGGTTGGTGACTTCCAACGACACGTTCAGATCGCTTGCCGCATTCTTCCATGTCAGACGGGCATTGGCGATCGTGTAGCCAGGCACCTGACCGAAGACATCCGATGCGCTTCCCGGGGTTGGACGCAACACGTTGCCGGGTAGACGGTTCTGGCGATTGACGTCGATACGAGGTGTCAACGTTCCAGTATCTCCGAGATCGGCTTCATACTGCGCGCCGACGTTCCACTGCCAACCCTGAGCAGGATCGTTCAGAGCCGCGATCACCGTCGGATCGCTTGAGCAGATGCCCGCAGGAAGCGCAGAGCCAACCACCTGTGGGTCAACGCACTTGTAGGTGTACTTCAGATAAGAAGCGGAAGCATCGATGGTGAAGCCCGCCGTCGGCTTGAAGAAAGCTTCAAATTCGAGACCCTTTTGCGTGGCGTCACCGGCATTCTGCGGCAGAGCGCATGGGCCAGGGCCACCAAATTGCGGGCAACTCAGCAAGGTGAGCTGAGCATCTTTCAGCTCGTTATAGAAACCCGTCACATTGAGGCGCAATTTGCGGTCAAACAGATCCGTCTTGATGCCCAATTCGTAGGTGGTCACCGTTTCCGGGTCGAAGGAGCGCGCCTGATCAGCGTTGAACGGACGCGGATTTGCACCACCTGCCTTATAACCGGTCGACGTTGTGGCGTAGACCAGAACTTCTGGCGAAATGCGGTAGTCAGCGGTCAAACGATAGTCCCAACGGCTACCGCGGAAGCTGGCGGTCCGTCCGGTGAGCGCTGTGACGATGTCTGTCGTCCCGGGTGCACCAAAGCGGTTCAGCGTGTCCGGACCGCTATAGCCTGCTCCATAGGCTCCACCGACACCATCGACGAACGGGTTCACCGTCCGGCCGTCAAGGTTGTAGCGGAAGTAGGTGTAGTCCTTAGAGTCCTTCGTGTAGCGGAAGCCACCCGTGAAGGTGAGCGCATCCGTCGCTTCAAAGATTGCGGTACCAAAGACCGCTTTGGACTTGGTGCGGACAGGATCGTTACCGATGAACTGCAGCGGGAAGATCGGGCAGGTTGGCGTGTTCAGGCCACCGATTGCCGCACAAACGGCACCCGGCAGACCAGCCGAGACATAGCGGATATCCTGCAGCGTGTAGTACGTGGTCTTTTCATCGGAATAATAACCGCCAAGTGTGAATTGCAGCTGATCAGAAACCTGCGCGTTCAGGCGGAGTTCCTGGCTCCAGAACCAATGATCCAGCTTGTTGATGCCGATCTGCGTCCGGGCAGGCGACAAATCACCATCGGCTGTGAAGCTGTTCTTCCAGGCACGATAGGCTGTGATCGACTGAACATTAATGTCGTCACTGATCTTGTAGTTGACGTTGCCCGACAGGCCCCACCCTTCATATTCATTCTTCTGGTCACCGGTCACAGTTCCGAGCGGCAGACCGTTCAGGGGCGGAATAAGGCCAGCGACAAAACCGCCACCAGACTGAGTTAGCGATGCGTAGTTACAGAAACGGCCGCACAGGAAACGGTTGTCAAACGGGGTTCCGTTGGTCGTGAACGTGTTCGGGTTTGCGTTGCCGCCATTCAGAAGGACTTCAGCACCGTTGTTCCGGCTGTCCTTGCTGTAATCAGCCGCAACGTTGATATCGAGCGCGTCATTCGGGTTGAACCGGAAGTTCGCTTTCAGCGCCTTATAACCGACATCGCCCTGCTTATAGAGGTTGCAGTTCGCCGCTCCGGCAACTGCAGGCACGCCGCTGGTCGGCACGGCGCAGCCATAATCAATGACATCAACATATCCGCCCTGATCAGAAAACGTTCCGGACAGACGACCGAGCAGCGTGTCGGTCAGCTTAAAGTCGGCACTCGCACGCAGGTTGATTCGGTTGCGGCTGCCATAAGTCGCCGACACATATCCGCCCTCACCCGTCAGTGGACGAGAGATGAACTTGATGGCGCCACCTTCAGAGTTACGCCCAGTCAGCGTCCCCTGCGGGCCACGCAGCACTTCAACGCGCTCAACATCGAGAAGATCGAAGTTGGCACCCGTCAGGCGCGGATAATAAACATCGTCAATGTACAGGCCGACACCAGGTTCAAGCGCCGGGTTGAAGTCCCCCTGGCCAAGGCCACGAATGCTCGCCGAGATGGAGTTGCCAAAAGCAACAGCAGCGGGACGCAACACGACACTCGGTGCGGCCTTCGTCACATCAGCAAGGTTGTTGGCACTGCGCGATTCAATCAACTTGGCATCAATTGCCGTGATCGCGAGAGGTGTATCCTGCAGTTTCTGTTCGCGGAACTGAGCTGTGACGACAATCTCGCCAACATCTGTCGCAGCTTCTTCAGCTTGCTGGGCGAACGCTGGGGTTGCCAGAAGCGCAGCAACCGACGTCGATAACGTCAGAAATGTGCGCAGCGCGGAATCGTTACGGGAAGTCATAGCCATTCTCAGTCCTCTCCTGCTAGGGGCGCCGAACTGGATCCGGTCACCGTAACTATTGTTAGTGATGCATACAGTTTCGCATTGCAAGAGGTAAAATGGGTCCAACCTAGTGCAGAAAATTTTATTGCTAACCGTGGCAAATTGGCATCAAGGCCGCTAGGCGCCCGACAACGGAGGGGTCATGGCCACACAACAACCCGAAAACAGTGATGTCGCGCTGCTCATATCAATGCTGCGTTTTGCGACGCTAATTAACAGCCCGATGCGCGACGGTGTGGCTTTGCCGGTTGGGGTCTCCCCCAATGAACTGAAGATCATCATCGCCCTTGGCGGCGAAGGGGAACGTGCCGGCCACGAGCTTGCTGAACTCATGGGCATGATCCCCATGAACGTCAGCCGGGCCCTTGCGTCTCTTTCTGAACGTGGTTGGGTCGAAGAAGTAATCGACAGTTCCAACAGGCGACGCAAACCTCATCGGCTCAGCGCAGAAGGCTGGCGCGCCTATCGCGAGATGGGTCCGCGCATGGAAGATGTCGCAACCTTCCTGTTCAGCACGCTGGAACCCAATGAACGCGCGGGTATGTCTGCGGTTCTCGACAAACTCTATGATCAGGTGATGGGCTGGCACCACCGCGCTGGCCACTAAGCCAACGCGCAGCGCCTTCTGCGACTTCTTAGCCCTGCTGCCCAGCGATCACGGCACCAAAGCGTGGATGGGCAAAGTGCATCGGCACATCATGGCGGTGCGGCCAGGTCTGCCGAATTTCATCGCTGCGGATGGTGTCCGGGCCAATCGGGTTGGCGGGGAAGCATTCGGTGAGCGGCTGAAGGTGGGCGGTCGTCTTTGACCAACCGGCTTCATAATCGCCCTGCCACTGCATCATATAATCGAGCCGCTTGATCTTCCACACGCCGTCTTCGCGGACATAGTCATTCTCGTAAATCCCGGCCTCCATGAACTGGAGCGGCAGGCCTTCAGGCTTGAACTCGCGGCTTTCGTGGCTCCCGCCAAACAACATGCCCCGGAAGCGCCCCTTGGCGGTCTGCCGGTCTGGCGCGACGGTGATAATGTCCTGCATCTGGAAATGGTCGAGCAGGAAGCCATAGGCCGGGCCTTCTTCGCCGGGTGCGAGGAACAGGCTCTTGAACCAGGTGCCATAAAGGCGGCGGGCGCCTTCGCGGCCCTTATAGACGCCAGACAGGAAGATGACCTCACCGTCCTCTGCAAAAAGCTCCGCCACGTCATCCGCGCGATTAAAATCGATATAATAGCCATAGGCCCAGTGGAGGCGGCGGATCGCATTGATATCTTCCAGTTCGCCCACGCGGTTTTCCAGCGCGGCCAGTCTCGAATTGACGTCGGACATCCTCATCTCTCCTCTTTTGATTTGTATGCTTTGCTAACGAATGTTACGAAGCAAGGCGAGAGGATTTTGCATGAACTGGCAAGGCAAGACCGCCTTCATCACCGGCGGCGTATCAGGGATCGGCTTTGGCATCGCCCGCGCGTTTGCCGAAGCGGGCATGGACCTGATCCTGAGTTACCGGAATGAAGCCTATCGCGCCGATGCCGAAGCATGGTTTGTTCAAAATGAGCGCCCCCTCCCCCGTTTCGTGAAGTTAGACGTGACCGACCGTGCAGGCTTTGCAGCCGCCGCCGCAGAAGCAGGCAAGGTCCATGTGCTCGTCAACAATGCCGGTGTGAGCGTCTTTGGACCGACCGATGAAGCAAGTTACGCGGACCATGACTGGATCATGGGCGTCAATTATGGCGGCGTGGTCAACGGCCTTGTGTCCTTCATTCCCGGCATGAAGGCGCATGGCGAAGGCGGCCATGTCGTCAATGTCGCTTCGATGGCGGCCTATCTCTCCGGCCCGCAGGCTGGTATCTACACGGCGAGCAAGTTTGCCGTGCGGGGACTCACAGAATCGCTGCGTTACAACCTCGCGCCTTATGGCATCGGTGTGTCGCTCATGTGCCCCGGCCTCACCAAAACCAATGCCTGGGATTCAGCCTTGAAGCGTCCCGATGACTTTGCGGACTCTGGCTTCAAACCGGCCGACAAGGAAGAGCTGGTGCAATTCGGGACGGCCTTCGATCTGGGGATGGACCCTCTGGAAGTCGGCCGCAAAACATTGGCCGGCATGACGGAGAACCGCGGCCTCATCCTGACGCATCCCGAGTTTGCCGAGGACTTTGAAGAGATTTACCGCACGTCGCTTGAAGCTCTTCCCGAAGAGCCGGTGCCCGAGGGACGCCTGCATATCGAAAAGCTGCGCCGTGACGCCAACCGCGCCGCAGCAGAAGGCAAAATGATCAACCTTGGCGACCTGACCTGAGGAGAATGAAGCAATGACCCCGACCGGCGTAAATGTGGCCCATCCTGACAAAGTGTATATCGACGGAAAATGGCGCGCGGCCCATTCCGGCCGTTCGATCGAGATTGTCTCGCCCAATACCGAGCAAGTCGTGGCTGTCGTCGCGGAAGCGGATGAGGCAGACATGGACGCCGCCGTTGCCGCTGCGCGCGACGCCTTTGACTATGGCCCATGGGTCGCCCTCAGCCCTGCCGAGCGCATCAGCTATCTAAAGCGGATGGCAGACCATCTGCGTGAACGGGAAGGCGAAATCGCCAAGGCATGGACGGCCCAGATGGGTGGCCTTGCAAGTTTTGCCAGCCCGATGACGGGCGGATCAACGATGACGTTCGACAACATCATCGCGATGGCCGAAAAATTCTCGTTCGTTGAACAACGCCCGACCATCGGTGCCGCTGTGGGCCTCGTCGCCTATGAACCCGTCGGCGTGGTCGCGGCCATTGCCCCTTGGAACGGACCTTATGGCATCATGCTCAACAAGGTCGCCTATGCGCTCGCCTCGGGCTGCACCGTCATCATGAAGCCCTCCCCTGAAACGCCGCTGGAGGCCTATATCATCGCCGAAGCGGCCGAAGCGGCAGGTGTGCCCGCCGGCGTCGTCAATCTTGTCTGCGGGCACCGGGAGGCGAGCGACCATCTCGTCTGCAATCATGGCGTTGATAAAGTCAGCTTCACAGGTTCAACGGTCGCCGGCAAACGGATCGCCAGCGTCTGTGGCGAACGGATCGCCCGCTGCACGCTGGAACTGGGCGGCAAGTCCGCTGCCATCATCGCAGATGACTTCCCGATCGAGGCGGCAGCTGGCCTGCTCACCGGCACGATCACGATGATGAGCGGACAGGTTTGCGCCATGCTCTCGCGCGTCATCGTCCCACGTAAACGGCATGATGAACTTGCCAGTGCCATTTCTGCGGAAATGAAAAAGGTCGTTGTCGGCTATTCGGACGATCCGACAACGCAGCTTGGCCCGGTCGCCATGAAGCGCCAGTTGGAGCGCATCGAAATGTACATTGAGGAAGGCAAGAAGACGGCTGACCTTATCACCGGTGGCGGACGACCGGCGCACCTCAATCGCGGTTACTTTATTGAGCCGACCCTCTTCGCCAATGTGAAGAATGACAGCCGCATCGCGCAGGAAGAGATCTTTGGCCCAGTGCTCAGCCTCATCCCTTGTGACGACGAGGAGGACGCCATCCGGATCGCCAACGACTCCAACTACGGCCTCAACGGCTCGGTCCTCACCAATGACCATGAGCGGGCCTATCGTATCGCCCGCCGCGTCCGCACCGGCGGCTTTGGTCAGAACGGCCTGCGCATGGACTTTGGCCTGCCGTTTGGCGGATTCAAGCAATCCGGCGTCGGTCGCGAAGGCGGGCTGGAAGGCATGATGAGCTATCTGGAGCTCAAGACCATCCTGCTCGACGGGCAGCCCGCCGCACTATAGTTCAACGCAGCCGCCGTCGACGTAAAGGTCGACGCCATTAATGAAGCTTGCTTCGTCACTCGCCAGAAACAGGGCCGCGTGGGCAATCTCTTCTGAGGTGCCCATGCGGCCCATTGGCACAACGCCAGACAACATGTCACGCATCCCCTGAATCTCTTCAGGTGACGCATCTCGCTTGAAGATTTCAGTGTCGGTTGGCCCAGGGCTGACCATATTGACGCGGATGCGGCGCGGCAGAAGCTCCTTGCCGACGATGCGTGCGACAGCCCTCAAGCCTGCCTTGGCGGCAGCATAAGCAACATTGCCGGGAACCGCTGCGACAGAGCCTATAGAGCCCGTCACCACGATGCTGCCGCCATCGCGCATCAGCGGAACCGCCGCCTGCATCGCAAAGAAGGCGCCCTTTAGATTGACATCATGGATGCCATCCCAAAAGTCTTCGGTGACATCAGGCACCATGGCAAAGCCGCCTACGCCTGCATTGACGAACAGCACATCGATGCCGCCAAGGTGATCTGCCGCCGCGGTAATCGCGTCACGGCTTTCGGTCAGCACGCCCATATCCGCACGGATTGCATGCGCCCCTGTTTGGGCCGCGATGTCCCCGAGTGTCGTCTCGTTCCTACCGGTGATCACGAGCCGCGCGCCTTCATTCGCAAAAAGCTGCGCGGCGGCCGCACCAATCCCGGCGTTGCCGCCAAGGATCAGCACGGCCTTGCCCTCAAAACGACGCATCAGAACATACCGTTTTCATTAGCCGATTTTTCAGGGACGGGCTGGACGACATCCCAATGCTCGACAACCTTGCAGCCTTCGACGCGCACGATGTCGACAACGGCGATACCCCGGTCGTCTGGCGCAAACTTGCCGTGTGAATGCACCGCGACCAGATTGCCATCCGCAATGATCCGCTTGATAGAATAGCTGATATGCGGATTGGATTTCATGAAGGGTTCCAGAAACGCAATCGCCGCATCCCGCCCGGTCGCTGCCATCGGATTGTGCTGAATGTAGCCGGGAACAACCCATTTTTCGAACGCAGCGCGCGGTTCCTTATCGATATAAAGCTGGGTCATGAACTTCGTCACAACCTCTTTGGGCTTCAGTCGACATTTCGCTGCCTCTACAGGCATAGAGGACAGCGCAAAAAGGCTGGCGGCAATCAACGCATAACGACGCATAACAGTCTCCTTTAGAACATGCTGTTGGGGTTGACGGGGTTTTCCTGGATCTCCTGAATGACATCCCAATGCTCGACGACCTTGCCGCGTTCGCAGCGGAAGATGTCGCAGACCGCGAGGCCGGGATCGCCGGGCCAACGGACGACGTGGACATGGGTTGTTACGTGGTCGCCATCGGCAAAAAGGCGGTGGATTGTCTGTTGGGCATCGGGCGATTCCACCCTCACTATATCGAGCCAAGCCTTCAACGCATCCACGCCCGGTTCGGCCAGCGAGCTGTGCTGGATATAATCCGGAGAAATGAATTCATCGACGCGTGTGCTGTCCATCGGGATCAGAATTTTCTCATACACGTCGCGTACCAATTTGAGGTTCGCGGATTCTTCGTCCGTATGGGCCATCTGCAGCCTTCCCCTATTGTAACAATTGTTATTACGTGTAACGATCAGGGCAGAACATACAAGGCAGAGGATAGAATGAATCGCGACGCACTTTATGCCGTGCTGGCCAATTATCTTGAGGCGCTAAATGCCGGAGATGCCTCGCGGGTCAATTGGGCCGCTTCCCCTCTGAATTCTGAGAATAATGTGATGTTGGAGGTCGGTGACGGGCTCTGGGGCACGATTCTTCGCGTCGGCGACTATCAGCTGAAATTCGCCGATACGGCGACCAATCAGGTCGGCTATTTCGGCACCGTTCATGAGGCCATTGAGGAATCAGCGTTCACGTTGCGGCTCAAGGTCAATGATCAAGGACAAGTCTGCGAATCTGAGATGGTTGTCGTCCGCCAGTCTGACTCAGGCATCAAATTTGAGAATTGCCGCTATTGGGACAAGCCGATCCTGAATGCGGGCGTAGAGGCCCCCGTCTCCCGCGCGGAAATGGTCAAGCTGTCTGACGGCTATTTCGATACGCTTCAGCTGAACGACGGGACAATTCACACCAAGTTCCACCCGGACTGCAACCGTGTTGAAAACGGCGTCCAGACAACACATAACCCCGAATTTGCAAAGATCGTTCCTGTGTCTGCCTTGGGCTGTGAAGAGCAGTTCCGCATGGGCAACTACCGCTATGATGACCGCCTGCGCGCGCGGCGCTTTCCGATGGTGGATGAGGAGCGCGGGCTCGTTCTCGCCTTTGGCTTTATCGACCATAGCGGACGGCTGGATGAGTATCAGCTCACTGACGGGCGGACGGTCAAATCTCCTGTCCGGCGTCCGCACAGCTTCTACATTTCGGAACTGTTCAAGATCGACCATGGCATGATCTGTCAGATCGAAGCGAATTTCATTACCGTGCCGTACAACATGCCAAGCCCGTGGGATGCCCTGTGAGAAACCTTACCGCTGCCTTTGCCCTGATCCTGGATCAGGGCCACAAGCTGTCGATGATCTACCTGCTTCACTGGCAGGAGGGCGAGCGCGTTTAGCT
>JAIXRO010000105.1 GCA_027485145.1 Hyphomonadaceae bacterium | reverse complement strand
TGCCGACCAGCAAGGTGGTCGGCATGGCGGGCGTGCTCGACTCCTCGCGCTTTGCCTATTTCCTGTCCGAGAAGACGGGCGTTTCGGTCGCCGATATCCACGCCTGGACGCTGGGCGGCCACGGCGATGACATGGTGCCGATGGTGCGCCACTCGACGGTCGGCGGCCTGCCGCTGACCGAACTCGTGAAGCAGGGCTGGATGACGCAGGCCGACCTCGACGCTCTGGTGGACCGCACGCGCAAGGGCGGCGGCGAGATCGTCAACCTCCTCAAGACCGGTTCGGCCTATTACGCCCCGGCCGAGAGCGCGATCGCGATGGCGAAATCCTACCTCAAGGACCAGAAGCGCGTGCTGCCGGTGGCGGCCTATTGCTCGGGCCAGTATGGCCTCAACAAGATGTATGTCGGCGTGCCGACGCTGATCGGTGCCGGCGGCGCAGAGCGCATCGTCGAGTTCGACCTGAACGATGCCGAGAAGGCGATGTTCGAGAAGTCGGTCGCGTCCGTGCAGGGTCTGATCGAGGCGTGCAAGGCGATCGATCCGTCGCTGGCCTAGCTTGCCGGAGTTTTACTTTACAGCGTCGCCCTGCCTTCCACCCGGAGGCAGGGCGTTTCGCATTTTACAGGGCGCGCCGTGACCTTGCGGAATGCCTCAAAAAGGCCGGGAGTTTAACCCGCATCCGCCTTCCTTGCCGCCGAGAGAATCGCGTATTGGTTGCTCAAAATCCGGAGGCCTCGCGTCATGTCCCTCAAAACCCTTCTGCCCGCTGGACTCCTGCTGCTCGGCGGCTGCGCCTGGTTCGAACAGGGGCCCCGCGAACTGGTGGCAGAACTGGCCAGTCAGCCGCCCAAGTATGGCTTGCAGCCGGGCGGCAGTATCGACTCGCTCGAAATCGATTCCGGCACGGGCCTGCTGACGGTTCGCGGCTGGCACATGCTGACGCCGGAGACAAAGCGGCCGGAACTGGAAATCTACGCCAACGGCGCAGAGGCCATCCTCAGCCTGGATCGGCTTGACCGTCCGGACGTCGCCACCGCACTGGAGAATCCGGATCTCATGAATTCCGGGTTCGAGATCAAGGTCAAGCTGACGCCGGGCACCGAGGTGACGAACTTCTGCATCACGTTCGACGACAAGCATTACGGGCCGCGTCTTCTCAATCCGCATTCGCCGGATCAGGTGCGCTGCACAATGCGTGACTGATGGCGCCGCGCCTGGTCATCGAGACACCGCGACTGATCCTGCGTCCTCCGCAGACGGAGGACTTTGGTGGTTTCTGCGAACTTATGGCGGACGAGGCCAGCGCGAAGTTCATCGGCGGTGTGCAGCCGCCGGAAGTCGTCTGGCGCACGCTGTGCGTGATAAGTGGCGCGTGGACCATCCGGGGCTTCTCGATGTTCTCGGTGATCGAGAAGGAGACCGGGCGCTGGATCGGGAGACTGGGGCCGTGGCAGCCGGAGGGTTGGCCCGGAACGGAAGTCGGCTGGGGGCTGCTCACCTCGGCGCAGGGAAGGGGCTACGCGCTGGAAGGCGCGAGCGCAGCGATGGACTATGCGGCGGACGTGCTCGGCTGGACCGAGATCATCCATTGCATCGACCCGAAGAACGCGCCGTCGATCAAGGTGGCGGAGCGGCTGGGGTCGAGGCGGCTGCGCACGGCCGAAGCGCCACCGCCGATGACCGGCACCGTCTGGGACGTGTACGGACAAACGGCGGACGCCTGGCGCGCCCGCCAATCAGGCCCATGATCTAGCAATCGTCGTCGTCTTCGTATTCGAGCTTCACGATCTCGCCGGACCAGCCGGAGATGTCGATCTCGATTTCCTGGCCGTCAAACGTGCAGCCTTCGATTTCCCAGTTGCCATTGCCGCGCTTGATTTCCTTGAAGCGGTCGAGACCGTAGCTGTAAGCGATGTCTCGGGCTTCGTACTGGCCGACGCGGTAATCGCTTCTTCCGCGATTGTGGTCGTTGTCATCATCGGCGATGGCGAACGGGGCAGGGGCCGCGATAGCAAGGCCAACAAGTATGATGGCAAAAGCGCGTTTCATGTGTTTCTCCTGATCGAGGCGTTGGACAAGCACGCGGGCGCGTGGTCCAGCGGGGCTGGGGGAAAGATGCGCAAGGCGCCTGAACTGAAATTGAACAAAGCGTTCAGGCGCGTGAGGGACGCGCGGTGACGGCTGCGGGTCATATGGTTCCCGTGCCTGTAGACCGCGCGCGCCGCGTCGCGGCGGCACTGGAGGCAGCGCACGCGGCGCTGGGGCTGGCGCGGCGTGAAGCCGAGGGCGCCGTGGGCGATACGGGCCGGTTGCGCTGGACGGCCCTGGGGCTTGTCAGCGCCTTGCAAGGCGCCCTGGTCGCGGCCCTGTCGGGCTATGAGACGGCGGAACTGGACGCCGTGCTCGACCCTTCGCATCCGGAGCGGATTGCGCCTGTGGCTTTGTTGCTGAGACGGGCGCGCGCTGAAGACTTTCTCAATCCGCCGGAGCGGCCGGAAATCACCGGCAGCGACCTGCGCGCCATCGAGCGGGTGATGGCGGTGCGCAATGCGGCGGTGCATGCCCTGCCGGCGGGCGTGCCCGAGACGTTCGCCTCCGATGCCGGGCGGGTCGCGGCGCTGATCGGGCATCTCGTGATTTCGGCGCCTGCATTCGATCCGGCGCCTCTGCGCGTGATGACCGCCTTGATTTCGGATGACCTTCGCAGCGTGCAAAAAGCCTTGTCCGGCGGGCTTCGCGATTAACGCCAAAGTGACGCGTCGGTGGCAAGGCTCAACGGATGCGCCGCCTCAAATCCGTCATCGCTTGCCTTCTCATCGTCCCGCTGATCGCAGCGGCGCCGGATACGTTCACGCGCGCAGATCTTGATGCGCTGGAAGCGGAGCGGCGCGCGGCCGAGGCGCAGCTCGCCGCGCTGGAAAACGAGGGCGAGGCAGCGGTCGTCGATCTGCGGACGCTGGACGAGACGCTGCTCTCCACTGCGCTGGAAGCGCGCCGCCGGGAAGAGCAGGCGAGCCGGGCCGAGATTGCGCTGGTGACACTGAGAACTCGGCGGGAGGCGGCGCGCAAGGAACTGCTCGCGCGTGAGGGCGAGTTGGAAGACCTGCTCGGGGCGCTGGCCGCCGCCAATCGCCGCCAGCCTCCGGCGCTCGCGGTCAGCCCGGATAATTCGGGCGTTGCAATCCGGCGCGCGATCCTGATGCGCGCGGCCTATCCGCAACTGGCGGGCCGGGCCGAAGCGATTTCGGGTGAGATCGATGAGCTGAACGCGCTCGAAGCCGGCATCGATGCCGAGCAGGCGCGGCTCGGTGCGGCGGAAGCGACGCTGGCGCTCAAGAAGGAAGAGATCGAGCGGCTGGCGGCGTCGAAGCGGGCGGCGTTCGAAGGGATAGCCGGCGACCTGGGCAGCCTCAGGTCCCGGGCTGAGCAGCTGGGCAAGGAAGCGGGCACCTTGCGCGAATTGCTTGCTGCGCTGGAATCAGCCGCGCCGGATGCGCCGCGCCTGAAGCCGGATGTGCGCCCGAAGCTTGCGGCGCTGCGCCCGTCCGAGACTGGCAAGGGAAAGCCGTCCGCGAAAACCACGCCGTCCAAGATCGCCACCAAGCCGTTGGGCAAATCGGCGCTGGGCGGCCTCAAGCCGCCGGTGGCGGGCACGGTGCTGTACGGGTTTGGCGACAAGCTGCCGAGCGGGTCAAAAACCGAGTACGTCGTATTTCAGACCCGCAGCGAAGCGCAGGTGATCGCCCCGGCCAGCGGTGAGATCGAATTTGCCCGGCCCTTCCGCAGTTACGGGAAGATGCTGATTTTGCGTACAAGCGACGGATACCATGTTATCCTTTCGGGAATGAACCGGATTTATGTATCCGAAGGCCAGACCGTCAGCGCCGGAGAGCCCGTCGGCATCATGCCGGAGCGCGATGATCCGCTGCCTGAACTCTCTGTGGAATTAAGGCTTGGCGACAAGGTGTTGAATCCGGCACAGTGGATTGCCAGCGACGATTAGAGGGTCGCCAGAATGATGATGGAGTGGAACATGCGTTCATTGCTGACCGGGACGGCCCTGGGCGGGATTCTGGGGGCTGCAGCCGTCGGTTTTGCCGCGATGGCCTGGCCGCAGCAGGAAAGCGAGACGCCGGTCGATCCGCGTACGGCCACCTATCAGCAGATTGAGCTCTTCGCGGAAATCTTCGCGCGTGCGCAGCGCGATTATGTGGTGCCCATCGACGAACAGGAGGCCATGTCGGCCGCGATCAATGGCATGCTGGTCTCGCTCGACCCGCACTCCGGATACCTGGACCCTGAAGACTTCCAGTCGCTCCAGGTGCAGACGTCAGGCGAGTACGGCGGTCTCGGCATCGAGGTGACGATGGAGGATGGCTTCATCAAGGTCATCTCCCCGATGGACGGCACCCCGGCCGCCAAGGCCGGCATCATGCCGGGCGATTACATCACCGCCATCAATGGCAAGGCGATCATCGGCCAGACGCTGAACGACGCGGTCAAGGAAATGCGCGGCGAGAAGGGGACCGAACTCCAGATCACGGTGCTGCGCGAAGGGATGGATCCGTTCGATGTGACGCTGGTGCGGGAAGTGATCCAGCAGAAATCGGTCACCGCCCGGATGGAGCCCGGCAACATCCTCTATCTCCGGGTCTCGACCTTCAACGAGCGCACGGACCTGCTGCTCGAGGAAGCCCTCAAGAACGCCGAGCGCGGCCCGAAGCCGAAGGGCATCATCATGGACCTGCGCAACAATGGCGGCGGTCTTCTCGATGAGGCGGTGAAGGTCTCCGATCACTTCCTGTCGGGCGGCGAAGTTGTCTCGACGCAGGGCCGCCGGCCGGTCGACGTGACCCGTCTCAGCGCGAACCGCGGCGAATCGTTCAAGGGCGTGCCGATGGTCGTGCTGATCAATGGCGGCTCGGCCTCGGCTTCCGAGATCGTCGCGGGCGCCCTGCAGGACCGCGAGCGCGCGCTGGTTGTGGGCATGACGAGCTTCGGCAAGGGGTCGGTCCAATCCGTCATCCCGCTGGGCGCTGATCGCGGCGCCATCCGGCTGACGACGGCGCGGTATTACACGCCGGCCGGCCGGTCGATCCAGGCGCTCGGGATCGAGCCGGACATCATGATCACGCAGGAACGCCTGTCCGAGGAAGAGCTGGCCAAGATCCAGCGCTGGTCGGAAGCGGAACTCCCGCACGCGCTTGAGAACGAATCGGGCGAGGAACGGCCACCCCTGCGGATGCCGGATGAGCAGCCGCCGGAAGGCTATGCGGGCAAGGATTTCCAGCTCGAGCGGGCGATCCAGCTCCTGACCGAGGGCCGCGCCACGGCCTCGCGGCTGGCCTCGAAATCGGGCTGAAACCCCGGATCCGCAGCGGGAATGGTTATCGATCCATTGCGCCGCGGCGGCCATTTGTTTGCGACCTGTTAACCCTCTGGGGCGATGGTCGGGGTCTGATTTCCAGCCCCGTTCCAAGAGGTCGAGCCTATGGGTTACCGGCGCGAGTATGAGCCGTCTCCACTTCGGACAGGCATTGTCCATGCCGGCCTGAGCCTTGCCGTATTCGGCGGGTTGGCCGGCTCTCTGGGCCTTGGCATCCACGTTGTCGCCGATCCCGGCGCGGCGAGCCCCAGCCAGACACTCGCCCTGTTCGACACCGGCGGGGCCGGGGCGGGCACGGCCACGGCCAGCCTGGTGGACCCGGGCCAGCATCCTGGTGGCGGCGATTTCCCGGAACTCGATACGGGTTCCGCGCCGATGGAACTCGCCTACACCGAGCTTGAGGGTGACGGACTCCGGATCGAGGTGACCGGCGGGCAGGGCGGCCCGGTCGATGCGACCCCCGACGCGATCCGGATCAATGGCAAGCTGGTACGCTCCGGCGAATCGCTGAGCCAGGTACGCAGCCTCGCGACAGGTGCCAAGGCGCCGGTCCGGATGGCGGCCGCGACGCTGACGGAGGCGTCCAAAGCGCCCAAGAGCAAGGCGCCCGCGGATGTCTATGCCCGCAAGTTCTCGAATCCCGAAGGCCGGCCGATGGTCGGGATCGTCATCGGCGGCCTCGGCATGAATGCGACGCAGACCCAATTGGCGATCGACGACCTGCCGGCCGATGTGACCTTGTCCTTTGCGCTCGATTCCAAGCGCCTCGATTACTGGATCAAGACCGCGCGGGCGGATGGTCATGAAGTGCTGATCGAAGTCCCGATGGAAGCCTATGACTATGGACGGATGAAAATGCATCCGGATACCCTGCTCAGCGGCGCGGATGCCAAAGCAAACCTCGCCCGGCTGGATGCGATCCTGTCGCGGGCGCCGGGCTGTTTTGGCGTCGTGAACTATCAGGGCGCCAAGTTTGCCGCCGACAAGGTCGCCGCCAGCGCTGTGCTCGCGCGCCTTGCCGAAAAGGGCCTCGCCTTCGTGGATGATGGCAGCTTCGAACGTACGGGCCTTGCCAGTCTCGCCAAAACAAATGCGCTGCGTTATGCGCGCGCTGCCGGCCCCATCGACAACCGCCAGACGCCGGACGACATCAGCGCGGAGCTCATGGACCTTGAAGTCCTCGCGCTGGAATCGGGCGCCGCGTTCGGCTCCGGTTACGCTTTTCCGGTAACGGTCGAGGCGGTCGAGGTTTGGATTTCGCAGCTTGACGAAAAGGGCCTCGTGCTCGCGCCCGTGTCGGCCATCGTGAACGGGCGAGGCGCCGAGGTGCGCACTGGCAGCCTTGAATTGTCTAGGCTAAAAGCGGACGGGTGACCCAGCCCAAGTTCGATTCAACGCTTTACCGCCCGAATGTCGGCCTCGCCCTGTTTTCCAAGGCGGGGCACGTATTCATCGGGCGGCGCGTGAATGGCCGGGGACCGTTCCAGTGGCAGATGCCGCAAGGCGGGATCGATGACGGGGAAAGCGCGGAAGCGGGCGCCTTGCGGGAACTCGAGGAAGAAATCGGTGTGCCGGCCAAGCTGGTCGATGTGCTCGAAGAGACGCCCGATTGGTTGCATTACGAGTTTCCGCCAGACCTGAAGAAGCGCCTGCCCGGGCCGTATCATGGGCAGCGGCAGAAATGGTTTGCGTTGAGGTTCAAGGGCTCCGACAGCGATGTGCGGCTCGACCGGCACACTCCGGAGTTTGATGCCTGGCGCTGGGCTCCGCTGGAAGAAACGCCGGACCTGATCGTGCCGTTCAAGCGGCCGGTCTACCTGGAAGTGGCGACGCGGTTTCGTCGTTGGACAGAGCCGGTCCTCCCGGGCCGGGTTCCACAAGGCTGAAAAGGACGCGCGCCGATGCCGACACTCCTGATGATCCACGGCATAGGCTGCGATGCCAGCGCGTGGGATGTGATGAAGCCGGGATTCGAGGCCGCGGGCTGGACCTGCGAGGCGATCACCCTGTTCCCGGACCGGCGCCTGCGCGAGAAACCTCCCGCGAGCCTGGCGCAGCTCGGGCTGGAAGACTTCATTGGCGCAGCGGCGAGCGAAGCGCGCCGGCTCACGGGGCGCGACGGCGCGCGGCCAGCGGTCATCGGCCATTCAATGGGCGGATTGATTGCGCAGGTGCTGGCGGAGCGCGGGGAAGTGTCGAGGGCCGTGTTCCTGACGCCCGCGCAAACCAAGGATTGCGCCGTGATCGGACTGTCGGTCGCCTGGACCTTCTTCAATATCATCGTGCAACAGAACCGGAAGAAGTCTTACAAGGTCTGGAAAACGGGTTTCAAATGGGGCGTGCTGAACCGCGTGCCGGAGGCCCGGCATGACGCCATCTACGCAGGTGCGCTCTACGATTCCGGCAGGGTGTATGGCGACATTTCCGACGGCATCCGCGTCGACGAAATGAAGGTGATGATCCCCACGCTGACGATCTGTGCGGGTCAGGACCGCGCGACGATTCCGCCGGCTGTGCGCAAGGTCGGCGAGAAGTATGCGAAGAGCCCCGTGCCGGGAGATTACAAGGAATATCCGGGGCACGCGCACTGGATCGTCGATGAACCGGGTACGGACAAAGTCGTCGCCGATATCATAAGCTGGCTCGCCCGCAGGGGCTGAATCAAAAAGGCGCCCGCCGGGTAGGGGGCGCCTTTCGCATTTCGGCCAATAGTCCGGATTACTCGGTTTTCGCCGTGACGGTGGCAATGCCCGACGAGCCCTGCGTGGTGGTATAGGGGGTCGTGTGACCGACATCCGTGCCCCAGGTGTCGAACGTCGCGCAGTTCGACTGGCCATCAACGGTCGAGCAGATCTGCTTGGCGGTTTCGTCCATCGTGTAGGCCACCGGTGCTTCGCCGTTCATGACAGCGGTGCCGTCGTCGCTGAACACGATGACGACCTTCTCTCCGGATGCGGCAGCAAATTCAACGGTGGTCGAGGCGGCCATGGCGGGCAGCGCTGCGAGTGCAAAGGCGGACAGGACAAGGATTTTCTTCATGGTGTTTCGTCTCCCGGAGGCGTTGTCTGATTTGTGAGAACTCTACGCGCGAGCATTGATAACGCCAGACCGTGACGGTTCAACCATGTTCCGCAGAAAAAGCCCCCTGCCGGAAAGGCAAGGGGCTTTTGTGTTGATGCCGGGTGATCGCCGGCTCAGCCGGTTTGCTGTTCGCACATGCGAAGGAACCGGTTGCGCAGGTCTGCATCCGATTTGAAGACGCCGGTGAACTGCGTGGTGATGGTGGTCACGTGCTTGTGGTGCACGCCGCGCGTCGACATGCACTGGTGCTCGGCTTCGATGAAGACGGCGGTGCCCATCGGCGCAAGGCTTTCGGTGATCGCATCGCAGATTTGCGCGGTCATCGTTTCCTGGGTCTGCAGCCGCTTGGCGAAGATCTCTACGACGCGGGCGAGCTTCGAGATGCCGACCACCGCCTGGGACGGCTTATAGGCGACAAAGGCCTTTCCGAGGAACGGCGCCATGTGGTGCTCGCAATGGCTTTCCACTTCGATGTTGCGCAGCACGACGATGTCGTCATAGCCCTGCACGTCCTCGAAGGTCCGGCTGAGATACTTCACGGGGTCTTCGCCGTAGCCTTCGAACCATTCCTTGTAGGCGTTGACGACGCGCTTGGGCGTGTCGAGCAGCCCCTCGCGCTTCGGGTCATCGCCGGCCCAGGCAATCAGCGTGCGAACCGCTTCTTCGGCCTCAGCCTGGCTGGGACGGCGCACGGGTTCGGCGCGCGGCAGATCATTCTTCGGGGTGACGGCGTCCATAGCCATTAT
>JAIXRO010000091.1 GCA_027485145.1 Hyphomonadaceae bacterium | reverse complement strand
TGGCGGGTTGGCGCGGGCACAAGAGGCCGCTAAACAGCGCGCTTGGTTTTCCGGAAGGGGCGTCGCGTGTCCGACATTGCAAACATCGAGGCCGAAGCGCTGGCCGCCATCAAGGCGGCTGCCAGCCTGGACGCGCTGGACGCCGTGCGCGTTGCCGAACTCGGCAAGAAGGGCCGGGTGTCGGGCCTGATGGGCACGCTCGGCGCGATGGCCCCCGAAGAGCGCAAGGAGAAGGGCCCGGCCCTGAACGCACTCAAGGTGCGCATCGAGGATGCCGTGCGCGTGCGCAAGGGCGCGCTTGAGGCGGCGGCGCTGGAAGTCCAGCTGAAGCGGGAGACCGTGGACCTGACGCTGCCCGCCGCGCTGTCTGTGGGGGAAGGGGCGCTGCATCCGGTGATGCAGGTGTTTGAGGAAATCGCGGCCATTTTCGGCGACATGGGCTTCCGCGTCGCCGAAGGCCCGGATATCGAGGACGACTGGCACAACTTCACAGCGCTCAATTTCCCCGAAGGCCACCCCGCCCGCGAGACGCATGATACCTTCTTCCTGAAGCAGGGCGACAACGCGCTGCCGAAAGTGCTCCGTACCCATACGAGCCCGGTGCAGGTGCGCACCATGATGAGCGAGAAGCCGCCGATCCGTATCCTCGTGCCGGGCCGCGTGTTCCGGAATGACTGGGACGCGACGCATACGCCGATGTTCCATCAGGTCGAAGGCCTCGTGATCGAGGAGGGCATCCATATGGGCCACCTCAAGGGCTGCCTTGTGGATTTCGTCAAAGCCTTCTTTGAAGTGGACAATGTGACCGCGCGTTTCCGTCCGCACTTCTTTCCGTTCACGGAGCCTTCGGCCGAGATGGACGTGCAGTGCCATCGCGCCGGCGGTGTCGTTGAAATCGGCAAGGGCACGGATTGGCTGGAAGTGCTGGGCTGCGGCATGGTGCACCCGAACGTGCTGCGCAATTGCGGGCTTGATCCGGCCGTGCACCAGGGCTTTGCCTTCGGCCTCGGCGTGGACCGCTTCGCCATGCTGAAGTACGGCATGCCGGACCTGCGTCCCTATTTCGAGGCCGATCCGCAATGGACCCGCCATTTTGGCTTTTCGCCCTGGCTCACGCCGTCCGTGAGCGGAGGCCTGTCGTGAGGTCGCCGGACGATTGGCGTCAGCTCCAGCAATTCCGGTTCGGCGACAGTCCTGAACTGGCTGACCGGCTTGCGGCGCTGGTGATCGCTGGCGTGAAGACTGCGACGTGTTCGGCCGCTTCGCTTGTTGCGGAGACGTCGATTGGCGAACAACAGGTCGTGCTGTCGGGCGGCGGTGTTCCCGTGGCCATCATTGAGACCCTGGCGCTCGACGTATTGCGCCTTTCGGACGTCACTGCCGATCAGGCCGCGCTCGAAGGCGAGGGTGATGTCAGCCATGCTTACTGGTTTGATGCGCACAAGGACTACTTCACCCGAGAGGGGACATATACACCCGACATGCAAGTGATCTTCGAGACTTTCCGCCTGGTGGATGTTCTCGACACTGCCTTCTCAGCGGGCGCGGCGGACCATGTCAGGGCGGAACGCGCGGAAGCGTTCGCCGCAGGCTACACAGCTCTTGGAGCAGTTGAATGAAATTCTCGCTTTCCTGGTTGAACGATCACCTTGTCACAAAGGCGTCGCTCGACGAAATTCTGGGCTTCATGGGCAAGGCCGGTCTCGAAGTCGAGCATGTCTCGGATCCGCGCGCGGCCCTCGCACCGTTCACGGTCTGCAAGGTGCTCGAAGCCGAACCTCATCCGCAGGCGGACAAGCTGCGCGTGTGCAAGGTCGAGACCATCGACGGCATCAAGCAGATTGTCTGCGGCGCGCCGAATGCACGCGCCGGCATGACGGCGATCTACGCGCCGCTCGGCACCTGGATCCCCGGCCTGAACATGGCGCTGGACAAGAAGCCACGCGCCATCCGCGGCGTCGAAAGCCACGGCATGATGTGCTCTTCGCGCGAGCTTGAGGCGGGCGACGACCATGACGGCATCATTGACCTGAACGGCGACTACACCCTGGGCATGCCGGCCGCCGAAGCGCTCGGGTTCACCGATCCGGTGATCGACTTCGAAGTGACTCCGAACCGGCCGGACTGGCTCGGCGTGCAGGGCATCGCGCGCGACCTTTCGGCCGCGGGTGCCGGCCGCTTCCTCCGCAATGATGCCAGAAAAGTGCCGGGCACCGGAGATTGCCCGGTTGAGATCCGGCTGGATGCACCGGAAGCCTGTCCGATGTTTGCCGGTGCCGTGGTGCGCGGCGTCACCAATGGTCCGTCTCCGGACTGGATGCAGGCGCGCCTCAAGGCGGCCGGTCTCCAGCCGCGCTCCCTGCTGGTCGACATCACCAACTATATTTCGCTCGACCGGGCCCGTCCGTTGCACGCCTATGATGCGGCGAAACTCTCCGGCACCGTTGTCGCGCGCCTCGGCCTTGAAGGAGAGGCGCTGCAGGCGCTTGATGGCAAGACCTATCCGGTCACGGAGGATATGTGCGTCATTGCAGATGATTCCGGCGTGATCGGGCTCGGCGGTGTGATGGGCGGGCAGTCGACCGCCGTTTCGGCCGAGACGACGGACGTTTTCATCGAGAGCGCCTGGTTCGACCCGCTGCGAACGGCCCGCACCGGCCGCGTCACCGGCATCCATTCGGACGCGCGCTACCGGTTCGAGCGCGGCGTCGATCCGCAAAGCTGCGTCGATGGTCTCAACCTCGCCCTCGCGCTGATCCTTGAGTATGGCGGCGGAACCGCCACCAAGGCCCGGATTACCGGCAACATTCCGGCCCGGATCGACAAGGTCACCTTCTACCGCGGCGATGTCGAGCGCCTCACGGGCCTCGTCGTCAAGCCGGCCGAGATGAAGCGAATCCTCAAGGATCTCGAGTTCGATATCGAGGATGCGGGCGATGCCTGGTACCTGATGCCGCCTTCGCACCGGTTCGATATTGATCGGTCTGCGGACATTGTCGAAGAGATCGCACGGCTGATCGGGTATGACCAGTTGCCGACGACTTCCTTGCCAGTGCGCGAAGGCATGAAGCAAGGCGTGGCTTCGGCCCGCCAGACGCGGGTGGCGATCGGGCGCCGCGCCATGGCGGCGCGCGGCTTCCTCGAGGCGGTCACCTGGAGCTTCATGTCGAAGGACCATGCGCGCCTCTTCGCGAAGATTGATGAGGCGCTGACAGTGGCCAATCCGGTGGCCAGCGAACTCAACTACATGCGCCCTTCGGCGCTCGGAAACCTCGCGCAGGCCGCGCAGCGCGCCGCCAACCGGGGCGAGAGCGGCGTCCGCCTGTTCGAGGCGGGCCCGATCTATCTCGGAGACGGCCCGAAAGATCAGCGTACGGTCATTGCCGCGCTCGTCCAGCCGTCGGCCCAGCGCCACTGGAAAGGCGCCGCCGCGCCGTATGATGCCTTCTCAGCCAAGGCAGACCTGCTCGCCTTGCTGACCGCGCTCGGCCAGTCCGGCGACAAGTTCCAGATTGGCCCGGCGACACAGCCGCATTGGCATCCTGGCCAGTCGGCCAGTCTCCGGCTCGGCCCGAAGATGACGGTCGCCAATTTCGGCGCCCTTCACCCGGCGGTCCTGAAGGCGATGGATGTCGACGGCCCGGTCTATGCGTTCGAGCTGAACCTCAATGCCCTGCCGGTGATGAAGGCGAAGGCGACTAAGACGAAACCGGTGCTCGAACGCGCGGATCTGACGCCGATCCGACGCGATCTGGCCTTCGTCGTGGACGCAGGCGTGGCGGCCGGAGATCTCGTGCGGCATGCCCAGGGCGCCGAAAAGCTGCTGATTTCCAAGGTGGACGTGTTTGACGTCTATCAGGGGCAGGGCGTGCCCGAAGGCAAGAAGTCGGTCGCGTTTGAAGTGACGATCCAGCCGCGCGAGGCGCTGAAGGATGATCAGATCCAGTCGATCATGGACCGCGTGATTGCTTCCGTGTCAAAAGGAACCGGCGGCGTATTGCGCGGATAGCGCGCGGGGCCGCGTGAGGGGGGCCGCATGGGACTGCAGCAGTCGCTCTACGAACAGCTGGTGCCGGAGGCCCGCGCGTCTGGCATCTCGAAGCTGAACCTGTTCATTGTTGCCATCGTGCTCGCTTCGTTCCTGTTCCTCGCGCTGGAGACGGAGCCGGTGCTGAATACCGATCCGGCCTGGGCCCGAGCGTTCGCGATCTTCAATATCTCGGTCCTCGCGATCTTCACGCTCGAATACATTGCCCGTGTCTGGGTGGCGGGCGTGGATCCCCAGTATCGCGGGTTCGCAGGCCGCCTGAAATACGTCACGCGGTTTTATCCGATTGCGGACTTTCTGGCCTTCGCGCCGGAACTGATCGTGATGGCGATGGGCGGCGGTGGATCGCTGCTCGTCCTGCGCGTGCTGCGGCTCGCCCGCCTCATCAAGATCGCGCGCTTCGTCCCGGCCTTTGACGCGCTGGCCGCGGCCTTGCGCCGGTCCGGATCGCAGCTGCTCACCAGCCTCGCGGTGGCGCTCGCGCTTGTCTATGTCTCGGCGGTGCTGCTGTATTTCGTTGAAGGTGTCGGCGGCGAGCAGCAGGAGACATTCGCGTCGATTCCGCGCGCTATCTGGTGGGCGGTCGCCACGTTGACGACGGTCGGCTATGGCGATGTCTATCCGGTCACGCCGCTGGGGCGATTCTTTGCGGCCATCATCGCGATTGCCGGTATCGGGGTCGTAGCACTGCCGGCGGGTGTGTTTGCGAGCGCCTTTTCGGACGAACTCAGGGAACGCCGCGAGCGGGGACAACGCCTATGACACAGCTGAAGATGGCCGTTGCCGGTGTGGCCGGCCGCATGGGGCGGCAACTGGCGGCGATGGTCATCGACCGGGGGCATGCGCTGACCGGCGGCAGCGAAGTCGCGGCAGCCGGTGTGTTCGACGAGGACCTCGGTCTCCTCGCCGGGCGCCGGGCGCTGGGCGCCTGGCCGGCGCCGGACGCCGCCAAAGCGGCTGCAGGCGCCGATGTGTGGATCGACTTTACCCGGCCGGAAGCGACGCTGGCGGCGCTCGGCGCGCTGGAGGCCACCGGCGTTCGCGCCGTCATCATCGGCACGACGGGGTTCACGCCGGAGCAGGAATCCGCCATCGCAGCAGCGGCGCGGCGCGTCGCGATCGTCAAGGCCGGCAACTTCTCGGTGGGCATCAACCTGCTCCAGGCGCTCACGCGCCTTGCGGCATCGCGTCTCGGTCCGGACTGGGACATCGAGATCCTGGAGTCGCATCACCGGCTGAAAGTGGACGCCCCGTCGGGCACGGCGCTGATGCTGGGAGAGGCTGCGGCGGCGGGCCGGGGCCGCGCGCTGAGCGAGGTTCAGGCGCCGCCTTATCTCGGACCGGACGCAGCCCGCCAGGAGGGCCAGATCGGCATGGCGGTGCGGCGGGCCGGGGGCATTTATGGTGAACATGAGGTGCTGTTCGGCTCCCCGCGCGAGACCGTCCGCCTGTCACACATGGCGCTCGACCGGGCGGTTTTTGCCGAGGGCGCGGTGCAGGCTGCCGTATGGGCAGCCGGTCAGTCGCCCGGTCTCTACGGCATGGATGATGTGTTGGGTATCCGCCACACCGGCTGAGGAAAGCGGGGACGGGGCGGCGGAATGCGCCTTGACGCGCCGCAGCATCGTGCCAACGTGACACTCCCGTTAAGTGATACCCACCCGTCCCAAGGCTCATGATTGGTATCGTAGTCGTCAGTCACGGCAAACTTGCCCACGAACTTGTCGCCGCCGCGGAGCACGTGGTCGGGCGCTTGTGGCGGACGCGTGCCGTGTCGATTGATGCGGACGAAGACCTTGATATCAAACGCGAAGCCATTCTCGAAGCCGTTCATGCCTGCGATACCGGCCGCGGTGTGATCGTGCTGACGGACATGTTCGGCGGCACGCCGTCGAACCTTGTGCTCTCGTTGCGCAGCCGCGCCAGCATGGAAATCGTCTCCGGCGCAAACCTGCCCATGCTGATCAAGCTGGTCCAGACACGCGATGTGCTCAGCCTCGATGAATGCGCGCATGACGCTGCCGAAGGCGGGCGCAAGTACATCACGATCGCGTCTGACATCCTCGCCAAAATCGCCTCCTGCTGATGTCTGAACCGTTTGTGGCCGAGCAGCGCGTGACCATCGTCAATCGCAAGGGGCTACATGCGCGCGCCTCTGCCAAGGTTGCCAAGCTCGCCGCCACATTCGATGCGCAAGTCGTCGTCAGTCACGAGTGCGAGACGGCGGATGCCCGATCGATCATGGACCTCTTGATGCTGGTCGCGCACACCGGCTGCGTGGTCGAGATCAAGGGCAAGGGCTCGCAGGCGACGGAAGCCGTGGACGCCATTGCCGCGCTGATCTCGGACGGGTTCGGCGAAGACGATTCGTAGGGCGGGTGTTCAGCCCGCCGAACGATCTCAGGCCGCTTTCCGCTTGGCCTTGCGCACTTCAAATTTGTTGAGCGCGTGCAGGTAGGCCTTGGCGCTGGCCACCAGCGTGTCTGGGTCGGATGAGCGGCCGGTCGCCATGATACCGTCGCCGTTCAGTCGCACCGACACCGTTGCTTGTGCATCCGTGCCGCCGGTCACGGCGTGCACCTGATAGAGTTCGAGCACGGCCTGATGCGGCACGATCTGGCGGATGGCGTTGAAAACGGCATCGACCGGGCCATTGCCGCGCGCGATGGCATATTTCTCTTCGCCGTCCACTACCAGATCGATTTCAGCCGTCTGCGGACCATCTGTGCCCGCCACGACGCGCAGTCGCTTGAACGCGATGCGCTCACCTTCCGCCGCCAGTTGCTCGTCAACGAGGGCGACGATATCGTCATCGAAGACGTGCTTCTTGCGGTCGGCGAGGTCCTTGAAGCGTTTGAACGCATCGTTCAGCGCTTCGCCCTCGATGAAATAGCCCATCGATTCCAGCTTGTCGCGGAAAGCGTTCCGGCCAGACAGCTTGCCCAGGACGAGAGACGTTTTCGCGACGCCAACATCTTCCGGCTTCATGATCTCGTAGGTCTCGGAATTCTTCAACATGCCGTCCTGGTGAATGCCGCTCTCGTGCGCGAAGGCATTCTTGCCGACGATGGCCTTGTTGTACTGGACGGGGAAACCGGTGATGCGGCTCACCATCGCCGAGGCGCGGGCGAGGTAGCTGGTGTCGATGCCGGTTTCGTAGGGCAACGTGTCGCCGCGCACTTTCATGGCCATGACGACCTCTTCCAACGCGGCATTGCCCGCCCGTTCGCCGAGGCCGTTGATCGTGCATTCGATCTGGCGAGCGCCGTTGGAGATGCCGGCCAACGAGTTCGCGACCGCGAGGCCCAGATCGTTATGGCAGTGCGTGGACCAGATCACCTTGTCCGAGTTCGGAATGGTTTCGATCAGCCTGCGGATCAAAGCACCGTATTCTTCCGGATGCGAATAGCCGACCGTGTCCGGCACGTTGATCGTGGTTGCGCCGGAGGCGATCGCTGCGTCGATACACTTGCAGAGGAAGTCGAACTCGGTGCGGGTCGCGTCTTCGGCGCTCCACTCGACGTCGTCCACGAGGTTGCGGGCCTGGGCGACCGACCGGCCGACCGCTTCCAGAACAGCGTTCGGGCCCATCTTCAGCTTGTGCGTCATGTGCACGGGGCTGGTGGAGATGAAGGTATGGATGCGAGGGCGCGCGGCCTTGCGCACGGCTTCGCCGCAACGCTCGATATCGGCGGGCGTCGAGCGCGCGAGGCCGCAGATCACCGAGTTTTTCGACTGCGCAGCGATGGCGCTGACGGCGGTGAAATCACCGTCCGATGCCGCCGGGAAGCCGGCTTCGATGATATCGACGCCCATGTCTTCGAGCAGGCTGGCCAGTTCGAGCTTTTCGTTATGCGTCATCGACGCGCCGGGCGACTGCTCGCCGTCACGCATGGTGGTGTCAAAGATGACGACGCGGGGTTTCTTCGCGGGTTTCGCGGGGGATTTCGAGGTCATGGTCTGGCGGCTCTGCGGTGGGATCTGAGGATGGGATGGGCGTTGTCTTGGCATCCCCTGGCCGCGCGTGCACCCCTCAGCTGGAGAGGGCCGGCTCCGGCCAGGGGCCGGTAAGGAGCAGAAGAAGGGGCAAGAGTTTGCGCATGA
>JAIXRO010000022.1 GCA_027485145.1 Hyphomonadaceae bacterium | reverse complement strand
GAGCCGCTGGGCGATCTCGAGGAGATCGAGATCATCGAAATCCAGAAGCCGCCTGAGCCGGAATAGGCCTTACGCTTATTGCTGTTCGGGCGCGGCGCGGCGAAAGGGTTCGAGCGCGCGGCACGCCGCGTCAATTTCGAGGAGTCGCGGAAAGCTCGAGACGTCGACATTGAACCGGCGCGCATTGGCCACCTGAGGCACGAGGGCGATTTCCGCGATGGTCGGGACTGGGCCAAACAAGAAGTCCTGCCTTGGCAGCTCATTCGCTTCGGCTTCGAGCGCCGTGAAGCCAACCGTGATCCAGTGCGCATACCAGCGCATTGTTTCTTCTTCCGACGTGCCGAGCTTGTTGCGGAGATAGGCGCGCGGGCTCAGGTTGTTCAGAGGGTGGATGTCACAGGCAATCGTGTCTGCAAACGCCCGAACGCGCAGACGCGTCCAGGGGTCCGCCGGCAGGAGCGCAGGCCCCGGCAAGGTTTCGTCGATCCATTCGAGGATCGCCATGGACTGGACACCGAGCCGCCCATCGACTTCGATCGCCGGCACACGCATCTGCGGGTTGATCTGACGGTAGGCGTCCGACAGCTGTTCATCCGTCCCCGGAGCAATGTTGATGCTCACGGATTCGTACGGCGCTCCCTTGAGATTGAGCGCAATTCGGACACGGTAGGCTGCCGATGAGAACCTGAAATCGTAAAGCCGGATCAAGCGAGGTCTCCGAGTTCGAGGATGTCGAGGAGGGCTTCCCGGGCCAACCGGCATTCGTCGGCGAAGGCCGGGTCCGCAAGGTCGGCGGGCGACAGCCGGTCGCGGTAAGTGGCCCGGACGCAGGCCTGAAGTTCATCAATCTGCTCTTCATCGAGCAGCACGCCCTGATGACATGCCGCGAGTTCGGCGTCCGTCATCACGACACGCAATCGCAGGCAAGCCGGGCCGCCGCCGTTGCGCATCGATTGACGCACATCGACAAACTCGACGCGGCCTATCGGGCCATTCGATTGCACCAGCCGTTCACAGAATACCCGGGTCGATCTTGTTTCCTGCGTCTCGCCCGGCGCGACAAGCACCAGCCGGTCTTCACCCGGGAATTGAAGGAGTTGGGAGTTGAACAGGTAGGACGAGATGGCGTCGGCCAGAGGCACGTCTGCGTCGGGCACCATCACCGGGGCCAGCTCGAAACGGCCAGACGCAGCGGCGCGCAGGGCGGCCAGCGTGCCGCCCGTGTCTTCAAAGGCGAATTCGTGAAAGAACAATGTGTTCAATGCGCCGACGCACACAACGTCGTTGTGAAAGGCACCCGCGTCGATCGCGCGCCGGGACTGGCGGGCGAAGACCGTGCGCGCCGGATCAAGCGTGTGTGCCCGCGCGACCGACTGCGCGGCGAGCAGTGTTTGCCGGGCCGGAAACGTGGTTGGGACCGCGTCACCGGACTCCCGTCCGTAGACGAACAGCTCGACCCCCGGCGCGCCATGCTCTGCGCAGAGACGCACGTGATTGGCGGCGCCTTCATCAGCGAAATCCGAATGCGCGGGCAACGCGCTGTGGACAGCGAACTGATCCTCACCCGAAAAGATGGACACGAGGCTGGCCGTCGTATCCGGATGTTCGAGGCTGCGGTGTAGCATGGTCGAAAGATTGGCAGGCGTGAAATGCAGGCGTCCGTCAGCTGTGTCGGCCGACGGTGAAACGGTTGCGGCGTTGGCCGTCCACATACTGCTGGCCGAATAGGCGACCTTCAGCAACCGCGGCGCGGTGGCGGCAGCAGCGACGATCATCTGCGCATCCGATCCAGAAAAACCAGCCGACGCGAGAAGATCAAAGTTTGGCCGGGCAAGCGGCGGCAGGATTCCCTGCGCGAGCCCTGCGCGAACCAGCGTGCGCATTTTCTCGAGGCCCTGCACGGCGGCCTCACGCGGATTGGACACATCCCCAGCGTTTCGGGCGCTCGCCAGGTTGCCGTCTGACAGACCACCATAATTGTGGCTCGGACCGATAAGGCCGTCAAAGTTGACTTCAAACGCCTCGGTCATGCCGATGCCTCAACGATCCATACAGCAGCTTTGAGGCTCGTTCGTCCTGTTGCATCCGAAAGTTCGCGGACTCTTGTCGCAATCGCTGCCTTGACTGCCGATCGGTCTAGTTCCTGCTCGGCGATTGCACGCGACAACGGGCCAATGTCCAACATGAATTCGGCCGTCTCATCCTCATTCAGACCTGGCATTTCGATCTTCCCGTCCCAAGCTGCCAGGCGAACATTCGACCACCCACTTCCTGCCAGCACGCGCCTTACATGATCCGCGTCCCCGAAACTGAATGGTCCCGGCGAACCTGGCGGAGGCGGCGCTGGCGGCGCCTTGAGCAAGGACGCTGCAGCCGCCATGGGCGCCAGCGCCCACTCGTTTTCAAGCAACGGCCTCCAGCAAGCGAACGCCAGGCGCCCGCCGGGTTTCATCCCCGCACGGATTCCTGAGAATGCTTGAACAGGGTCGGCGAAGAACATCACGCCAAAGCGCGAGATGGCGAGATCCAAATTCTCCGGCGGTTTCCAAGCTGACGCGTCAGCCCCTTGAAATGTCGCGCTTGAACCGGTTGCGGCGGCTCTCAGCCGCGCAAGATCGATCAAAGGTGCGGATACGTCCACTCCGATGAGCTTCGCGCCATTCTTTGCGGCCAGTAAAGTCAGGGCGCCGGCGCCGCAGCCGATATCGATAACCTGTTCACCCAAACTTGGTTGAGCTGCATCCAGCACGGCATGCGCAAAGGGGAGCAGCATGGCGTCCAGCCCATCGGCTTCGCGCACCCACTTTTGGCCAGCCGCGCCGTTCCAGTAGTCAATCTGAGCAGTGTTATCCATGAGATTCCTTCAGGCCGGAAATCCGGGTGCCGTCAAACGCACTGCAGACGGCGCAATTTGACTGGCCTGCGGCCAAGCGCTGTAGTCGGCAGCGTAGTAAGCCCCGGGCCGGAAGTTTCCGGACAGGCCGGGGCCGCCAAAAGGCATGGACCCGCTCGCACCCGCTGTCGGGCGGTTACGGTTCAGCACACCCGCGCGCATTTCCATATAGGCTGTTTCCCATTTCGCATCATCATCGCAGACGAGCCCGCCAGACAGTCCATACTTCGAGGCATTCGCGCGCATGATGGCCTCATCGAACGTCTTGACCCGGACGATCTGCATGAGCGGGCCGAACAGTTCTTCATCAGGCACATCGGACGCGGCGGTCACATCCACGACACCCGGGGTGACGAACCCTCCGCCGCGCTCCATGCCCGACAGCGGCACAAGGATGTTTGCACCGTGCCCGCCGAGCATGGCCTGGAATTCGAGTGCCTGATCCCGCGCCCGTTTCGATACGAGCGGTCCCATGAAGATATCCGGCGCGTTCCAGGCACCGATCCGGATCGCCGTGGCGCGCGCAGCGATCGCCTCAACAACCGCATCTCCGAATTTGCCCTCGGGCAGGATGATCCGGCGGGCGCAGGAGCAGCGCTGGCCAGTCGTCAGGTACGCCGATTGCGCCGCAATGTCGGCAGCGGCCTCAATGCTTGCGGGTTCCCAGATGATGAGCGGATTGTTACCGCCCATTTCGAGCGCAAGGATCACGTCCGGACGTCCCGCAAAGTGGCGGTGAAAGAACACACCCGTCGCGGCGGAACCCGTAAAAAGAAGGCCGTTGATCGGTTCATTGATCAACGCGCCACCCGTATCTCGGCCGCCGTGGACGATGTTGAGGCAACCGGGCGGGAGACCCGCCGCCGCGAAACACTCCGCCATCAGGGCCGCGACACCCGGCGCGAGCTCTGAAGGCTTGAACACGCAGGTATTGCCGGCAAGCAGCGCCGGCACGATGTGACCGTTCGGCAAGTGACCCGGAAAATTGAACGGGCCAAACACGGCCATCACGCCGTGCGGCCGGTGTGTCAGACGGGCAGAACCAAATGCGGCCGCTTCGGTCTTCTCGCCCGCGCGCTCGGTCTGCGCGGCGATCGATACACCGATCTTGGCTTTCATCGTCGCCGCTTCGGCGCGGGAATCCCACAAGGCCTTGCCCATGTCGCGGCTGATCATTTCGGCGATGGCTTCAGAACGTTTGCCGAGTTCATCCGCATACCGCTCAAGTACAGCGACACGGTTTTCGAGCGGGCGCCTTGACCAGTCGTGAAGGGCGGCCCTGGCAGAGGCGACCGCCTCGGCGACGTCTGTTGCGTCCGCACCCGCGCCTTCCCAGGTGACCTCACCGGTCGCCGGGCATATCTTTGAAAACGAGGCGCCACGCCCCCCGCGCCAGCGGCCATCAATGTAAACGCCGTCGGACATTACTTGCTCCGCATCCATACTCGTGCCTGCGATCCGGCCTTCATCTTCAGCGCGTCTAGGACTTCCGGCTCGGCCACGATGTTCGCCTCCCCGCGCCGCGCGAACTTGCCAAGGGTCACCCGGAAGTCCGGCAAGCGGTTGCTCGACAGAAGCCCTTGCCGCGCTTCGGGATCTCCGCTCGTATCGCCTGCCTCGACTGAGACGAGACGGCTTTCCTGAATCGTCTTGATGTGGCGCCGCTGGGCGGCGACGAGCGGGCCGCCGTCGAAGATATCGACCGTCCTGTCGAACTCGAAGCCCTCCCACTGGAGCAGCTTGTAGGCCCCGACGCCTTCGGCGTGGCAGCGCCCGATGACTTCTCGCGCCTCGGTCGGAAGCACATCCACATAGATGGGGTAACGCGGCATCAGGTCCATGATGAACTGGTTGTCCGTCGTGGCCGAGAGTTTGTCGGCCTCTGCGAAATCCATGCGGAAAAAGTGACGGCCGAGGCATTCCCAGAAGGGCGAGACACCCTGCTCGTCCACAACGCCGCGCAGCTCTGCGAGGACGCGGTCACTGAACCGGTCCGGCGCTGCGGCCATCAGCAGGTAGCGTGATTGAGCGGCCAAACGCCCGGCTCCGCCTCCGCGGTGATCCGGCTTCAGGAACAGCGTGCCGACTTCCGTGTAGCCAACATACTCGTTGGTGAGCACGAGGGCGTCCATGTCAAAGCGCAAGTTTCCGGCCGCCGCACTGGCCTGCGCGAGCGTGATGATCCGGTAGTTGAAGAAGGGCTGGTCGATCCCCGTTCCGGCCTTGACGGCAGAACAGCCGACGACCTGACCGGTCGGGACATGCTCCATCATCAACAGATACTTGCCATATTGCAGATTCCGCTGGCGCCCGTGGAACGCACGGTCGGATTTCGCAAGGCGTTCGGCCAAAATCGGTTCGTCCACCGGCAGACTTGTAAATCCGGGTCCGGACAGTTCGGCAAGGTGCATCAGGGCGTCCAGATCGTCAGGACGCGAAGGACGCATCACGTAGGTCGTCGCCATTTCAGCGCCCCATCAGGTCCTTGATGCGTCGCCCGTCCATACGCCCGTCCGCGAGCCGGTTCAGGATCAGCGTGGACAGGAGCGCGCGTTCGGAAAAGCTCTCTGTAATGACGAATTCTTCCGGAGAATGAATGCGTCCGCCGCGCACGCCAAGGGTGTCGACGTTTGGAACGCCTGCCGCGAAGATGTTGTTGCCTTCGCAGACACCGCCGGTGTCCACAAACTCGATGTCGAGGCCTATGGCCCTGCCGGTGGCGTGCACGGCGTCGAACAGTGCTTGCTGCGCCGTGTTTCTCGGCTTGGGCGGGCGATAGAAGCCGCCATGAAGGTGGCCATGAATCCCGTCGCGCTTCACGGCGCGATCAAACAGGGACCTGACTTGTTGCGTCGCCCATTCGGCGGCCTGCTGATCCGGCGCGCGGGCGCCAAAGCGGACAATGGCGAGATCCGGCACGATGTTGACAGGTGAACCGCCTTCGATCGAACCCACGTTGAAGGTTACGCCGTCGAACTGGCTGTTCAGCGCTTCAAGTCCGAGCACGAGTTCGGCCGCGGCCTCAATGGCGCTGCGGCCTTCTTCCTTTGCGCGGCCGGCATGGGCTGCGCGCCCATGCAAAACGATATCGAAAACGGCTGAGCCCTTTCGCCCGCCCGCCATCGCGCCGGTTTCCATGGCCGGTTCGTAGGTCATACCGATCACGGCGCCTGACGACGCTGCACGCCGCAACGACTCGCTGCTGGCGAAGTTTCCGATCTCTTCATCAGGTGTCAGAACGATCCGGTATCCCAGCTTGTCCTTGAGGCGGCCAGCTTCGAAAGCCTTCAACGCCTCCAGCATCACGCAAATGCCACCCTTCATGTCGGCCATTCCGGGACCATTGATTCGGCCATCGCCGAGGTCGGTCACCGTTTCGAAAATGCCAGGCGCGAACACCGTATCGTAATGACCCGACATCACGACCTGAACGGGTGCGTCTGGGCGGGACGATATCTCGACGATCGGGCCGGTGTGGGTTTCGGTGGCTTTGCCGTCTGAGCCGATCAGCTCGAAGCCGGGCCCTTCGACAAGCGCGATGTCAGCCTCGAGTGCCGCGAAGGCATCGGCGAGCAACGGCGCAAACCGGCGCAGCCCGTCCGTGTTCTGACTGCCGGTATTGTGCGCCGACCAGGTGCGGGTGCGCGCCAGCATGTCGGCTGTCGCAGAACTCAGTCGCTCACGCGCGCCTTCATCGTCGGCGGAAAGTACGGAAAGATCTGTCATTGGCTCTTGGTTTCACAGCTGGACCGGGGCGGCAAGCCTCGCGGCAGCAACCCCAAAACAAAAACGGCCCGGCAAACTTGCCGGGCCGTCTCCTTTAACCGTCTTCCAGTGATTACTGGACGATGATCGTGACTTCCGAACGACGGTTCAGCGGCTCGCGCACGCCATCGTTGGTGGCTTTCGCCAGTTCCGACTCGCCTTTACCGGCTTTG
>JAIXRO010000119.1 GCA_027485145.1 Hyphomonadaceae bacterium | reverse complement strand
GGAACGATCTGGGACGGGCTGGCACCGATGGGCGGGGAGTTGATCAACGTCCAGGGCAACCAGCGCGACATCGCCGCCTATGCGAAGGATTTCCTGTTCCGCCCGGAGCAGCTGCGCCAGCCGGTCGGCGCGCTGTCCGGCGGGGAGCGCAACCGGCTCGCGCTCGCCATCGGCCTCGCACAGACCTCGAACCTGCTGGTGATGGACGAGCCGACCAACGATCTCGACATGCAGACGCTGGACCTCTTGGAGGACATGCTGCTGAACTATGAGGGCACGCTGCTGCTGGTGAGCCATGACCGCGCCTTCCTCGATGCGACGGTGACGAGCTGCCTGTCGCCGCTGGGTGGGGGCGAGTGGATCCAGACGGCCGGCGGCTGGAGCGACGCGCAGGACCAGCTGCGGGGGGCGCGCCGCAAGGATGGTCCGAAGGCGGACAAGGCGAAGGGGGCGGCGGCGGCACCCAAGGCGAAGCCGGCCGCGAAGCTCTCGTTCAAGGACGAGCACCGCCAGAAGGAAATCGATACGCTGATCCCCAAGCTGCAGGCCGAGATTGCCGCGCTGGAGAAGGAACTCGCCGACGGGGGGCTCTATGCCCGCGACGCGGCCGCGTTCACGAAGAAATCCAATCGCGTGGGTGTCGCCCGGACCGAGCTTGAAGCGATCGAGATGGAATGGCTCGAGATCGAGGAAAAGCGGGCCGGGCTGATCGGCTCATAGGGCGGAAGGTTCGGCCCACCCGGCATGGCTAACGCCTCGTTAACGCGGTGCGGTTAGGGTTCGCCCTGCCCTATTCCGCAGGAGTGTCCCATGCGTTTTGCCCTGATGATTGCCGCCGCGGCCTGCCTCGGACTTGCTGCCAGCGCCGATGGCGTGGCGCGCAAGGCCGTCACCTCGCCGGACATTGACCGCCTGACCGCGACCGACGGGCCTGCCGCGCCGGGACATGAGCGCCGCACCTACCGCCACGGCGCGACCTACAAGGTGGATGCCGGCTCCACGGCGCTCGCCTGCGAAGCCGCCTGTGGCGGCGAGGACGTATGCCAGGCCTGGTCGTTCGTCGAGACCTATGGCGACTCGGCGGCGCGCTGCGAACTGAAGGCCGGCGGCGGCAAGCTCGAGGAAAACCTGCTGGCGACCTCCGGCGTTTCTCCGCGTACGGACGCCCTGCTCTGGGGCAAGGAAGCCGAGCCGGTGCCCCCCGAGACGCTGGCCGGCGAGCCGGAAAACATCACGCCGGACGTCGCCGGAAACTAGAGCGACCGCTCCTTCGTCGCCGTGAACCGGATCCCCGGGTTCTTTTCCTGCGCGTAGCCGACATCCCAGGCGTTCTTGGCGAGGTAGACCGGCGCGCCGTCGAGATCTGTTCCGGAGGCGGACTTGTTCTTCTCCATGAAGTCCTCGATCTTTTTCGGATCGTCTGACGCAATCCAGCGCGCCACGTTGTAGGGCGCGGGCTCGAAGAAGACTTCGAGGGCATATTCCGCCGTCATCCGCTCGATCATCACTTCGAATTGCAGCTGGCCGACGGCGCCGACGATCATGTCCGAGCCGATCTGCGGCGAGAAGAGCTGCGTGACGCCCTCTTCCGCGAGGCTTTCGAGCGCCTTGCGCAGGTGTTTCGCCTTCATCGGATCCTTGACGCGTGCACGGCGCAACAGTTCCGGCGCGAAGTTCGGGATGCCGCCGAACTGGATGTCGCCGGTCTCCGACAGCGAATCGCCGACGCGCAGCTGGCCATGGTTCGACACGCCGATCACGTCGCCCGCATAGGCCGTCTCCGCGATCTCGCGGTCCTGCGCCATGAACATCATCGGGTTGTGGATGTTGAGCTGCTTGCCGCCGGCGGTCTTGAGGCGCATGCCGCGCCGGAATTCACCGGAACAGAGCCGCACGAAGGCGACACGGTCGCGGTGGTTCGGGTCCATGTTCGCCTGGATCTTGAAAACGAAGCCGCTGACGGACGGGTCGGCGGCATGGACACGGATCGGCTCGGCCTTGCGGATTGCCTTCTGGTCGCGCGGTGCCGGCGCATAGGTGTGCAGGGTACGGAGGAGTTCGGCGACACCGAAATAGCGCAATGCCGAGCCGAACACGACCGGCGTCATGTTGCCGGTCCGGAAGGCTTCGGGATCGAAGGCCGGTAGCAGGCTGCGGGCCATCTCGATGCCCTCGGTCATCTCGGCAAAGACGTAGGGGTCAAGATTCGCTTCGAGGCTCGCCGGGTCGGCGGGGATTTCGGTGGCCGGCCCGATGCGGGCGGGCTCACCCGGGCGGCGCTCGAACTGCAGGAACTGGTTGCGGGCAAGGTCCAGCATGCCGGCGAAACGCTGGCCGCTGGCGGCCGGCCAATAGAGCGGCGCGGTGTCGAGCTGCAGCTTGTCCTGCACTTCGTCGAGCAGCGCGATCGGCTCCTGCGCCTCGCGGTCCATCTTGTTGATGAAGGTGACGATCGGGATGTCCCGCATCCGGCACACTTCAAAAAGTTTCAGCGTCTGCGGCTCGATGCCCTTGGCCGCGTCGAGCACCATGACCGCGCAGTCGGCGGCTGTCAGTGTACGGTAGGTATCTTCGGAAAAGTCCTCGTGGCCCGGCGTGTCGAG
>JAIXRO010000163.1 GCA_027485145.1 Hyphomonadaceae bacterium | reverse complement strand
TGCACGGCGTCTTCCGGCAGGCCTTCGCGCTGCAGCGCGCTGCGCATCGCGCCGGCCAGCGCGCGCGAGGAATGCAGGCTTTCGGAGCCGCCCCGCAGGATCGCCGCATTGCCGGAGCGCAGGCAGAGCGCGCCGGCATCCGCCGTCACGTTCGGCCGGCTCTCATAGATGATGCCGATCACGCCGAGCGGCACGGCCACCCGCGCAATGTCGAGCCCGTTGGGCCGCGTCCAGCGGGCAAGCTCCCGGCCGACCGGGTCCGGCAGCAGCGCGACGGCTTCAACACCGGCCGCCATCGCTTCGACGCGTGCCGGGTTGAGCGCCAGCCTGTCCAGCATCGCGGCAGAAAGGCCCTTGGTCTGCGCGGCGGCCATATCTTTGGCATTGGCCGCGAGGATCTCGGGCGCTGCGGCGCGGATCGCGGCGGCGACGGCGTTCAGGCCGCGCGTGCGGTCCGCCGGGCTCAGCAGGGCCAGCGCGCGCGCGGCGGCGCGGGCACGCGTGCCCATGTCGTGCATGTGTTCCGCAAGGTGGGCGTCGGGCGGTGTGGTCGCGAGGGTCATGGCGGGAGAAATGCCGCAAATGCCCCGGCGCCGCAAGGTTCGGCTCAGGGCAAGCCGCTCAGCAGCTCAAGCGCTGCCTTTGCAAGGGGTGCGTAGATCCGGTCACCACTGGCGTCCGCGCTGACATACACGGACTGCGCAAAGGCCCGCAGGTTGTGCAACTTCGCGAGCGCCGCCTCGGAACTGTAGGCCGTCTTGCGCAGTTCATCGCCGGCAGGCCAGAGGCCGGTGAACCATGCGGTCCACTCCGCTTCGGTGAACATTTCCGTCTGCGCCAGATAGATCACCGGCGCCGCCAGCCGCTCGCTTTCGCCGAACACATAGGCATGCTGCGATGTCCCCACCCGCAGCGCAATCGCGGCAAGGATCTGCTCGGCCTGCGGCTTCGTGAGCTGCGGATTGAGCGACAGCTGCATCAGCAGATCGGCGGTATGGGCCACACCGTGGCGCCAGCCTTCGGTCTCTGAGAAGCCGCGATAATCCGTCAGCTGCGCAAGATAGGCCTGCGCCAGGGAGATCAGCCCGCTTCGCTCCGCCTCGGTCATCCACGGCGCGATCCGGTCCGTCCGCGCCAATTCCGCAAGTGCCAGCGCCGCGAAGGGCCCGCGAAAGCCCTCCGGGTCCGGGTGTGCGCGGGCCAGCATGCCGGTCAGGCCAATATGCAGCCGCCGGAGTGTCGCCGGCGGATACGTCCCGCCCCGCAGCGAACCGGACAGCGCCCCGAAGGCATATCCGTCGCGGATCGCCGGGTCCGGATGTTCAAGGCAGGGCAACAGCGCCAGCAGCGCCGCCTCGTCGCGCACGATCAATGCCCGGTCCGGCACGCAGGCCGGCATCGCAGCCGAAGCCGGCGGCGCGGCCTCGCCGGTCGAGGCGCAAGCCGCGACCAGCCAAACCACCCCCAGCATTCCGTTTCGCAGTATCGTCATGCCGCGCGTCCTTCCGGCCTGTTCGTTCGCGTTCGAGGCGAGCGTCGCACGGATCAGACCTTCGCCAAAGCGTGTTTGGGGAAGGTTCGCCGCGCCGAAGCCGCGTGCCGGGGGCTGACAGGCGCGGGAAAAGCCGTAAGTTCAATTCAAAGACGGTCCGAAGGACGTGTGGAGGAAACGAATGATCGATATCGAAGCGATGCCCTATCTGGCAGATATCCCGCGCGTGCAGGCGGAGCGGCGGCCGGACGCGACCGCGCTCTGGTTCGAGGGCCGGACCACCAGCTTCGCGGAGTTCGAGAAGCGCACCAACCAGGTCGCCAACGGTCTCCTTGCCCTCGGCATCCAGCCCGGCGACCGGATCGGTTACCTCGCGAAGAACACGGACGTCTACTACGAGATGATGTTCGGCGCCGCCAAGGCCCGCGCCGTGATGAACGGGGTCAACACCCGTCTCGCCGCACCGGAGGTCAAGTTCATCCTCGCCGACGCGAACGCCAAGGTGCTGTTCGTCGGCAAGGAATTCTACGCCATGATCGACCAGATCAAGGCCGAGCTGCCGGACCTGCAGCGCATCATCACGCTGGATGGGGACCGGGAGGACTGGGATTTCTACCCGTCCTGGCGCGACTCCAAGAAGGCCGGAAACCCCGGCCTCAAGGTCGAGGGCAATGACGACGTCATCCAGCTCTACACCTCCGGCACCACCGGCCTGCCCAAGGGCGTGCAGCTGACCAACGACAATTACCTCGCCTGGTTCCGGCAGGCCTCGCTGCTCGAATGGTCGAGCTATGGGGCGGGCGAGGCGGTGATGAACGCCATGCCGCAATTCCACGTCGCGGGCGTCAATGTCGGCATTCTCGGCGCGGCGCAGGGCGCCAAGACCGTGATCCTGCGCGACATCGATCCGCAGCTGATCCTGAAGCTGATCCCGGAGCACCGGATCGTCCACGCCTTCTGGGTGCCGGCCGTGATCCTTATGCTGACGCAGCAGCCGAACATCCGCGAGACCGATTTCTCCAGCCTGAAACAGGTCTTCTACGGCGCCTCGCCGATTTCCGAAGCCCTGCTGCGCCAGGCGGTGGAGATCATGGATGCGCGCTTCACGCAGCTTTACGGCCTGACTGAAACGGTCGGCGCCGGGACCTTCCTGCCGCCCGAAGCGCATGATCCGGTCTGGGGCAAGCTGCGCTCCTGCGGCGTGCCCTGGCCGGGCGCCGTCGTTCGCGTCGTCGATGGCGAGGGCAAGCCGTTGCCGACCGGCGAGGTCGGCGAGATCGTCATCAAGGCGGGCTTCGTCATGAAGGGCTACTGGAACCGTGCCGACGCGACGAAGGAGTCCGTCCGCGACGGCTTCTTCTACACGGGCGATGCCGGTTACTTCGACGAGGACGGCTTCCTCTTCATCCATGACCGGGTGAAGGACATGATCGTGTCCGGCGGCGAGAACGTCTATCCGGCGGAAGTCGAGAACGCGATCTTCGGCGCCCCCGGCGTCGCGGACGTCGCCGTGATCGGCGTGCCCGACGAGAAATGGGGCGAGGCGGTCAAGGCCATCGTCGTCAGGAAACCGGGCGAAGATCCGTCTGCGGACAGTATCATCGCCTGGGCAAAGGAACGCATCGCCGGCTACAAGGCGCCGAAATCCGTCGACTTCATCGACGCCCTGCCGCGCAACCCGTCCGGCAAGATCCTCCGCAAGGACCTGCGCGAGCCCTACTGGAAAGGCATGACGCGCCGGGTGGGGTGAACGGCGCTTCAGACTTCCATGACGAGGCGAGGCCCGGGTCCGAGCGCGCCCATCCGGTCGTCGGGATTATACAGCGCACAATGCTTCAGCGAGAGGCAGCCGCACCCGATACAGCCGTCCAGCCGGTCACGTGTCCGCGTCAGTTCGGCAATGCGGGCATCGATCAGCGCGGCGATGTCCGTGCTGATCCGCCTCCAGTCGGCCGCCGTCGGCGTGCGTGCGTCCGGCAGGCGGGCAAGAGCGCCGAGCACATCCTCGATCGACAGGCCGAGTGACTGGGCGATCCTGACGAAAGACACCCGCCGGATGTCCGAACGCAGGAAACGCCGGTGCTTGCCGGCGCTGCGTAGCGACCGGATCAGTCCGCGTTGTTCGTAATAGCGCAGCGCGGAGACCGGCACACCTGTGCGCGCGGCAAGTTCGCCGATGGTCAGGATATCGGAATGACGCATCATCGAAAAATCCGCTTGATCTAAACCTGACTTGAGATTGTACCAGAAGGGCCAGGATCAATCGAGACCCACGAAGGAGACAGGTCATGACCCCGGCAACCCCGCGTTCGCCCCGTATCGAGCACGTCAACATCACCGTTCCGGATTCCGAGCATACGGCCCAGCTGATGGTTGGCATCTTCGGCTGGAATGTGCGCTGGCGTGGCCGGGCCGCCAGCGGCGGACACACGGTGCATGTCGGCTCCGCCGATCACTATCTCGCGCTTTACTCGCCGCCGCCCGGCGCAACGCGCCCAAAGCGGTTCGAGAAAGGCCTGCCGCTCAACCACATAGGCATCGAGGTCGATGATCTCGTCGCGACCGAGGCGCGGGTTCGCGCTGCAGGCATGTCGCCCTTCGGCCATGACGACTATGTGCCCGGCCGCCGCTTCTATTTCTTCGATGACAGCAACATCGAGTTCGAGATTGTGAGCTACGCGCCTGTGATGGATGCGCCGGCATGACTCGTCTCGTTGGGATCGGCGCCTGGGGCGCGCTTCTCGGTGGCAGCGGACGTATACTGACGAGCCTGCCGCAACCGCAAATGGACCCCGTCGCCGCCGAACTCATCTGGGCGGCCATCGACTTCGGCTTCCTCATTGGCTTGGCCGCACTCTTCCTCGTCACCGAAGCGCGGCTCGGCTGGCCCGGCGTGATACCCTTCCTGATCGCGTTGGCGGGCGCCGCCAGCATCGTCGGCCCGGACGGTACGGTCGCGGGCATGCAGGCCTACCTGTTGGGCACGGCCGTGCTGCTCATCGGAACCGCCTTGATCAGCGCCGCGCTTCTCTGGCGGGATCGGCGCTTCGTCGCCCCGGCGATCCTTTGGCTTGCAAGCCTCGGTCTGGTCCTGGTGGGCCAGTTGCCGATTTCGGGCGCAGGGTTCGGGGCCGGGTTCGTGGTTGCAGGCATTACCATGCTGCGTCTGCGGCCGCTCAGTTCGCCAGCTTCATCCAGTCGCGGGCCGCCTGCAGCGCCATCTTGATCTCGGCCGAGGTCAGCATTTCCGCCATGTCCTGGCGCTGCGCCTTTGCTTCGTCATGGCCGCGGGCAGCTGCAAGGTTGAACCATTTGTGGGCTTCGACGAGATTGATCTCGGTGCCCGTGCCGGTCGCGTAGGCAAGGCCTGCGCGGTAGAGATCGTCGGGCAGGGAGTGGGCGCCAATCAGCGCGCCGG
>JAIXRO010000079.1 GCA_027485145.1 Hyphomonadaceae bacterium | reverse complement strand
TACAACGACACACCCCGAAAATGCCTCGACTTCAAAACACCAGCCGAGGCATTCTCAATCCTCAAATCAAACGTTGCACTTCAAACGTGAGTCCAAATTCCGCATCCCTTGGGGATAATCTTCCACAAGAGCTGGTCCGGCGATTACCGAGAATTGCGCGCCGCATCGTTACCCCTGATCCCGAGGAAAGACTATTCGTAGCTGCGAGACTGAAAGAAATTGAATTCGAGAAAGGCAAGAGCGCAAAGGCGATGAGCGAGGAGGATGCGCGCGTTGTTCTGCGTCGCCGTCCCCTCTGGGCTATCAGCACCTTATCAGCTCCGTCGCGTATTCCACTGATCCCCCGCCTTTTCGATTACGTCATTTTTGACGAAGCGAGCCAGTGCGACGTCGCCTCCGCTCTTCCACTGATGGCCCGCGCCCGCAATGCGGTGGTGGTCGGAGACCCGATGCAGCTGAGGTTCATACCGAGCCTCGGGAACGCCGCGGAGCATGCGCTTATGGACGCCGCCAAGCTTCCGGCGCAGGGGCGCGCGGCCGTGGCGCAAAGCGTAAACTCGCTTTTTGATTTCGCCGATGCGCGCCCAATCACCCGACGCATGTTTCTTGCCGACCAGTTTCGCTCCGCGCCTGCGATCGTGGATTACCTCAACGCAGATTTCTATGAAGGCAGGCTGGTTGGCCGAAAGGACGATGATCACTTCAGCCCGCCCACTGGCTACAAGTCAGGTCTCGCGTGGGAAGACGTCACGGGCGCAATGACGCGCAGGGATGGCGGCAACGTCAATAAGGCAGAGGCCAATCGCATTGCAGCCCTCATCGGGGCGCTTGCGGCGGATAGCGGGGTTACAGGGTCCGTCGGCGTGATTTCGCCATTCAACTCCCAAGTCGCGGAAATCCAGGCGGCGGTGAGCGCGCGCGTGTCTGAGGATGATGCACGGCGTCTAAGTCTGCGCGTGGCGACGGTCGACAAGTGGCAGGGCGCGGAAGCCGACGTCGTATTCTTTTCGCTGGTGTTGGCGCCAGGGGCACCGACGAGCGCGAGGAGTTTTCTTCAGAAAGAACGCAGGCGGCTTAATGTAGCCGTAAGCCGGGCCCGCGCGGTCTGCGTTATTGTCGGCGATCTGTCACACGCGCGCGCTTGCGGCGTCCGTCACATCGAATTTCTCGCGTCTCGCGCATCGACGCCCTGGTCGCCGCCCAAAACAGGTTTGTTTGACAGCGATTGGGAGCGGCGACTCTACACGGCGATGCGCGCGCGGGGCCTGAACCCGATGCCACAGCATCCTGTTGGGACACGCTACCTTGATTTGGCGATCGAGGCCAACGGCCGGCGCCTCGACATCGAAGTGGACGGGCGCCGATGGCACACAGACGCCGCTGGCAACCGGAAGGTGTCCGACATCCTTCGGGATCGTGAAATGCAAGCGCGCGGCTGGACCGTCCTGCGCTTCTGGGTGCACGAACTAGCTAACGATATGGAGGGGTGCGTTGACCGGATCGAGCGTGCAATCGTCGGGAGCTGAGGCTGCGCCTGGCCCGCCAACGCAGAGCCGTTGGGTGCTTCCGGGCGTCGTCGCCCTGGCGCTCGCCGTCGTGGGGCTGAACGTAGCGCAGTTCGTCACAGTGAGCGATCATGTGCGTTCGGTCGACGCGCGGGAGTTGAGCCTTGCAAAGCGCGAAAGCGACGTAGCAGCCGCTGAAACGCGACGCGACACGCTGCTGGCGCAGATCAGGGAGCTTGATGCGCGCCGTAGTGACATGCTGGCCAAGGCCGAAGCGGCTGAAAAACGCGCCTCCGACGCGCAGACGTTGCGGCGCGAGCGTGATCGTTTCGCGGAGCAGGTCGGGCAACTGGAGTTGCGGGGAAACGAGCTGCGAGCCGAAGAAGCCGGGCTGCGCAGCAGCATCGCCGTCGCCCGAAAAGAGGAGGAAGCGGCGAAGGCTGACGTAAGAACCGCGGTGGCGCAGCGGGAAAGAGACATCGCAGACGCCGAGCGGCGACGAACCGAACTCTTGGCTGTTGTGGCGGACCTGACCACGGTCCGCGACAGGCTGCGGCGGGAAACGGATGAGGCGATGAAGGTCGCGGCTGACGGGAGCAAACTAAAGGGTGATCGGGATGCGCTCGCGCGCGAAGTGGCCAACCTCGGCAAAGAGCTCGCGTCGGTGCAGCAAAACGTCCAGTCCGCGCACATGCTCCTGACAAACCTTCGAAGCGAGGAGGGCCGCCAGCAGGAGACCGTTTCCGCCCGCAGAAGCGAAATCAAGGGTCTGGACGACCAGATCACCAGCCGTCGCAACGAACTCGGCGAATCGGACCGGCGCGTTGACGCAGCGCGCGCCCAGATCCCGCCGCTGGAGAAGAGGGTTGTTGACCTCAAACAACTCGCGGCGGAGCGAGAAGCGATCGAGCGCGACGTGATCAGCCTCCGCCGTCAACGTGATGCGCTGACCGACGAGATGGCGCGCCTTAAAGCCCAGGAGCAGGGCGGCCAACGGTCTGTGAATGAACTCGCCGCTCAAAGCAAGCAACTGCAGGAGCGGCTAAAAGAGGTATCGCAGCAATATGACGCGAGGAGGACCGAGTTGCAGTCGGTCCAACGTGATCTGGATGTGGGTCGCGCCGACGTCGCCCGCCTTGAGGCGTTGCGCCGGGCATTTACTCTAACAGAAGCCGACGTCCGGAGGGCGCAGCTTACACTAGCGGAGGCGGACAAGGACATCGCCGCCAGACGGTCAGAACTTGCCGACCTGAAGCGTCGC
>JAIXRO010000089.1 GCA_027485145.1 Hyphomonadaceae bacterium | reverse complement strand
GAGGATTACGAGGCGCGGCTGGCAGGAGCGCCTTCGGCTCAGGCCGGGCTGCCGCTCGATGCGATGCTTGCAAAGGCGCTCGCCCAGCGCCCCGGCGAAGTGCCGCTGTTCATGGCCTTCAGCAATGACAGCCCGTTGCTGACCGTCACCACAGGGCCGCGCGCCGGTGCTTCGGAAACGGAGATGACGCTCCTCTTCCTCGACCGCGCGACCGGCGCAGTGATCGGACCTGCACCAAGCGGCGGCGTCATGGATTTCATTCTCACGCTCCATACGGACCTGTTCCTCGGGCTTCCGGGGATGCTGTTCCTTGGGGCAATGGGCTTCCTCTTCGTGGTCGGGCTGATTTCGGGGGTGGTGCTCTATGCGCCTTTCATGCGGAGGCTGGCTTTCGGGACATTGCGCACGGCCCGCAGCCAGAGAGTGCGGCGGCTCGATCAGCACAACCTCTTCGGTGTCGTCACGCTGGGCTGGGCGCTGGTCGTCGGCCTGACGGGCGTGATCAACACGCTGGCTGACCCGCTCACGGCGCAATGGCAGTCCGGCGAGCTCGCCGAGATGACCGCGCGCTATCAAGGTGCGGCCCCGCTGGCTCCGGCCGAATACGGGTCGCTGGATGCGGCGATGGCTGCTGCGCAAAGCGCACTTCCGAACCGCGCCCCGCAGTTCATCGGCTTTCCGGGCGGCGCCTTCAGCACGGGGCATCATTACGCAGTGTTCTTCCAAGGCGACCGGCCCGCGACGCAGTTCCTGCTCACCCCGGCCCTGATCGATGCCCGCGAGGGCACGCTGACCGATACCCGCGAAATGCCCGCCATCAACCAGGCGCTGATGCTGTCCAAGCCCTTGCATTTCGGCGACTACGGTGGGCTACCACTCAAGCTGCTTTGGGCGCTGCTCGATATCGCCACGATCTGGGTGCTGTGGACCGGGATCCTTCTGTGGCTGCGACGTGAGCCCGGCCGCATCGATCGGCGCATCGACGAGATCGCGAGCGGCGCCGTCCGGGAGGCAAGGGCTTGAAGCATCTGCCGTCGCCCCGCACTGCGCGCCGCAGCCTTGCAAAGGTCTTCGCCATGCCGCTGGTGCTGCTGGTTGCCAGTCTGACTGGGCTGATCCTCGGCCTTCTCGGAGACGGCGTGCCCGATCTTGCTGCCTGCGCACTGCTGTTCACCCCGTTCCTTGCCGTCGCCATCGCTTGGCACCGGCGCGGGTGACCTCTTCTTCCTCCTCAACCTCGAATCCGGAACCTAAACGATGATCAAGACCCGCTACCTGCTGTCCGCCTCGCTCCTTGCCGCTATGGTAGCGGCCCCCGCCGCCGCGCAGGAGCAGCAGGACAGCGCGGCGATCGTCGTCACCGCCCAGCGCAACAATGCGACACAGGTCATCAATGGCGGCGAGGCCGGGGTGTTTGGCCCGATGCCGGCCGAGGACCTGCCGTTTGCGATCCGCAGCTTTGACGAGACGCTGATCTACAACCAGCAGCCGCTGACGCTGGGCGAAGTGCTCGACAACGACCCGACCGTGCGCACTACCTACGGCTTCGGCAATGCCGCCGAGCAGTTCGTGATCCGCGGCTTCGCGCTGTTCGGTGACGATATCGGCGTGAACGGCCTCTATGGCATCGCCCCGCGCCAGCTGATCGCGCCCGAGTTGTTCGAGCGGGTCGAGGTGCTGAACGGCGCCAACGCCTTCATCAACGGCGCAGCGCCCGGCGGCTCGAGCCTTGGCGGCAGCGTCAACCTCGGCCTCAAACGCGCGGGCACCCGCGACGTGACGCGCGCCACGGTCGGCATCGTCGGCGATGCGCATGTCGGGGGCAGCTTTGATGTGTCGCGCCGGTTCGGGGCAAGCAAGCAGTGGGGCCTGCGCGTCAACGGTGCCTACCGTGACGGCGAGGTGGCAATCGACCGCGAGGACCGCCGCACGCAGGTGCTCGGCGCCGCGCTTGACTATGACGGCGGTGCCTTCCGCGCGGCGCTGGATGTGGCCTATCAGGAAGTCCGCGTCGACGGCCTGCGGCCCAAGGTCACAATTACGAGCTTCATCCCGCGCCTGCCGGACAGCGTTGCCAACTACGCGCAGGATTATACCTTCACCGAACTGCGCGACATCTTCGGCACGCTCAGCCTTGAATACGATCTGTCGGAAGATGCCATGCTCTACGCCCGGGGCGGGCTGCGCGACGGACGCGAGGACGGGATCTACGGCGGGATCACTGCGCTCAATGAGGCAACCGGCGCGGCAAACGGCAATGCGCTATTCGTTCCGCGCACCGACAACAACGCGGCGATCGAGGCGGGTTTCCGCGGTCGCTTTGGGCTCGGCGGCACGACCCATGAGGTGAACCTTGGCGGCAACATCAACTGGCAGGTCAACCGCAACGCCTACGACTTCCTCTACGGGCCGGGCTTCGCGGGGTTTGCGACCAATCTCTATAACACGCCGCAGCTTGCGATCCCGGCTTCGACCCTCGTCGGCGGAGATCTCGACGATCCCTTCCCGATCGCGAAGAACCGCCTGTCGAGCCTGTTCGTCTCGGACACGGTGGGCCTCTTGGGCGACAAGGTGCTGCTGACCGGCGGGGTGCGCTATCAGGAAATCCGCGTCGAAAGCTTCAGCTATTTCGGCGGCGGCCTCGATTCCGTTTACGACGAAAACCGTTGGACTCCTGTCGTCGGCGTCGTGGTCAAGCCCGCCGAAGGGCTCTCGCTCTACGGCAACTATATCGAGGCATTGCAGCAGGGCCCGACTGCGCCGATCGACCCGGCGCTCGCCAATCCGGGCGAAGTGCTCGCCCCGCGCGTGTCCGAGCAGTTCGAGATCGGTGCCAAATTCGCCATCGGCCGGATGTTCGCGAGCCTTGCGCTTTACCGGATCGAGCGGCCGGGTGAGGGTGTGCTCGCTGCGGGCGGACAGCAGGTGTTCGGCTATGTCGGCAACCAGCGGCATCAGGGGATCGAGGCGACGCTGAACGGCGAGATCGTGCCGGGCCTGCGGCTGATCACCGGCCTCGCGCTCAACGATGCCGAGCTCGACAACGGACGCGAGGTGGTCGGCGTGCCCGAGCTCACCTTCAACGCCAATGTCGAATGGGACATGCCCTTCGTCCCCGGCTTCACGCTCACCGGGCGTGTCACCCACACGGGCGAGCAATTTGCCGACGCGGCCAACACGCTGACCCTCGACGACTGGACCACGGTCGATCTCGGCGCGCGCTATGTCCTTGCGGCGGGCGACGCGCCGGTGACCCTGCGGCTCACGGTGGACAATGTGTTCGACGACGCGTTCTGGGCATCGTCGTTCGATGTCTTCACGCCGGCGCTGCTCCAAGGCACGCCGCGCACAGTCCGAGCATCGGCATCGATCGCATTCTGACAGATCGCTACATGGGGGGCAGCTTGCGGCGCAGCTGCTGCTTCCCATGCATCTGGACCGAGCCGTTACCTGCCAACAGGCGAAGCTGACCCTTTGGCATGCACTAAACCGGCCGGTCCGCTCCCCACCCAGCTGCGGCCATAAGCGGGGCCAATCGGCAATCCGAAAAGCCGAATGACTGCACTTAGCGGTGGTCTGAGCCCGTAGATTTCCTCCAGGTTTGAGTAGAGTCCGGCCCATGAAGGAGTCGGATGGATATGAAGCGGAGCAGGTTCAGCGAGGAGCAGATCATCGCGGTGTTGAAGGAGCAGGAGGCCGGCATGGCGACGGCGGATGTGTGCCGCCGCCACGGGATCAGCTCAGCGACGTTTTACAAGTGGAAGGCCAAGTATGGCGGCCTGGAGGTGTCCGATGCCCGACGGCTGCGGTCGCTGGAGGAGGAGAACGCTCGGCTGAAGCGTCTCCTGGCTGACGCCATGCTCGATAACGCGATGCTCAAGGAGATCAGCGCAAAAAAGTTTTGACGCCTGGCGCCAAGCGGCAGGCGGTGGCTCATCTCCAGGAGGTTTTCGAGGTGAGCCAGCGCCGGGCCTGCGAGGCTCTGGGCGTGGATCGAACGACGGTGCGCTATGTCAGCCGGCGGCCGGATGATGCCGAGGCACGAACCCGCATCCGCGAGTTGGCGGGGCAGCGCCGCCGGTTCGGCTATCGCCGACTGCACTGGCTGCTGTGCCGGGAAGGATGGACGATGAACCACAAGAAGTTCCGGCGGCTGTATCGCGAGGAGCGCCTGCAGGTGCGCCGGCGTGGTGGCCGCAAGCGGGCATTGGGCAGGCGGGCGCCCATGACGATCCCTCAGGGGCCGAACCAGCGCTGGAGCCTCGACTTCGTGTCGGACGCGCTCGTCTGCGGACGTCGGTTCAGGATCTTCGCCCTGGTCGATGACTACAGCCGGGAGTGCTTGGCGCTTATCGCCGACACCTCGATCTCGGGCATGCGCGTTGCCCGCGAGCTCGATCTCGCCATTCTCGAGCGCTGGGCCAAGCCAGCCATGGTGGTCAGCGATAACGGCACTGAACTGACCAGTATGGCGATCCTGCGATGGTCGCGGGATCGTGACGTCGAGTGGCACTACATCGCGCCAGGCAAGCCGCAGCAGAACGGCTTCATCGAGAGCTTCAACGCTCGCCTGCGTGACGAATGCTTGAATGAGACGCTGTTCACCAGCCTTGGCCATGCTCGTCAGGTGCTGGCTGACTGGCGGCACGACTACAACCACTTCCGGCCCCACTCGAGCCTCGGGAACAGAACCCCGGCTGAGATGGGAACCGGTTCAGTCGGCAAACCGGGTTGGGGGTTAACCCCCAACCCGGTTGTTGCCATCACGCCCAAGCATGCGCATCAAACCGGGCGAAGGCTCTACTCATAGCTGGTAGAAACCTCGGGCTCAGACCAGAGGCCAGTTCCGGCCTCTACGGCGCGCGCAAGGTCTGGCATCAGTTGCTGCGCGATGGCGTTGCAGTCGCCAGGTGCACCGTGGAGAGGCTGATGGCGGCCATGGGGCTTGCAGGTGTCCGGCGTGGCAAGACGACGGTCACCACGGTTAGCAACCCGAAAGCCCCCTGCCCGCTGGACAAGGTCAATCGTGAGTTCCGGGTTGAACGGCCGAACGCACTGTGGGTGGTCGATTTTACCTACGTGCACACCTGGGCCGGGTTCGTCTACGTGGCGTTCGTGATCGACGCCTATGCCCGCCGGATTGTGGGCTGGAAGGTCAGCACTTCAGCCACCGCCAGCTTTGTTCTGGATGCTCTGGAGCAGGCGATCCATGCCCGCAGGCCGGGTCCGGAAGATGGCCTGATCCACCACAGCGACAGGGGCGTTCAATACCTTGCCATGAACTATACCCAGCGCCTGGCCGCTGCCAACCTCGTCCCCTCGGTCGGCAGCGTTGGCGACAGTTACGACAACGCCTTGGCCGAGACCATCAACGGCCTTTATAAGACCGAGGTCATCTGGCGGCAGCGATCCTGGCCGAGCGTATCAGCCGTGGAAATGGCGACCCTGCGCTGGGTCGACTGGTACAACAACCAGCGCATCTTTGGCCCCATCGGCTACATCCCACCCGCCGAGGCCGAGGCAAACTACTATGCAGCCAAAGAGACACTCGATATGGTTGCATGACTCAACTGAAAATGCCTCCGGGAAAGCCGGGGCGGTTCAGCTGGTGACAGCTGTTTGTGTAGAGACCAGCCTGCTTCTGGAAATCTCCGAGGCATCTCTGGATCAGGTCGCGACCAAATCACCCGAGATATGGCGCGCCATTGCCGGGTTCGCCTATGCCCACACCCGCAGAACGCTGCAGCTGGCGGCAGAGGTGATTTCCCTGAAGCCGCGCCAACGCGTTGCCGCGCGGCTTTTGGCAGTCGTGGAGGGTGGGGAAGCACTGGAACGGCCCGTCTTCAAGATCAGTCAGGAGCTGTTGGGGGAGATGATGGGCCTGACGCGCAAGACGATCAACGGTTACCTTTCGGCCTTCGAACGAGACGGTCTTGTTCGTGTGAGTTATGGCCGGATTGAACT
>JAIXRO010000076.1 GCA_027485145.1 Hyphomonadaceae bacterium | reverse complement strand
GCCGGTGAGGCGCCGCAAGTGATGGCGATCCGGTGCGCTGGCACCTCGATGCCATAGGTTTCCCGGTAATGGCGTGCGATGCGGGCCTTGAGCGGCACGCTCTCCCAATACCCCATGGCTTCGCTGTCCAGCACTGTGTGCGCGGCGGCAATCGCGGCAGACGGCGCGCCGGTGGAGGGCTGGCCGAACTCCATATGGAAGATGCGGCGGCCTTCCGCCTTCATCTCATGCGCACGCCGGCTGATCGCGATCGCCTGGAACGGCGAAATGTCCTGTCCCATGGGTCTAGCTTGCCAGGACCGACGGCAGCCATGTCGCGAGGGACGGGACCGCAGCGACAAGGGCCAGCAAAAGCAGTTGCAGGCCGATGAACGGCACGGCGCCCGCCCAGATCTGCATCGTGGTGACTTCGGGCGGCGCGGCGCCGCGCAGGTAAAACAAGGCAAAACCGAAAGGCGGTGTGAGGAAACTTGTCTGCAGGTTCACCGCCATCAGGATGGCCAGCCAGACGGGGTCGCAGCCGAGCAGGATCAAGGGCGGGGCCACAAGGGGCACAACCACGAATATGATCTCCACGAAATCGAGGAAGAAGCCGAGGATGAACATGACCAGCATGGTCATGGCGAGCGCGCCCCACATGCCGCCGGGCACGTTGTGGAGGACACCTGCGACCAGATCGTCGCCGCCGAAGCCGCGGAAGACGAGACTGAACAGCGAGGCGCCGATCAGGATGAGGAACACCATCGAGGTGATGTGGGCGGAGCTTTTGAGCGCGGGCTTCAGCTCGGCGGCGCGGCGCAGGACCATGAGGCCGGCGACGAGCGAGGCGAGCAGGACGAGGCAGGCAAGCGCCGTCGCCCCCATCGCTGCAGCCGCAAGGCCCGAATGGGCAATGTCGCCGACGCGCAGGTCCAACACATTCCGGAGGATCAGGATAACCGGAAGGCTGGCAACGCCTGCCAGCAACATGGGGCCCAGGCGGCTGCCGGTGTCGCGCGCGAGGCGCAGGCCTGCGAGCAGGACTGCCCCGCCGGCGCCGATCGCGGAAGCTTCCGTGGGCGGCGCAACGCCGCCAAGGATTGAGCCGAGCACGGCGAAGATGAGCGCGAGCGGTGCGCCGAGGCCGAGGGCGACGTCGTTGAAAGTGAGCGGCGCAGTGCCGTCCTCAAGCTTCGCAGCGGGGGCGGCCGAGGGGCGGACGATCGCCACGATCGCGACGAAGATGAGATAGAGCGCGACCAGCAGGAGGCCGGGGATCAGCGCGCCGGCGAAGAGGTCACCGACCGAGACGACGGCTGAGCCTGCGCCTTGCGCGAGATTCGCCTGGCTGGCGGCGTTGGAGATCGCATCTGCGAGCAGGATGAGAATGATCGAGGGCGGAATGATCTGGCCGAGGGTGCCGGAGGCGGCGATGGTGCCGGTGGCGAGGCGCACGTCATAGCCCTGGCGTAGCATGGTGGGCAGGGCGATGAGCGTCATGGAGATGACAGTGGCGCCGACGATGCCGGTCGAGGCGGCGAGCAGCATGCCCACGAGGATGACCGCGAAGCCGAGGCCGCCGCGCACGCCGGCGAGCAGTCGTGCGGCAATGTTCAAGAGGTCTTCGGCGACGCGGGAGCGTTCGAGGATGACACCCATCAGCACGAAGAGCGGGACCGCGATCAGGGTCTGGCTCTGCATGATCGAGTTGCCTTCGATCCGGCTCGGGAAAGCTTTCAGGAAGGAGTCGGGGAAGACGCCGAGGGCGATGCCGACGAGTGCAAACAAGAGCGCGACGCCGCCGAGGGTGAGCGCGACCGGATAGCCGGCGATCAGCGCGGCGACTGCCGATATGAACATCGCGATGGCGAGGACGACTTCAAGCTCCACGTTTGTCTCCGTTCGACAACGGATCGGAGGGCTCGGCGGGTGGCAGGCCTCCGGTCAACCGGAGGGCCGCCTTGAGCGACTCCGAGAGACCCTGGGCCATCAGGAGAACTGCGAAAACCGGAACCAGTGTCTTGAAGAGGTAAAAGATCGGAAGGCCGTCGGATTCGCGCGAACCTTCCAGCAGTAGCCAGGAGCGCGCGAGGCCAGCTTCGCTCGTCGTGATGATCCGCATGCAGATCGGGAACAGGAAGAGATAGGCGCCGGCCAGTTCAATCCAGTTGCGGCCATTCTCGCCGAAGCGCGGGCGCAGGATGTCGATACGCACATGTGCATCATCGCGCAGGGCGCCGGCTGCACCGAGCATGAACATGGCCGCGAAGGCATACATGATCGCTTCGCTGAGCCAGGTGAACGAGAGGCCAAAAGCGTAGCGCAGAAGAACCACGATAAGCTGTAGAAAGATGAGCGCGACGCCGCACGCCATCGCGATGCCGAGCGCGCTGCCTGTCAGTCCGTCAATGAAAGCGATGACGCGCTTTGCAAGGCCGTCAGCCAGCTTCGGTACCACCAGAACCAGCAATGGGAGGGCAAACAGCGGCAGCAAGGCGATGCCCAGCCATTTCAGCGCTGTGCCCATTGTCAGGAAGACGTGGGTATCCATGAACGCCTCGCCTCCGCTGCCTATTTGCCCAGCGCGCGGAGCGCGTAGTAGCGCCCGTCGGACACGTCCGCCCAGCCGCGCATGAGTTTCAGTGAAGCTTCAAAGCTCTCGTAGATGCGTTTCTCGATGCCGTCCTTGCCGCTGGCGGCACGCACGTCGAAGGCAGCTTCGGACATGCGTTTCACCACTTCGTCCGGGAACGAACGAAGCTGGGTGCCATGCTCGCGCACGAGCAGGTCGAGGTGGACGGAGTTCTGGTAGGTGAATTCGCCGAGGGAAAGATGGTTCACGGCTTCGCAGGCGGCCTTGAGGATGGCCTGTTCGCTGGGGATCAGGTCGTCCCAGACTCTCCGGTTGATGCCGACGGCGAGGCTGGCGCCCGGTTCGTGGAAGCCCGGTCCATAGTAATACGGGGCTTCACGGTGGAAGCCGAGGGAATAGTCATTCCACGGACCAACCCATTCCGTGGCGTCGATCGCACCCGTTTGCAGCGCCTGGTAGATTTCGCCGCCAGCCAGCGCGATGGAGGCGCCGCCGAGGGCGCGCAGCACATCGCCGCCCTGGCCGGGGATGCGCATCTTGAGGCCGACGAAATCGTTCAGCCCGGTAATCTCGCGCCGGAACCAGACACCCATCTGGTGGCCGGCATTGGCGCACTAGATACACTTGATGCCCAACTGCCCGGAGAGTTCATCCCAGAGGGCCTGGCCGCCGCCATGGTCGATCCAGCCCATGATCTCCTGCGCGGTCATGCCGAAGGGCACGGCGGTGAAGAAGGGGAAGGCGGTGGACTTGGCCGTCCAGTAGTATTCGGCGCCGTGGTACATGTCGGCCGAGCCGTTGGCGACGGCGTCAAAACTTTCGAAGGGGGGGACGAGCTCGCCCGCGGCGAAGACCTTGATCTCCATGAGGCCGTCCGACATTTCGAACACACGTTCGGCGACCCGCTCGGCTGCGCGGCCGAGGCCGGGAAGACCTTTCGGCCAGGTCGTCACCATGTTGAAGCGCCGGCGGCTCCGGCTGATGGCCGGCCCGGACAGGGCTTCGCCGGATTTGGGATTCGCAAAGGTGGCAGCGGCGCCCGCCAGCCCGAGGGCGGCCGCGCCGACGAGATTGCGCCGGTTGATCATTGCTGGACCTCCCCATTTACCGCAGCAGGCCTCTGCCGGGCCTTTGCTTCTGGCGGATTACTCGTCGTCTCTCAAGGGCCGCCAGGCGTCGCCGTCGAGCACTTCGAGGGGTTTGTAGCGGCGCTTGTAGGCCATCTTGGGACTGCCCTTGACCCAATAGCCCAGATACACGTGCGGCAGGCCGCGTTCCTGTGCATGGCGGATGTGGTCAAGGATCACGTAGTGGCCGAGGCTGCGCGCCTCAAGTTCTGGGTCGAAGAAGGTATAGACCATCGAGAATCCGTCGCGGAGGATGTCCGTGATCGAGGCGGCGACGAGCGGCGCGTTGTCTTCCGCCCCGTCACGGTATTCGAAGATCAGGCTCTGCACGGGGCTGCCGCCCACCATCGCGACGTAATCGCGATAGGTCATTTCGGACATGCCGCCATTGTCGTGACGGGTTTTGACGTAGGACTTCAGCAGGCGGAACTGTTCGCGCGTCGCCTGGGAGGTGACGGGCCGGCGCACGAGACCGGCATTCTTCGCCAACACTTTCCGGTCATTCCGGCTGAGATCGAATTCGCGCGACGGCACGCGCACGCTGCGGCAGGCATTGCAGCGCAGGCAGGCGGGCCGGTAAGCAATCGACTGGCTGCGACGGAAACCGGACTGGCTGAGCACGTTGTGGACAGCGTCCGCCTCTGGAATCGCCAGATTCGTGAACGCCTTGCGTTCCTTGCGGTCAGGCAGATACGGGCAGGGGCTGGGGTTCGTGACGTAGAACCGCAGCGACCGTTCGAGGCCAGCCGGCAACAGGTGGGAATCCGTGAACTTCATGTGCGCAGACGATACACGGCGCCGGGCCCGCGCCAAGGGGCGAATGCGGGGGAGGGGTCAGGCTGCGGCAAAAAAGGCACACTGGCGTGGCGCCGATGCCTCACGGCTGGGTGATCAGATGAACTTTCAGGCTGATCCGGCGGTTCTGAGCGAGGTGCGGCTGTCCGGCGTCGAGCGGCTGGGTATCGGAAAGGCCGGTCACCGCGAGAAGGCGGTCAGATGTCACGCCGCCTGCTTCCAGCAGCCGCCGGGCCTCGTTGGCGCGGTCTGACGACAGTTCCCAGTTGGAGTAACCGGCTTTGACCAGGCCGAAGGCATCCGTGTGGCCTTCGATGGACAAGGCGTTTGGCAGGGGGGCGAGCGTCGCGGCCGCTGCCGATACCAAAGCTCGGCCTTCGGCGGTCAGTGCGCCGCTGGCGCTTTCAAACAGGGGGCGGCCGGACGTATCGACCAGATCGAGGCGCACGCCGTCGGGTTCGGCTGTGAGGATGACGCTGTCGCCCGCCTGGCTGAGGGTTTCGGACAGTTTAAGAAGGCTCAACAGCTCGGCGGCTTCGTCCGGCACCCGGGGCAGCACCGCGGCACCCGCCGCGCTCTGCGTCTTGAACTTCGAGGCAATCGCAGCGCGCGATTCCGGAGACACGCCGCTGACGAGCCACATCAGCATGAAGAAGGCCATCAAGGCCGTGAGGAAGTCGGCATACGCCATCTTCCACGTTCCCATCTTGCGGGACGGGATGGCAGGCATTCTGCCTGCGCGGTTCCGCGGGGTCATGGCGGTTGCCATCGTCCTGGTCCTGTCCTTCTGACGGAGATTACCCGTCTATCAGGTCGTGGTGAAACTGACGCTTCGGGTGGGGATGGGATTTCGATGAAATTCAATCTATTGGGCGTCCCAAAAGGAGACAGACATGGCGCGTACCGCTTTTCTCGGCCTCGGGGTCATGGGCTTCCACATGGCAGGCCACCTTGCCCGCGCGGGACATCAGGTCAGTGTCTGGAACCGTACGGGCGCCAAGGCCGCCGCGTGGACCAGCGTTCACCGGGGTGAGGCGGCGAAGGATCCGGCCTCGGCCGTGTTCGGCGCCGAGTATGTTCTGATGTGCCTCGGCGATGACCCGGATGTGCGCGCCGTGTTCGAGGCATTCGAGCCGAGCCTCGGCGCCGGCATGACGGTCATCGACCACACCACGGCCTCTGCCGGTCTCGCCCGCGAACTCGCGGCGCGCTGCAAGGCGAAGGGCGCGCATTTCATTGATGCACCGGTCTCCGGCGGCGAAGCGGGCGCGATCAATGGCAAGCTTACGATCATGTGCGGCGGCAACGAAGCCGCTTTCGCGGGCGCCGAGCCGGTGATGAACGCCTTTGCCCGCAAGATCACCCTGATCGGCGAGACGGGCTCGGGCCAGCTTGCGAAATCCGTCAACCAGATCTGCATCGCCGGAATCGTTCAGGGCCTCGCTGAAGGGCTGCACTTTGCAGACAAGGCCGGCCTTGATCCGGCGAAGGTGATCGAAGCGATTTCGGGCGGCGCGGCGCAGAGCTGGCAAATGGAGAACCGCTGGAAGACAATGACCGAGGGCAAGTTCGATTTCGGGTTCGCGGTGGACTGGATGCGCAAGGATCTGCGCATCACGCTGGACGCCGCCGAGGAAGTCGGTGCGAGCCTGCCCATAACCACGATTGTTGACGCCTATTATGCCGAAGTGCAGGCGATGGGCGGCAATCGCTGGGACACATCGAGTCTGATCGCCCGTCTCAAGCCATAGCGCCCCGATGCCGGGGTCAATGAAGGAGCGCGACTTGGAAACTGCACCCGAACGCCGGGGTCATCCGAAAACCGTCGGCACGGGAGACGCGCCCTATCGCCTGCACGGGCTCAAGCTCTCATACTTCACCGGCAAGCTTGAAGCCTATTTCCGGGTCAAGGGCGTTGCCTTTGAATTTGTCGGCATGGACACGGCCGACTTCCGGCGCTGCGCCCGCGAAACCGGCATCGCCCAGATGCCGCAGGTTCAGGCGCCTGATGGCAGGTGGCTTACCGACACAACGGCGATCATTGCGGAGTTTGAAACGGCTTTCGCGGGCCCCGCGCTGTCGCCTCGGGATCCGCTGACCCGCTTCTTCAGTCTGTTGCTGGAAGACCTGTTCGACGAGTGGCTGTGGCGTCCGGCGCTGTACTACCGCTGGGCCTTCGTTGAAGACCGCACACTGATGAGCTCGCAGATTGCACGAACAATGTTGCGCGATGTTCCGCTGCCGTTCAGCGTCCGCCGCCACCTGATCCTCGCGCGCCAGCGCCGCCAATACCTGAGGCAAGACGGGGTCACACGCCGGACGGCGCCCGTGATCGAAGCGCTCTACCGCGACACGCTGCAGATGCTCGAAGCGATCTTCCGTGTCCGGCCTTTCCTGATGGGAGAGCGGCCGGTCGAGGCGGACTTCGGCCTGATGGGTCCGTTCCTGCGCCATTTTTCGCACGACCCCACACCGGCCCTGATCTTGCGCGACACTGCGCCCTATACTCAGGCCTGGGTCTCGCGGGTCTGGTCCATGCGCCCTGCCGACGCCGAGGCGGCGCGGCTGCCCGAGCGCGTACCCGATGATCTGCAGGACCTGATCACGATGGCCGCACGCGATTATCTGCCATATCTGGCAGCCAATGCGTTGGCCGTCAGCCAGTCCGCCGCGACTGTGCAATACACTCAGGGCGGGGCCGACTGGTCCGTACCCGCTGCGCCCTACCGCGCGGCCTGCCTCGATGCGCTCAAGGCCGCCTACCTCGCCTTGCCGGACGAGGCGCGCGCCGCCGCAGGCTTCAAACTGGGGCCCGCCGCCGTCGCCATTTTGTCGGCTCCCCGGACAGCCTTCGTGCCGAGTGCACGCCGCCCCTTGGGTCGCTTGTGGGAAAACGCGCGCACGGCTTGACGTGGACAGGAGACGCGCCGCAGTCTGCGCTATGCGGGAGGAGCAACCGATGGCGAAAGCAGAACCCAAGACGAAGGCGACCGAGATTGCCCCGAAAGATTTCATCGCGGCGATGGACGACGGCCCGCGCAAGACGGACGCGGAAATCCTGCTGAAATGGATGACGAAGGTCACCGGCCTCAAGCCGAAGATGTGGGGGCCGAGCATCATCGGCTTCGGCCGATACGCCTATACCTATGACAGCGGGCATTCCGGCGAGATGTGCCTGACCGGCTTCAGCCCGCGCAAGGCGAACATGGTGGTCTATGTGTTGCCCGGCTACACGTCCGCCGAAATGACCGAACGGCTCGGCCGTCTCGGCAAGCACAAGACCGGAAAGAGCTGCCTGTATCTGGGCAAGCTGGGGGACGTCGACATGGACGTGCTTGAGGAGATCGTGCGCGACGGCGTCGCCCACATGCGCAAGAGCTACAAGACCTGGGACGCCTGACCCTCACGCTTTCGTGAGAGGGATTGACGCCGGCAGGCAGTGACAACTATGGTTGTCATATGGACTTGTCCCACGACCCTTCCCTGAGCGATGACCTGCGCGATGTCCTGCGTTTTGCAGACACGGTCTCGCAGGCGCATTTCCGCTTGTCGGAGATCGTCGGCGCAGTGCATGGCGACCGGCAGCTGGCCAATGCCAGCCGCGGCGTGCTGCGTTACCTGATGGCTGCGGGTCCGCGCACCGTGCCCGAAATCGCGACCTGGCGGGCCACCAGCCGGCAGTTCATCCAGCGTCTAGTGGACACCCTTGCCGAAGATGGCCTCGTCGAATTGAAAGACAATCCTCAGCACCAGCGCTCGCGCCTTGTCGCCGTCACCCGCAAGGGACGGACCCGGGTGAGCGCGATGGTCGCGAAGGAAGTCCGCCTGCTTGAGCAAGGCCTTGTGCGCAGCGGCGCCAAGATCGCCGAAGTGCGCGCGGCCACGGCCCTGATCCAGCGTTTCATTGGCGTGATCGACACGCTCCAGCAAGACATCGATTCCGGAGACCCAAAATGATGCTGCGTATCCTTCGCTTCGCTGGCGCGGGGCTTATGCTCCTTATGCTGATCGGCTTCGCTTTCTCGGTCTCCTCTTGCGCAAGCAATGGCGCGCGCCTTGCGGCGCTGGAGAGTACGGTGGCGCCCGCACCCTATCGAATTGAGCGCGACGAATACGGCGTTCCGACGATCTATGGCGACACAGACGCGGCGACGGCATTTGGTCTCGCCTACGCGCATTCCGAAGATGACTTCGCGACGATCCAGCGCCAGGTGCTTGCCGTGCGCGGCGAGCTTGGCGCGGTCGACGGTCCGGAAGGGGCGCAGGCGGATTATTTCGGAAAGCTGATCGACGTTCAGGGCCAACTCAAGGCCGGTATCGACAAGGTCTCACCCGAGGCGCGCGCGATGGCGCAAGGCTATGCAAACGGTCTGAATCTCTATGCGGCGCAGCACCCCAGGGAAGTGCTCCGCCCCCAGATCTTCCCGTTGACAGGCGATGATGTGATCGGCGGCTTCGTGCTCGTCTCGCCGCTGTTCTTCGGGGTGGACGCGACCGTCTCGCGTCTGTTCGGCAACGGCGAACTTCCGCCGGATATCGAGCGCGGCTCGAACGCATTTGCGTTCGCACCGCATCGCACGGCGGATGGTTCCACTGTCCTTGTCTCGAACTCGCATCAGCCGTGGGAGGGTGCGGCCGCCTGGTACGAGGCGCGCGTTGCGAGCGGCGAGGGTTGGTCCATGCAGGGCGCGCTGTTTCCGGGCAGCCCGGTGATCCTGATGGGGCATAACGCCCATCTCGGCTGGACCAACACGGTCAACCGCGCGGATCTGACGGATGTCTACAAGCTTGTGCTGGACGAGAGCGGCAAGCGCTATCAGCTCGATGGCGAATGGAAGGATCTCGATCACCGGCATGTCTGGCTGAAGGTGAAGTTCGGCCCGGTCATCGTGCCGGTGCGCCAAAGCGTCTGGGGCTCCGTACACGGACCGGTCATCAAGAACAATTCGGGCGCTTATGCGATCCGGTATGCCGGTTATGGCGAGACGCGTCAGTTTGAACAGTATTACAGGCTGAGCCGTACGAAATCGCTGGAGGAATGGCGCGGCGTGATGGCCATGCAGGCGATCCCCGCGACGAACTACATCTATGCCGACAAGCTGGGCAACATTGCTTACCTCTACAACGCCCGCTTGCCGAAGCGCGATCCGTCGGTCGCGTGGGAAAATGTCCTGCCGGGCGATCGCAGCGACCTCATCTGGACGGATTATGAGCCGCCTGAGCGCATTCCGTTCCTGCTGAATCCGCCCGCCGGCTATATCGTCAATTCCAACAATCTCCCCTGGCTCGCAACCGCCCCGGCGGACGACATGCAGCCGGAAGATTATCCGGGTCTCGTGGGCGTCGAGACTTGGACGACGAACCGTATCCTCCGGGCAAAGACATTGCTGGAGGCCGATGACATCTTCGACGATGCCGACATTCACCGCATCAAGTTCGACAAGGGTTATGACAAGTCGTCCCGCCTTGGCGAGGCCTTCAGGGCGGCCGTGGAAGACGCCCGCGCGGCTGGAACGTTGTCGGAGGCCGTGACGCTGCTGGAAAGCTGGGATTGGACGGCGGACGGGCAGGGCAGTGCCGACTCGCTGGCCCTCATCGTACTGCAGGACTTGCAGTGGAAGCTTTACCGGCGCGAAGCGCAGCGTCCGGGCCGCGAGATCCTGGCCGAGGCGGATGCGCACCTGCGGGAACATTTCGGCAGGCTCGATGTGCCGTATGCGGACTTCGCGCGCCTCATTCGCGGCACGGCGGATTTCCCCGTGCAGGGCGGACCCGAAACCCTTCGCGCGCTGATGTACAAGGCGGGCGACGATGGTCGCTATGCTGGCATCGGCGGCGACAGCTTCATGCTGGTCGTCAAGTGGCCGAAGGATGGCATCGCGCCGCAAACGCAGACGATTTATCCCTTCGGCGCCGCCATGGGCCATCCGGACTCGCCGCACTATTCGGATCAGGCGGAGATGTTCTCTAAGGAGGAGTTCAAGGTGAGCCCGTTGCCGACCTACAAGTAACGCATTCCTCGCCGCGCGCCCATGTCGAGCGAAGTCGAAGCATCACGAGCACACTGAACGCGACGGTCGCATTTTGTTGCCCATCCTTCGACTTCGCTCAGGATGAGCCTGCATGGCTTGGCTACCCGCCCAGCTTCTCCGCCGCGCGTTCCGCGAAATACGTGATCACGCCTGCTGCGCCGGCGCGCTTGAAGCTCAGCAGGGTTTCCATCATCACGCGGTCGCCGTCGATCCAGCCATTCTGGGCGGCGGCCATGATCTGCGCGTATTCGCCGGAGACCTGGTAGGCGAGCGTCGGCACGCCGAAAGTGGTCGAGACGCGGTGGACAATGTCCAGATAGGGCAGGCCCGGCTTCACCATAACCATGTCGGCGCCTTCGGCGAGGTCCAGCGCGACTTCGCGCAGCGCTTCATCCGTGTTCGCCGGATCCTGCTGGTAGGTTTTCTTGTCACCTTTCAGCGCCGCCGCCGAGCCGATGGCTTCGCGGTAGGGGCCGTAGAACCCGCTGGCATACTTGGCGGCGTAGGCGAGGATCATCGCATTGGTGAAGCCTTCCTCCTCGAAGGCGAGGCGGATGGCGCCGATGCGTCCGTCCATCATGTCCGACGGCGCGACCACATCTGCGCCCGCGCCGACATGCACCAGCGCCTGGGTGACGAGGCGCTCCACCGTGGAGTCGTTCGGGATCGTGCCGTCATCGTCGAGCAGGCCGTCATGCCCGTGGCTCGTATAAGCGTCGAGCGCAACGTCCGTGATCAGACCAACCTCCGGCGCCGCGTCCTTCATCGCTTTCAGCGCGCGCGGCACGAGGCCGTCCGCCGAGAGGGCGCCCGTGCCCTCGGCGTCCTTGCCCTCAGGCCCGATATAGGGGAACAGCGCGATCGCGGGAATGCCGAGCGCCTTAGCCCGTTTCGCCGCGAGCGCCGCTTCCTTCACCGACAGCCGGTCGACGCCCGGCAGCGAGGACACCGGAACGCGGCCCTCGCCATCATGCACGAACACCGCCCAGACAAGATCTGCCGGGGTCAGCACGTTTTCGGCGGTCAGCGAACGCACCCAGGAAGCCTGGCGCAGGCGCCGCATGCGGGTGGCGGGAAAGGACTGTGGAAACTGGGTCATGCTGTCACTCTTGCGATATTTCCGGGTGGCTCACAACCACCCCGCCTTGCGCTGCATGAAGCAGCGCTGGGTCACGTCGAGACCCTTTTCAGCCTGCAGGCTTTCAATCTCGAGCATCCAGAACGCCATCCGTATGCGGGGGACCTCCCGGAAGCCCAGCCTGCGATAGAAGGGGCCGTTCCAGGGTACCTTCCGGAAGGTGGAAAGTGTCACGGAGCCGAGCTTGCGCCTGACCGCGTCCTTCACCACCCATTTGACCAGAGCCGCGCCAAGGCCGCGCCGCCCATGCGCCGGGTGGACGCTGATCTGGTCGAGGTAGAGTGTTCCCGGACGGGTGGAGGTCATGACGAAGCCGGCAGGGGCGCCGTCCTTGTCCCTGACGACGGCGAGGTGTCCGCCCGGGATAGCCTCTTCGAGCACATCCGCCGGCACATGGTCGTCCAGCGCATCATCGGGCAGCATCCCGGTGCCCGCAAACAGCTTTCCGGCGGCGAGATCCACGGCGATGAGGGCCGGAATATCTCCGGCGGCGGCGCCCGAAATCGAGTATCCACCGGGAAGGCGTCGCATTGACATGAAGGCTGGCTCTATCGCAATTCGGGCGCAGACATATTGAGATTGAGGCGACTTGCCAATGAGCCTGATGTTTGACGACGAACGCATCATGATCCGCGACATGGCGCGCCGGTTTGCCGAGGCGCAGTTGCTGCCGCATTCGGAGGCCTGGGACCGCGACAGTCATTTTCCTGTCGATGTCATCCGCTCGACGGCCGAACTCGGATTCGCGGGAATCTACGTCAGTGAGGACGTCGGCGGCGCCGGCCTGACCCGCACAGACGCCGCCTTGATCTTCGAGCAACTGTCGTACGGGGACGTGTCCACCGCCGCGTTCATCTCCATCCACAACATGGCGTCCTGGATGATCGACACGTTCGGGTCGGAGGCGCAGCGCAAGGCCTGGGTTCCGCGACTGACCTCGATGGAGCTGATCGCGTCCTACTGCCTGACAGAGCCGGGGTCAGGCTCGGACGCCGCGAGCCTCAAGACGAAGGCTGTGCGCGACGGCGATCACTATGTGATCACCGGGACCAAGCAGTTCATCTCCGGTGCCGGCACGTCGGACATCTATGTTTTGATGGCGCGAACCTCCGATGACGGAGCAAAGGGGGTTTCGACCTTCATCATCGAGAAAGGCATGACCGGGCTGTCGTTCGGTGCCAATGAGCGCAAGATGGGCTGGAAAAGCCAGCCGACCGCGCAAGTGATCCTAGATGGCGTTCGCGTGCCGGTCGCCAACCGGATTGGCGAGGAGGGGCATGGGTTCCGCTTTGCCATGGCGGGTCTTGATGGCGGGCGCCTCAACATCGCTGCCTGCGCGCTTGGCGGCGCTCAGCTGGCTCTCGACAAGGCGGTGAGCTATGCCAAGGAGCGCGAACAGTTCGGCAAGCCGATCGCGGATTTCCAGAGCGTCCAGTTCAAGCTGGCCGACATGGAAACCGAGCTGCAGGCGGCCCGCGTGATGCTTTACGAGGCGGCGGGGCGTCTCGACGGCAAGACGCCGGACGCGACGCGCTGGTGCGCGATGGCCAAGCGTTTCGTGACTGACACGGCCTTCAAGGTGGCCAATGATGCGCTGCAGATTCATGGCGGTTATGGCTATCTCGCCGACTATCATGTCGAACGCATCGTCCGTGACCTGAGGGTTCACCAGATCCTCGAGGGCACGAACGAGATCATGCGGGTGATCATCTCGCGGGACATGCTGAAGGGCTGACCGCCCGGTTCAGAGCGGCAGGTAGTCTGACACGATCCGGGGGCCGGGCGCGCCGGGAACGGCCTCGCCGACGCGGATGTGGAAGCCGTCTGTGCCGAGGAGCGTGTTGACCTCCAGCACCTCATCAACATTGGCGAAATTGTCCTTGTGCCTCGCGCTCCAGTCCGGAGACAGCTTGCGGGCGCGGGCCCAGACTTCCGGTTTCTCTGCGCCCACCATGAAGAGATAGTGGTGCTGTTCGCCGAAAAGTTCGGGCGTGTAACCGCCGATGTTGATGAACCAGAGGGAAGCGTCGGGATTGGCGGGGGCCCGGCCTGGGACGACTTCGATGCGGTGGCCGTCGGCATAGTTGAGTTCGGCATAGCCGTCGATGTGAAGCGAAGAGGGCTTGCCCCACCAGGCGGTGCGCAGCTGGGGAATCGTGTCGAGGATTGTCTCGCCGGTGACGAAGCGCAGGTCGTGCACTTCGATGTTTGACCCCGGATGGTTGCCGCCGACGAAGACCGCAAAGAGCTTCATGGGATGATGCCTCCGTTTTGCCTTTCCGGGTTTGGAGCAGGACCAGGGCCCGCGCAAGCCGGCGAAATGTTCTCAGCTTTGATTTTCAAAGTTGTTTGTTGACAGGCGCTTTGGCTTTGATTTACAAAGTGCTTGTCGAACCCAGAGGAGAACCGACATGTCCCACTTCAAGAGCCTGATTGCCGTGACCGGCGCCCTTGCGATGGCAGGGTCTGCGTTCGCTGCGCCGCTGACGATTAACCTCGAGGGTCTGCAGGCGCGCGGCGGCAAGCTGTATGTCAGCGTCCAGACCGAAGCCCAGTTCATGAAGAATGACGGGGTGGCCGGCGACATCGTGCCCGAGCCGGCGGCCGGCGCCAAAAGCTTCACGTATGACCTGCCGGAAGGCGCCTATTCGATCTCGGTCTGGCATGACTTCAACGGTAACGGCCAGTTCGACATGAGCGAATCGGGGCCGCCGGCCGATGGGTGGTCGATGATCGGTGCAGAGACGATGCGGGCTCAGCCCACGTTCGGAGAGTCGAGCCTCACGCTTCCCTCCGACGGCGCAGCCGTCACCATGAAGGTCATCTATCCCGGTTAAGCCCCGGCCTGTCTGCTCTGTTCCCAGACGATGCGAAGCCCCTGACGCGTGCGCCAGGGGCTTCTGTTTCAAGTGCCTTCGCCGGTGCGCTTGATCAGATGCCGAGCGACCGCGCGCTGCGCGATCGCCGGAGAGAGTAGCCTAGAGACGATACCGGATCTGGTCAGACCAGAAGCGCTCGAGGCGCGAGATCGTCTTGTTGAGCTGCGAGAGATCGTCGGCGCGGACGCTGGCTGTCGGCTCAAGAGCCGTTGCCTGTTTCTCGAACAGCTTCGCTACGCGGACGCGGACTTTCTTGCCACGGTCGGTCAGGCGGAGCGTGACTGTGCGCTTGTCATCTTCGGAACGGGTCTGGACGAGATAGCCGCCTTCCTGAAGCTTCTTGACGTTGTAGGAGAGGCTCGTGCCAGCAAAGGCGCCGCGGGCGCGGAGCACTGAGGCAGCGGCTTCGCCTTCGCCGATCTCGTACAGCAGGAGCGCCTGGACGCCGGTCAGCGACCGTTCACCACCACGCTCGAGATCGTCCTTGACGACATCGTGGAGCCGGCGGTGCGCCTGCTCGAGAAGCGACAGAGACTTGAGGAAAGACTCACCGATAGAAGTATTCGCAGTTTCCTGCATGTCGATCATCATCATTTTCACCACCACTCAACTTTTGTTGTAGTTTGAGTAGAGTTACATCAAGGGAGCTAATATTTTGATAAGCACAACAGTGATGAGCAAGATGAGAGTTAATAAAACAGCGCGCGCATTAACCGTTACTGAGGCGTAACGTCCGGGGGGTCAGGTAAAAGTGTCGACTTGCGCTTGGGCGGCATACTTGGGGCTCGGGCCATGTTTATTGGTCTCGCGTCTTGAGTCCAAGCACATGAAGACAAACAGTATGAGGCCGCCAATATAAGGCGTGATGATCACCAAATAGAGCCATCCCGAAAGATCCCGGTCGTGCAGGCGCCGGACGGCGATCGCGATACCGGGTATGATACTGTATAGATAGAACAACGCGGTGAAGAGGGGGATGAACTCGATACGCTCCGGGTCTGTCGTGCCGTAGGCAAGCGCCGTGACAATGGAATCCGGTATAAGCAGCAACAGAAGCGTTATCAGCTGAAAAAGAACAAACCCCCAATACTCGGCGCGGCGCGCGCGGCCATTGAAATTGAAGTAATTCTTTGAGATCGCACGCAGGAAATACTTGAATAAGCTATCGCGTCCAGCCGGTGCCGATGGCGCGTCGGGGCGGACCAGCGCTTTGTCAGGCGGCGCAACCACCCTCGCGACAAGCACATAAATGTCGCGCGCTTCGTCACCAAGCGCGATGAAATCGACGGGCGTGCCTGCGGCCAGCATTGCACTCTTGTGGACGCGTGCGGTCGTGAAATTGTAGCGCTTTCCATCGTCCCCGAGAATCAGGCCAGAGCTCTCTGTGTCATCGGGTTTGAGCACTTCGCCGCGCATGATGATCCGTCAGGTGCCCGGGCCGAATGTCAGTTCGTTCGCGCCGAGTGGTTCAAAATAACGTGCCACATCGGCGTCGCTCACATCCTCGAACCGGGCCGGGGACCAGGCGGGTGTGTTGTCCTTGTCGATGATCACGGCACGCACGCCTTCGAAGAAATCCGCGCTCTGGACCTTGCGCCAGCCAATGCGGAATTCGATGCGCATATTGTCTTCGAATGTCACGGCGGCGCGGCCTTCCCGAAGTTGGCGGAGCGCCACCTTGACGGTTTCCGGGCTTTTGGCGCGCAGGGTTGCGGCTTCGGTGCGCGCCCAGTCTGTCTGTTCGGTGTCCAGCGCCGAGAGAATGTCTTCGGCCGTGTCAGAACCAAAGCAGCGATCGATGACTTCGCGGTGCGGCTCAAAGCTCGCCTTGGGCACAGCATGTGTCAGGCGCGCGAGGATCTCGTTCAGCAAGTCTGCAGCGCCAGCGGAGAAGTCCGCTTCTTCGATCTGGTTTGTCAGCGCAGGCACGAGCTCGGATGGGAGGAAATGTGTGGCCACGCGAGCCGCAACGACGTCTGAGCCCTTGAGGCGGGCGCCCGTCAGCGCGAGCCAGGTGCCAAGCTCCCCGCCAAGGCGAGGCAGGAACCAGCCCCCGCCCACATCCGGAAACAGGCCAATGCCCGTCTCCGGCATCGCAAAGACCGTGCGCTCGGTCGCGACCCGGTGAGAGCCATGCACGGACAATCCGACGCCGCCGCCCATTGTAACCCCGTCGATGATCGACAGGATCGGCTTGGGGAAGGCTTCCAGCGCGGCATTCATCCGGTATTCGGTGCGAAAGAAGGCGCGCGCCTCGGCAGCATCGCCCGCGCCGCTTTCGGCGAGCATCCGGATGTCCCCGCCGGCGCAGAAGCCGCGCGTGCCGTCCTGATGGTCGATCAACAGGAGCTGTATCGACGGATCGGCTGCCCATGCCGTCAGGGCGGCCAGGATGTCGCCACACATCGGCGTGTTGAGCGCGTGCAGGGCGGAGGGCCGCGTCAGCGTGATGCGGCCAAGTCCGCCCTGTTGGCGTATCGACACATCGGGGTTCATGGGCGTCCGGCGTCCTTCAAATTGTAAAGCCAAGGTAAATGCAGTGTTCCCAATTTGAGACAAGCGGTTTTGCCAAGCCTTTACACCTTTGTGGCATACCCATGTTCATCCCCACCGGTCCCAGCAACGGATAAGCCATGTCCAGCCATTTCCTTCACGGCCCTCGTCTCGACGTGGCGAAGTTCAACCGGCGCGGCCAGCGCATTGCTGTGGATGCTCGCGGCGTGGTCAAGCTTGGCTGGTTCAAGTCGCAAGAAGTCGAAGTTCGCGACGTCTCGCCGGGCGGCGCGCGCCTGAGCCTTCCGGAAGGCGTCCTGCTGCCGGATGAATTCGAGCTTCGTATCCCGCATTTCAAGCATCCGCGTGCCTGCGTGAAGCGTTGGGAGAGCGGTCTCGAGATCGGTGTCGAGTTCAAGCTCGAGTAGCGTAGGTCAGGCCTCGGTTGTCGCGAGGCGGCCCGTCAACATCCGCACCAGTGTTGCATCCTTGTCGATCAGGTGATGCTTGATGGCGGCTGCAACGTGAACGGCGATCAGGCCAGTGAGCACATAGGCTGTCACCGTGTGCGCGAAACCTGCCGCGGACTGGATCGCCTCGTTCTTTTCGAAGGGCGGGATCATGAAGAGTCCATAGATGTCGATCGGCCGGCCGCCGGACAGCGAGCCGATCACGCCCGACAGCGGCATCACGACGATGGCGGCGAGCAGCGCCAAATGCACCGCCTTTGAGGCGAGGATCTGCCAGCCTGGCATCGAACCTGCGGCCGAGGCCGGGAAGCCCTGATTGAGGCGCCAGATCACGCGCCAGGCGACCACGATCAGCAAGACGGTGCCTGTTGCCTTGTGCAGTGCCATGATGGGGCCGCGCGCCTCGCGCGTGAGCCCGCCATACTCAAGGTAAAAACCGACGGCCAGCATGCCGAAAAACGCCAGCGAAACGATCCAGTGATTGGCCCGGGAGATGACGCTGTATGTGCCCGTCGTGGAGTCGGTCATCTTTGCGGCGTTCCTTACCCCGAGCTGCTTCAGTGTTGAGCGTAATGGACCGTTTGCGCGGAGACCAGCGATCATTTGATCGAAGCGATCTCGGAGAGAAGGTCGGCCCACGCCGTTTCGGCCTCGCGCGTCCAATCGGGACCCGACAATTCCCGGAACGTGTCGCGGATCGCCGCGAACATGACGTCAAACTCTCCGTTGGGAACGCCATAGCCTTCATGCTGCATCCGGCCAGCCGAAATCAGAAACCGGGACGTCTCGCTGCCGTCGAGAAGGCCGAGGATGATGTTGAGGCAGGTCTCCAGCATCGAGCCGCGCACTCCGCCATCGCGGTCCATCACGAACAGGCTTTCCAGATGAGGATAAGCCGCGAAGAGCCGTTCGTAGACAAGCGGGGCCGGATCGGCGCAGGCTTCGCTGGCGCGTTCGAGTGTGTCGAGGATCGCGGCACTGTTCATCACGCGCTGTTCTCGCATTCATGCATGTTCGCGTCAAAGCTGACGCGGCGGAGCCGATTGCGCCTCTGCGGCGGCCGGCGCAGGATGGCCCGAAGTCAGGGAGGAAGAGATGAAATCACTCGAGGGCAAAACAGCATTCGTGACCGGCGCAGCTTCCGGCATCGGGCTCGGCATCGCAACCGCGCTCGCGCAAGCGGGTGTGAAGGTAATGCTGTGCGACATCCAGAAGGACGCGCTCGACAAGGCCGTGGCGGATCTGCGCGGCACGAATGCCGACGTGGCGGGCGTGCTCGCTGATGTGTCGCTCAAGGACAACCTGCAACATGCGGCCGACGAGACGATTGCCCGTTTCGGCAAGGTGCATATCCTTGTCAACAATGCCGGCGTCGGCGGCGGGGGCGATTACGGCACCTGGACCGAAGGCGGGTGGAACTGGGTGATCGGTGTCAACCTGATGTCGGTGGTCTGGGGCATCGAAATCTTTGGCCCGCTGATCGAGTCGCACGGCGAGGGCGGGCAGATCGTATCAACGGCCTCGATCGCCGGCATGGTGGCGTTGACCAACCCTGCATATGACGTCACGAAATTTGGTGTCGTGGCGCTGTCCGAGGACCTGCGCCCGAAACTTGCACCGCGGGGGATAGGTGTCTCGGTTTTGTGTCCGGGGGTAATCCGCACGAACATCGTCGATTCCGGTCGCAACATTCCGGCCCGCTTTGCCGGTCAGGTCCCGACAGCGCCGACCGAAGGTCCGGGCACGGAAGTTCTGAAGGCGGTCACGGCTGCCATAGCGAGCGGCATTGATCCGCTGTATGTCGGCGAACTCGTGCGTGAGGCCATCGAAGGGGACTGGCCGCACATATTCACGGACCTCCAGTTCGAGCCGCACATCGACGCGCGATTTGCCACCATCAAGCAGGGATTCGACCGGATCCGGGAACGCACGCCGCGCTACTGACCGGCGCACACAAAAATTTCCCGGCATATCGGGAATCCATCTTTTCCGCAGCATGCCGCCACCTTAAGGTGCGAAGCCATGCGGGGGCTGATCGCACAGATAATCACGGCGGGAAGTCTCGCCGGCGCCGCCGAAGCGGCCCCCTGGGTGCGCGACGAGGGTGGTTGGTATGCGCGCGCACTGGTCGCCCGCGATACGTTGGACGGAGCTGAAGGTTGGCGCGGGGATGCCTATGGCGAGTATGGCCTGAGCGACTCCTTGACCGTCACCGCCAAGGTCGAGTCGGTCACCTATCCGGACTACGAGGTGTTTGACCGCGATGCCTATCGCCTGACGCTGCGTCGCAAATTGCTGGATCACGGCAAGTGGACGCTCGGCGCCGAAGCGGGCGCTGTCTATGGCACGACGGCAACCGGTTTTGCCGGATGCAGGGGCTTCGGATTCGAGGCGCGCGGCGGTCTCGGCTATTCAAGCCAGAATGACGAAGGACGAAGCTTCTACGCCTTCGCCGACGCGGCGCAGATCTGGCAGGAGGATGGCTGCCAGCGCACGCGCGCCGAGCTCGGTTACGGCTCCGATCTCACGGAGCGCGTTTTCCTGACCCAACAGCTCTGGGTCGAGCAAGGCAATCAGAGCGCCGATTCCGTGAAACTCGAAAACCAGGTCGGTGTCCATTTCGACAAGGTGGATGTATCGCTCGGCTATCGCGAAGAACTCGGCGGCCAGTTCGAGGAAACCGCCGTACTTGTCGCCGTTGTCGCGCGGCGCTGAGTGCGGGTTACTCTGTTGGTTCAGGCGGCGCGTAGCCCGTTTCGATCATCAGGTAGGCGATCACCGCGAGCCGGTCTTCGGGCTTGCGGACGCCGGAAAAACTCATGCGGTTGCCTGGAACGAAGCCGCGCGGGTTTGCCAGCCATGCGTCCAGCTGCTCTGGCGACCAGATGAAGGTCTCGACCCTCAGAGCCGGCGAATAGTCAAAATCTGGCGCCGTTGCGACCTGTCGTCCGAACACGCCATGCAGGTTCGGGCCGACAAGGTTGCCGCCGCCTTCGGCTGTGACATGGCAGGACTGGCAGAGTTTCCATGTCCGCCGGCCCGCCGCGTAGTTGGCTGTGTTGTAGGGCGCGGGCAGCGCCGCAAACTCAAGACCGGGCTCAAGGGGCGTTGCCGGAGCAGACGCCTCAGGTGCTGGGAGCGCTGGCGCAGGCGTCTCGGTCGCGGGCGCCGGCTCAGCGCCGCAGGCCGCGAGTGCTGCGGTGCCCAAGCAGATTAGGAAACCATTGCGAAGCAGACGCATGAGGAGGCGGTCCCGTTTGATGACAGGCGCCATCTGTGGCGCCATCGCCGGGTAAACTCAACCCGCCCGAGGTGCGGCGCCTTGGCGGCTGTGATGCCGGGGTTTGTCCGGCCGGGGCGTCGCGGCCATCAAGCTCCAAACCGCCAATTTCTCCAAGGATCAAGACATGACTGACACGGCCGCCGCCGGCCTTCCGCCCGCTGAACTGGCCCGCCATGCGGAAGCCGGTGACATGGGCGCAGCGTTGCTGCTCGCGCGGCAACTGCTGGACGCTGGCAAGGCCGAAGAGAGCTTAAACGGGCTGCTTTCCGTATGGATCCGTGACCGGGACCAACCGATCCTCTGACCTGCAGCGCTGCGGGGGACAGCGGCGCAGCAAGGGGCTAGACTGGCAGCTCGATGCCTGATTCTGCGCGCCCCCGTCCTGTGATCCTCCGTTTGCCGCCGGAGGTCGTCAACCGCATCGCCGCTGGCGAAGTGGTCGAACGCCCGGCGGCCGCCGTCAAGGAGCTCGTCGAAAATGCCCTGGATGCAGGCGCGTCGCAGATTTCAGTCGCCATCGAAGATGGCGGACTTAAGCGTATTTTGGTTGAGGATGACGGATGCGGCCTGTCGGGTGATGACTTGGCGGTCGCGCTTGAACGGCACGCCACATCGAAACTCGTGCCGGATGCCGAGGGACATGTGGACCTCCTGAACATCTACACCATGGGATTCCGCGGCGAAGCCTTGCCTTCGATCGCGTCCGTCAGCCGTATGCGGATTGTCAGCCGCGCCGCAGGCGGGGCGGCAGCAGAGATTTCCTCCGATGCCGGACGGATCGACGGCCCCAGGCCAGCGGCTTTTACCGGCCGGGGAGACACTGGCACACGCATTGAAGTCGCCGATCTCTTCCACGCCACGCCTGCGCGCCTGAAGTTCATGCGCGGCGAGCGCGCCGAGGCCTTGGCCGTGACCGACGTGATCAAGCGTCTGGCAATGGCAAACCCGTCCGTTGGTTTTACGTTCGAGAATAATGGCCGCACTGTTCTTCGCTATGCGGCAGACTCAGCGGACGAGACCGGACGGCTCGCGCGCCTCGGCGCCATCATGGGCCGGGAGTTCAGCGACAACGCCATCGCCATCAATGCCGACCGGGACGGCGCACGCCTTTCAGGCTTTGCGGGCCTGCCGACCCTTAATCGCGGCAATGCCCAGATGCAGTACCTGTTCGTCAACGGACGGCCGGTAAAGGACCGTATGCTCACCGGTGTGGTGCGGGCGGCTTATCAGGATTTCCTCGCGCGCGATCGTCATCCGATGCTGGCCTTGTTCGTGGACCTTGAACCGGAAGAAGTGGACGTCAACGTGCATCCGGCCAAAACGGAAGTACGCTTCCGGGATGCGGCGAGCGTCCGGGGGCTGATGATCGGCGCGCTGCGCCACAGTCTGGCCGGGGCTGGCCATCGTGCGTCCACCACGGTTGCGGGCTTCGCTCTGGGCAGGGCGAGGCCGGAAGAGGCGCCGGTGGGTATGCTCTGGCAGGCGCCCTATTCAGCTCACCAGCGGCCTGTAACACTCCTTCGCGGCGTTTCTGAAGCGTCGCGGGTCCCGTTCGTGCAGGACAACGCGCCGGCGGCGCGGGTCGAGATCGAACCGGCCGCACCGCTGTCAGGCGAGTTTCCGCTGGGCGCAGCCCGGGCGCAAGTACACGAGACCTACATCATTGCTCAGACGGCGGACGGTATCGTGATTGTCGACCAGCATGCAGCGCATGAGCGCCTCGTCTATGAGGCGATGAAACGGCAAATGGAAGAGGGCGGCGTTCGCCGGCAGGCCCTGCTGATCCCGGATATCGTGGAGCTGACCGAGGACGAGGCCGCACGGATCCTCGAACGGGCCGGCGACCTCGCCTCCCTCGGTCTCGAACTCGAAGCCTTTGGAACGGGCGCCGTCTGTGTGCGGGCAACGCCCGCCTTGTTCGGAGAGATGGATACGGCCGGTCTGCTGCGTGATCTCGCCGACGACTTCGCCGAATATGATGCCGGTCTGGCGCTCAAGGAGCGGTTCGAGGAGGTCATGGGCAATATGGCCTGTCGCTCATCCGTGCGCGCCGGACGCCGCCTCACGGGCGAGGAGATGAACTCACTGCTGCGCCAGATGGAAGCGACGCCCCATTCCGGCCAGTGCAATCATGGCCGCCCCACCTATGTGGAGCTCAAACTGGCCGACATCGAGCGCCTCTTCGGCCGGCGCTAAGGCGCGATCTTGGCCGTAAGCCCTGCTGGTCCGGCAATCGTCGTTTCAGATGCTGACCACCCGGCCGGGGTTCATGATGTTCTGCGGATCGAGCGCCTTCTTGATGGCCCGCATGGCCTCGGTCGCCGCGGGGGGGCGCAGACGTGCAAGTTCGTCGCGCTTCAGGCGGCCGACGCCGTGTTCCGCCGAGATCGATCCACCAAACGCGGTGACCGTTTCGAACACACAGCGCGTGACGGCCGCTTCGTGGGCTTTCAGCACGGGTTCCCCGGAACCCGCAGGCTCGACGACGGAATAGTGAAGATTGCCGTCTCCGACATGGCCGAAGATGACAAAGTCCGCAGGCGGAACAATCGCTCGCACGGCCGCATTGCAGGCTTCAATGAAGGCCGGGATTCGGCTGATCGGCACGGAGATGTCCTGATTGAGCGCTGTGCCATAGGCGCGCTTGGAGAGCGGGATCGTCTCGCGGATATGCCAGAAGGATTTGGCCTGGGTCTCGCTGGCGGCAATCACTGCGTCCTGAACGAGCCCCGCGTCGGCGCCCGCTTCAAGCGCCGAAGTCAAAAGGGTTTCCGCCTGTTCGGCGCGGGGCTGCGAGATTTCGATCAGAACACGCCATTCGGCGTTGGCTGGCAGCGGATCGCGTGTACCCGGAACATCGGCGGCGACCATTGCGACCGCATTGGCAGGGATGATCTCGAAGCTCGTCACCGAGTCGCCAGCGTGGTCGCGCACGAGGGCGAGCAGCTTCACGACATCTTCGGCGGTGGCAACAATGACCCAGGCGGTGGCGCGCTGCACTTTCGGGAACAGCTTGAAGGTGGCCGCCGTTATCAGGCCGAGTGTGCCTTCGGCGCCTGCAAACAAGTGTTTGAGGTCATAGCCCGTGTTGTTCTTGCGCAGGCCGGACAGTCCGTCCCAGACCTCGCCGGAAGGCAGCACGACTTCCAGGCCGAGGATCAGATCACGCATCATGCCATAGCGGAGAACAGCGACGCCGCCAGCATTGGTCGAGATCAGGCCGCCCAGTGTGGCCGTGCCCTGCGAACCGAGCGAAAGGGGAAACAGGCGATTGGCAGCGTCTGCCGTTTCCTGCGCGGTGACAAGCGTGGCGCCAGCTTCGATGGTCATCGAATTGTTGAACGGATCCACTTCGCGCACTGCGGTCATCCGCGTCATCGACACACACATCTCGCCATGCGGTGTGCCGCCATCCACGAGCCCGGTATTGCCGCCTTGCGGCGTGATCGCGACCCGGTGCTGCGCGCAGAGTTTCACCAGCGCGGCGGCCTCGCCGGTGGAGGCGGGGCGGGCAATGAACGGCGTCTCGCCCTGGTAGGTGCCACGCCACGGGGTGGACGCCGCAAGCAGTTTTTCAGGATTGTCCGTCCAGCCCTTGGGGCCGAGCAGGTCCTTGGCAGCGGTGAGGAAAGCGGGGGGCGGCAGAGTACTCATCCCGGTAGTTTACGCATTTCCCGGGCGATGGCGAGGCCGCCGGCTGTCGCAGAAAGACCCTCTATGACACCCTGTCGCGAAGCGGTCGTCTTGTTCTGGCTCAGCTTGGTGATGCCTTCGAAGCGAGTAGGTGCAAGTTCAAAGGCGCGGATGCCGCGCAGCAACATCTCGAAAGAGGCCGGGTCCATCTTGGCCCGCGTCCAGGGTGGCTTGGGCAGCAACAACGTCTCGAAATGAGCGGACACGTCATCAAGGAACGCCGCCGCGCCTTCGTTGCCAGTCGCCGTGGGTGTGCCTTCGGCTTCGACGGACAGATAATTCCAGGTCGGCACCTGGTTCGGCACCGCGCCATACCAGTCCGGCGAAATGTAAGCATCCGGCCCCGTGAAGACGATGAGGGCGGCAGCGCCCGCTTCGAGACGCCGCGTCACCGGATTGTGCGCCGACAAATGAAATCGGAGGCGTGGCTTGCCATCCTCCAAAGCAGCGAGAACGGGCGTATGGGCAGCGAGCGGAGCCATCTCGCCGCTGACACAGACCAGGCCCAACGGATGCAACCGAATGCGCTCCAGCAGAACGTCCGGGTCGGTTTCGCGAAAAAGAGGTGCAGGGTGCATCGGATCAGAAAAGGCTTCCCTGCTGACCGGTCTTGCGCGGCGCAGATTGCGACTTTGCCTTTGGGGACGGCGCGTCCACCGGCGCGGCCGCCACGTCGCCGTCCGCAAAGCTGACCTTGAACTGCTCCGTACCCGACGCAACGGCGGCGGATCGGATCAGGCGGCCATCACTATCGCGCACGAGCGCGTAGCCGCGCTTCAAGGTGGCCTGATAGGAAAGGGTTTCCAGCAGCTTTGCTTCTGCGGCAAGCGCCGTCTTGCGCCTGTCGATGAGCCGCATCAGAGCCGGGCGCGCACGCACGGCGGCGTCGCGCAGGCGCTTGTAGCCTTGTCGAATCTCCGATTTGAGCATGGCCGGCGAAAGCTGGAGGCGCGAGAGCTTGAGGCGGGCCTTCTGGGTCAGCGCGAGGGCCGCCTTCGGCAGGTTTGCCGCCGCAAAATCCAACCTCTGCCTTGCCGGCTGCAACAGCATGTCCGGTCGGGGCAGGCGCGCCGCCGCCAGCTTGTCGCGGCTACGTGTCATCGCGCGCGAAAGCGCCCGTTTCAGGCGCTCGCCGCTTTCGCTTGTGGACAAGAGAAGTTCCGTCCGTACCGGGACGGCCATTTCTGCGGCACCGGTCGGCGTCGGCGCCCGCTGGTCGGAGACATAGTCGATCAGCGTCGTATCTGTCTCGTGGCCCACAGCCGAAATCAGCGGAATCTCGCTTTCGAACGCGGCGCGCACAACGATTTCCTCGTTGAAGGGCCAGAGGTCCTCGATCGAGCCGCCGCCGCGCGCCACGATCAGCACGTCCGGCCGGTCTGCGCCGGTCATCGCGTTGAAGCCCCGTATACCGGCGGCGACCTGCGCGGCGGCCTGCTCACCCTGCACAAGGGCAGGCCAGACGATGACGCGGACCGGGAAACGATCGCGGATCCTGTGGAGAATGTCGCGGATCACCGCCCCTGTCGGCGAGGTGACCACGCCGATCGTGCGCGGCAGGTAAGGCAGCTTCTTTTTGTGCTTCGGGTCGAACAGGCCTTCGGCGGCCAGCTTCTTTTTGCTCTCTTCGAGCAACTGCATCAGCGCGCCGGCGCCGGCGGGGCGCATGGAACTCGCGATCAGCTGATAGGCGGAGCGTCCTTCATAGGTCGACAGGCGCCCGGTCGCGATCACTTCGAGACCTTCTTCCGGCCGGAACGGCAGGCGCTCGACCTGGCCGCGCCACATGATCGTATTCAGCACGGCCTTGTCGTCTTTGAGGTCCGCGTACATGTGCCCGGATTTCGCGATCGTCACGCGCCCCAGCTCGCCGCGGACGACCACATGATCATAGTTCGTCTCGATCGTCCGCTTCAGGCTCGCGGCGAGTTCGGAGACGGTCAGTTCGGCCTGATTGGTGGGGCTTGAATCGGACATGAGGACTTGATCCCACGCGCCGCCGGGCGCATCAAGCCGCCCCATGAACATACTCCTGATCGGATCGGGCGGGCGTGAGCATGCGCTGGCCTGGAAAATGGCGCAGTCGCCGCTTGTGGACGTGGTGCATTCTGCGCCCGGAAACCCGGGCATGGACGAGATCGGTCCCTGCTTTGATGTCGCCGCTGACGATGTGGACGGGCTGGTCAAGCTGGCGCTCCAGATCGAGCCCGACCTCATCGTTATTGGTCCGGAGGCACCGCTTGCCCTGGGGCTTGCCGACATCCTGCGCGCGCGCGGCTTCGATGTGTTCGGGCCGAGCCGCGAGGCGGCCCAGCTGGAGGCGTCAAAGGCCTTTTCCAAGGCGCGGATGATGAAGTACGGCGTGCCGACCGCCGCCTATGGCGAGTTCACCGAGGCGGCGCCCGCAAAGGCCTTCCTGCGCACGATGACCGCGCCCTACGTGCTGAAGGCTGACGGGCTCGCGGCCGGCAAGGGCGTCGTAATCGCGGAAACGCTGGCAGAAGCAGACGCCGGGATCGACGAGATGCTGTCTGGCAAGTTCGGACCGGCCTCCGCGACACTCGTGATCGAGGAATTCATGCACGGCGAAGAAGCCAGCGTCTTCGTCATCACCGATGGCAAGGGCGCTGTGTATCTGCCGGCGGCTCAGGACCACAAGCGCGTGGGTGACGGCGACACCGGACCCAACACGGGCGGCATGGGCGCATACGCGCCGGCGCCAGTGGTCAATGAACAGATCATGGCGCGCGTGAAGCGTGAGATCGCCGAGCCCATGCTCAAGGGCATGGCGAAAGACGAGATTCCCTATCAGGGCGTGCTCTACATCGGCATCATGGTCACCGCCGAAGGTCCGAAAGTCGTTGAGTTCAACGCGCGCTTTGGCGATCCGGAATGCCAGGTGCTGATGGCCGGTCTGGCGGGTGATATCGTCCCGGCGATCCTGGCGTCCGCGACGGGCGGTCTCAAGGGAAACGAGGCGGCGTTCGAATCTCTGTTCGAACTGGAACGCTTCAGGCCGGCCGCCACGGTCGTGCTGGCGGCGAAGGGCTATCCCGGCGCCTATGGCAAGGGCAGCGCCATCCGCGGACTGAAGGACGCGGGCAAGTTGGAGGGCGTCACCATCTTTCATGCCGGCACCGATGCCGGACCGGATGGCGCGATCATCGCCAAGGGCGGGCGCGTGCTGAACGTCACCGCCAGCGGCGACACGCTGCGCGAAGCGGTCGACCGGGCCTATGCAGCGGTCGATGTGATTGATTGGCCGGAAGGCTTCTGCCGGCGCGATATCGGTTGGCGGGCGCTCTAGGCGCCGGAATCCGTTTCCTCGGCGAGGATCGACAGGATCGACCGGATCTCCACAAGTTCCGCTTCCGCGAACAGCGCGAGGTCATACTGAAACGTGACCCAGGACTGCATCTCGGCGCGGGAGGCGCGCAGCAACTCCCAGTCGTAGGATAGGATGGCCCCCTGTCCGGTCCATGTGGCCGTATCCATGTTCCAGTTTACGGCGCGGTAATAGTTCGAGTCCGGAGCAAAGATGAGAGTCATTGCGACCGGATAGGTCCGCTCAAGCCTTTCGTGTGCGTCGCCGTAGCGGATCAAGGCCCGGCGAAGTTCGACATTGCGAATGTCGGCCAGACGCCCGGTGGACACGAGTTCGGAATAGGCGGCGGCGACCTGCGGCACGCTCAGCGCCCAATTCGCGCGGCCGAGCGCCTGGCGGAACGCCGCTTCGTCCGCAGGCGGCGTTTCCTCGCGCAAGGCGTTGACGACGTCCGCTGTGCTCTGTTGCGCCGACTTGGAGAAGACCACGAGGTCAGCCACCACGGGTTCGAGGACCTTGAATTCTTCTTCGAGCCGTTCCAGCAATTTTGCCTGCAGGTCTGCCTGCTTGCGCGCCTCGTTCCAGTTGTTGACCTGCAGACCGATGAAGACGCCGAGCACTACAATCAGCGTTTCCAGCGCGACTGCGAACCAGTCCTGCCTACGAAAGGCGTCAGCGAGGCGGCGGAGGATCACGGGTTTGCATCTGTTTCAAGGGTTGCCGGAGGCACAGGAGATGAAACGACCCTTGTCCGGGCCATCTGGTCTGCCCAAAAATTCTCGTCGAGCGCGTCGATGACGGGGTCAGCCATTTCGGGCATCGTGAAGTGTCATGCCTCCCTGCCGTGTCCCCGACATGTCAGGGCTAGCACAGGACTTTTTGGCTGTCTTTGCGAAACTGGTGCGGCTCAGGCCGCTGGTTCATCCTTGAACCAGACTTCGACAGGCCCCTTGAAGGTCAGAGTCAAAGGATTGCCCTTACGGTCCACGGCCTTCCCGGCGGTCAGCTTGATCCAGCCTTCCGACACGCAATATTCCTCGACAGTCGTCTTCTCCTCGCCCTTGAAGCGCACGCCGACGCCTCGGATGAGCACGTCGTAATTGTAGTATGGACTACGCGGATTCACGGAAAGACGGTCGGGAGGGGTATCGGTCATGCGCGGGGGTTTAGCCGGGCAGGCCGCCTGGTTTCAAGCCCCCGGTTGCCGCGTGCCTTCAAAAGTCTAAGTCTGGATCAACAGGGAGTTCGGCCATGGCGCAGCGCGAATCAGACATTTCATCTCCGACCGCGCCCATTCGCAGCCCTTTCGCCGTGCCGCTCTTCAAATTGATCGAGCGGGCGTTGCTGGTGCTGACCGCGCTCATGACGATCGTCGCGGCGGGCACGGAAGTCTGGAGCATCTATCTGGCCCGGGAAGTCGGCCTTGCCGACATCCTGCTGATGTTCCTGTATGTCGAAGTCATCAGCATGATTGCCGTCTTTTACACCGGGGTCGGTTCGCCTTTCGTCTATCCGATTTTCATCGCGATCACGGCCATCGCGCGCCTGATCGTGCTGCAGGGCAAGGATATGGCGCCGGAAAAAGTCGTGCTCGAGGCGGCCGCCGTGCTGATCCTCGCGGTCGCCGTTGTTGTTGTGGGCTTTGCCAAGCGCAACTGACGCGGTCTGACTATTTGCCCACGAAGATCAACGTCCCTTCGGGCACCGCCTCGATGAACCGGGCAAGATCGGATTTCGAGAACACGATGCAGCCGTTGGAACGCCCGAGCTTTCCATGCTGCCTCAGGAAACCGGGTTCGGCATACCTGGCGGCGTGAATGACAATTGCCCGCGCCCGCGATGTCTTGTTCGATTCGCCGAGGCCATCGAGACGGAAGGACTGGCCATGCTTGCCGGTGTATTCTTCGGCAAGGCGGAAGATGCCCTCGGGACTCGCCTGAGATCCCGCAACGCTGGAGAAGCTGTCGAGAAAGCCGTCATGATCGCTGTCCGAGCCCAGCCCGTGGGCCGCGCGAAAAGCGCTGACCGCGCCGGTCTCGAGGTCCACCACGAACAGACGCTCCTGGCTGGAATGCAGGCTGTAATCGACGACCACGAGCTTGCCGGTGGCATGGCCGTCGTGTCCGAACGCGTACATCGCCTCGGCGGCGCGCTCCAGCAGTGCAGGACGGATGCGGCCGTCCGGATCAAGGGCCTGCGCCTGCGTCGTCAAGGGCGTGCTGGAAAACATCAGAAGAAACAGGGCCATGAGGCGGATGGTCAACTCAATCTCCTCGCATCTATCCCGGCACTGGCGACGCGGGGGCAGGTCTTGGCGTGCCGGGCCATGATTGTATGGTAGGGTCCAGAATCCGGCAGAATTTAGGGAGAGCGGCATGGCAGAGGCGGTAAACGCACAGGACCTGTTTTCAGGCACAAAGCCGGTGGTGGACAGCCACAAGTTCAACGAGGCGAACCTCGCCGCCTGGATGGAAGCGCACGTCGAGGGTTATGAGGGCCCGCTCGAAGTGCGCCAGTTCAAGGGCGGTCAGTCGAACCCGACCTACCAGCTCGTGACGCCGAACAAGAAATACGTCATGCGCCGCAAGCCGCCCGGCAACCTCTTGCCCAGCGCGCACGCCGTGGACCGCGAGTTTACGATCATCAGCGCGCTCTACCCGCTCGGCTATCCTGTGGCGCGGCCTTACGGTCTGTGCACGGACGACAGTGTCGTCGGCACGATGTTCTACATCATGGACATGATGGAAGGCCGCATCCTCTGGGATGGCACCTTGCCGGACTATGAGCCCGCGATGCGCCGCAAGATCTACGAAGCGAAGATCAAGACCTTCGCCGACCTGCACAACGTGGACTGGAAGAAGGCCGGCCTCGAAGGCTACGGCAAGGAGGGCGATTATGTGGCCCGCCAGATCCACCGGTGGACCAAGCAGTACAAGGCCTCCGAGACGATCCACATTCCGGAAATGGAAAAGCTGATCGAGTGGCTGCCGAAGAACATCCCGCCCGGCGACATGACCACGATCGTGCATGGTGATTACCGGCTCGACAACATGGTGCTCCACCCGACCGAGCCGCGCGTCATTGCCGTTCTTGACTGGGAACTCTGCACGCTCGGTGATCCGATCGCGGACTTTTCCTATCACCTGATGAATTGGGTCATGCCGCCGGGAGACTCCACGCGCGGCTCGATCATGGCGATCCCGGACCTGAAGGCCTGGGGCATCCCGACGATGGAAGAATACGTTGCGATGTACTGCGCCCATACCGGCCGCAAGGGCCTGCCGGAACTCGATTATTACTTTGCCTACAACGCCTTCCGCCTTGCCGGCATCCTGCAGGGGATCATCGGCCGGGTGCGCGACGGGACCGCCAACAGCGCCAATGCCGAGTCAAACGCGGCCCGTGTCGTGCCGCTGGCGCGTTTTGCGGCGGAGTATGCACGGCGCGCTGGAATGGAGGGGTGACGCCCCCCACGCCGGCCTCGCCAGGCGAGGCGGCCGGACGAAAGCTGCTCACGCAGCGCGAGCTGTTCCTGCTGGCCTTTGCCGGAGCGGTCGTAACGGCGAACGCTTATTACATCCATCCGATCATCGCGCTCGTCGCGAAGGATTTTGGCGTGTCGCCGTCCGAGATCGGACTGGTGCCAGCGCTGAACCAGATCGCGCTCGCTGCCGGCATCTTCTTCCTGCTCCCGCTGGGTGACCGGTTCGGAAACCGCGAACTGGCGACGATGTTTGCGGCGGGTCAACTCGCCGGGCTCTGCGTCATGGCGTTTGCGTCTTCCTTCTGGATGTTCGTTGCGGGCTCCACCTTTCTCGGCTTCTCGACGATCACGCCTTACCTGCTGCCCGCCTATGCCTCGAAGCGGGTTGAGCCGCATAGGCTCGGTCAAGCGACGGCCACGCTGACAACTGGCGTGATCGCGGGAATCCTCGTTGCCCGGGTGGGCGCCGGCTGGGTCGGTGAACACCTTGGCTGGCGCTGGGTCTATTACGGCGCCGCGAGTGTCATGTTTCTGGTGACGCTGCTGTTACCACGCCTCATGGAAGGACGGGAGAAGACCGATGGGCCGCCGCCGCCCTTCAACTATTTTTCGCTCGTGTTGTCGGTGTTCCCGATTGTTCGTCAGTATCCGGAAGTTCTGCTTTCCGGCGCGATACAGGGCCTTGGCTTTGGCATTTTCCTCGCGGTCTGGTTGGGTCTCGGCCTGCACCTCACGAGTCCCGAGATGGGCTACGGCGCTGACACGGTTGGCTATCTGGCGGCCGTTTCACTGTTGAACCTCTTTACCACGCCCACGCTCGGCGCCTGGGCGGACCGAACGGGCCCGCGCCGGGCGCGCGTCATCATTTCCCTGGTTCAGTTCGTGGCAGTCTGCCTGCTTGGGCTGTTCGGCCATAGCCTCTGGCTGTTGCTGATCCCCATCGTCGCGATGAACCTTGTCGGCCCGCTGATCGACATCACCGGACGGATGACATTCCTCACGCTGCCGCCCGGCGTGCGTACACGTCTGATGACGGCCTATATCGTTCTGATGTTCATCGGTGGCGGAGCTGCAAGTTGGGCGGCGACCTACGTTTACGAGCATGAAGGCTGGCATGGAACGGCGCTGCTCACGGCGTCACTCTCGGCCTTGCTGGTCATGCTTTCCTTCATCGGCCTGCGGTTTGACCCCGCGCGCCGCAAGACGGGATGACGGCGGGCGCCGCCAATGGCAAACTGGAGAAAAGGGGGAGAGACCATGACCGAGATCCTGAAAGGCGCGCTTCGGCGCCCGGTGAACCTGCTGACCGAACAGAAGTATGCGGGCCATAAGTCGCTGCACGACGATGCGGAAGCTGCGCGCCTCGGCATCAAGGCAGGCCCTATCGAAGGGCCGACGCATTTTTCCCAGTTCGTGCCGTTGCTCGCTGATGTTTGGGGCCGGGCCTGGTTCGAACAGGGTTGCTTCTCCTGTCACTTCCTCAACATGGCGTTTGAAGGCGAAGAGGTCTGGGCGGAAATCGACGAGCCCGCGCCGAATGCCACGCGCACGGCGGCCCGCGCATTCAAGGCGGATGGCACGCCTGTGCTGGAAGCCAGCGCCAGTGTCGGGCCCGATCACGGTGAAACCCTGCTCGAAGGGCGCCTCAAGGCCCTTCGCCCGGCGGGAGATCTCGTCATTCTTGCCGACCTCAACGTCGGCATGACCGGACGCGACGACGAGATCGTCCGCATGGGCCCGGACCAGCACATGGGCGACCTCTATCCCTTTTCGCTGGCCGACAAGCTCAAGGTCATCACCGAGACCGATCCGATGTATTCCGATGCAGGCGCCTCCCCGTGGGGCCGCGCGGTCATCCCGCTCGAGATGGTCAGTGTACTGGCAAACTACTCAAGTCACGGTGCGCGCTTCCCGGTGAAGAACCCCAGCATCGGCCTCTTCGCCGATCTTGAGATCCGGATGATCGAAGGGCCGCTCTTCGTCGGGCAGGACTACCTGCTTCGCCGCGAGATCGTCGCTCTTTCGGAATCGCGCCGCGTCGAGAATTACTGGGTGCGTACCCGCATTTTCGATGCAAAGGGCGAAAAGCAACTCGCCGAGATGTTGCTCAATCACGGGGTGATGAAGGCCAGCTATCCGCACTATCCCTCCGAACGCCTCGCTTGAAAACCGAGGCCGCCAAAGGTTCCCGGTCTGGGACGTAGGTATTTGTC
>JAIXRO010000064.1 GCA_027485145.1 Hyphomonadaceae bacterium | reverse complement strand
CATAGAATTGAACTGCGCGATATTGCGGGCCTCAGGCGGATCGCGAACAGCTGAAAGAGTCAGGACCCCGCCAGATCGATCTTGGAAACCTTGCCCGCCGCGTTGCGCGGCAGGTCTTCGACCAGGGCGATATGGCGCGGCACCTTGTAGTTGGCCATGTTCTCCCGCGCCCAGCCGAGCAGTTCTGCGGCATCGGCCTCGGCGCCCGGGCGTAGCACGATGAAAGCCTTGCCGACCTCGCCCATGCGCTCGTCAGCCACGCCGATTACCGCGGCCATACCGATCGCCGGGTGGGCGGCGAGCAGCTTTTCAACCTCGGCCGGATAGACATTGAACCCGCCCGAGATGAACATGTCCTTCTTGCGGTCGGTGATGCGGACATAGCCATTGTCGTCCATTGTTCCGACATCGCCGGTGTGAAGCCAGCCGTCGGCATCAATCGCTTCGGCAGTCGCGGCGGGATCGTCGAGATAGCCCTGCATCACGCCGATGCCGCGCACGAAAATCTCGCCGGTTTCGCCGCGTGGCAGTTCGTGTCCGTCCTCGCCCGCGATGATGACCTTATTGCCGGGGATGGCGGCGCCGCAGGTGCCGGCAATCAGTTCGACAGGGTCGCCGGGGCGGCAGGAGGTGATGTTGACGCATTCCGTCATGCCATAGGCGGTGATGATGTCGCGCATGCCAAGCTCGCTGCGGATTCGCTCGACCAGCACTGGCGGCACCGTGGCAGCGCCGGTCGTCCCGCCGCGCAGCGAGGAGATATCGAAGGGCGCTCGCTCGCGCTCGGCCAGCAGCATCTGGAAGATCGTCGGCGGGCCGGGGAGGAAGGCGATGCGTTCCTGTGCGATAAGCCGAGCGGCCTCGGCGACATCGAATTGCGGCATCGGCACCATCACTGCGCCCGCGATCAGGCAGGCGACCCAGCCCACCTTCATGCCGAAGCTGTGAAAGAAGGGGTTGGCGATCAGATAGCGTTCGCTCTCGCCGAGGCCGGTATTGCCGATCCACACGCCGACCTGCGGGATGATCCGTCCGTGGGTCATCAGCACGCCTTTGGGCTGGCCGGTGGTGCCGCTGGTGAACATGATGTCGGACAGGTCATCTGCGGTGAGGCTGGCGAGGCTGGCGTCGATAAGTGGGTCGGCGGCGCCCTTGCCGGTGGCGAGGAAGGCCTGCCAGTCGCGGTCCATCAGTATCGTTTCGCCCAGGTCGGGCAGGGCCTCGTCCGCCAGCAGGGCAGGGTAGTTGATCCCGAGGAAATCCGTTACCGTAAACAGGATGCGCGCCCGCGTGCGGCGCAGGATGTCGCCCGCCTCGCGACCCTTCAATCGCGTGTTGAGCGGCACGATTGCCGCGCCGCAGGTCTGCGCGGCAATCGCGGCGATCACCCATTCGCGGCGGTTTGGTGCCCAGATAGCGATCCGGTCTCCCTTGCCGACGCCGCGTTCGAGCAGTGCGGAAGCCGCCCAGCGGCATTCGTCCCACAGCTGCGCGAAGGTGAAGCGCGCCTCGCCCTCGATCAGCGCCAGCGCGTCAGGCCAGCGGCGAGCGGCGGCTTTGGCGGCATGCGGGATGGTAGAGGGCAGGGCGGTCATGCGGCCCCCATGTTGGCGGGACCGAAAAAGGCCTTCATGCCAGTGACCTTGCCCTGTGCGTCGAAGGCGAACACGTCGATCACATCGATCCGGGTTGCTCGCCCGTCCCATGTGAGGTCAACGTGAAATGCAAAAGCGGCGTGCCCGTGGGCGCAGCGCACCGGCCCGTCGAGCGTCAGGCGCGCACCCGCCGCGATCCCGACTGCGAAGAATTCGCGCAGCGCGGCCTGCCCGACGCGGGGCGGGGTGCCGACCGGGTCTTCGACCGCGGCATCTTCGGCGAACACCGCGCAGACCCCGTCCAGATCGCTGCGATTATAATTGCCGATATAGGCCTCGACGGCGGCAACCATCCGGTCAGTGTCCAGCATGATCAACTCTCCGGAAAATAGCGGCTGATTGTGTCGACCACGCAGGCGGGTTTTTCCTCGCCCTCGATTGCGACCGTGACCCGCACCACCGATTGCACCGCGCCCTTGACCTCCTCGACCCCGACGATCTCGCCGGTCGCCCGGATGCGCGCTCCCACGCGCACCGGATTGAGGAAGCGCAGGCGGTCCGCGCCGACATTGACCGCATGGGTAAAACCGCGCACCTCGATCAGCTGGGGCAGGAAGTGGTTAACCAGACTCATGGTCAGGTAGCCGTGGGCAATCGTTCCGCCAAACGGGCCGGATCGGGCGCGCTCGATATCGACGTGGATCCACTGGCGGTCCTCAGTCACCTCGGCAAAGCCATCGACCCGCGCCTGATCAATGGTGAGCCATTCGGTCGGGCCAAGCTTCGTGCCTTCGGCTCCGATCAGATCCTGCGGGCGGTGGAATATCGTGGTCATGTTCAGGCCCTCTGGCTCGACACGGAAATGACCTCGCCGGTCATGTAGCTGGCAAGGTCCGAGGCGAGGAAGATCATCGCATTGGCAACCTCCCACACTTCGGCCGGGCGGCCAAAGGCCTCGCGCGCGGCGAGATCGGCGAGCAATTCGTCGCTGGTCACCTTGGCGAGGAAGGCGTGCATCGCGATCGAAGGCGCGACCGCGTTGATGCGCACGCCATATTCCGCTGCTTCAAGCGCGGAGCAGCGGGTAAAGGCCATCACCCCGGCCTTGGCTGCGGCATAATGCGCCTGCCCCTTCTGCGCGCGCCAACCGAGCACCGAGGCGTTGTTGACAATCGCCCCGGTCTTGCGCGCCTGCATGGCGGGCAGGAAGGCGCGGGTCATGCGCATCACGCTGGTGAGCGTCACGTCGAGCACGCGGTGCCATTGTTCGTCGGTCATGTCGGTGACCGGCACCTCTCCGCCGAGTCCGGCATTGTTGATCAGCACATCGACATGGCCGAGCGTGTCCAGCGCCGCATCGCGCAGCGCATCAACATCCTCTTGGCTGGTCACGTCGCACAGCACCGTGGCGGGGCGTTCGCACCCGGTTTCGGCAGCGATCCGGTCAGCCGCTTCGCCGAGCCTGCGCTCGTGGAAGTCGGACATCAGCACTCGCGCGCCTTCCTCGGCCGCGCGCTTGGCGACGGCAAAGCCGATGCCCGTTCCGGCGGCGGCGGTCACCACCACTGTCTGGCCTGCCAGCAGGTTGCGGGGCGGGGGATAGGCTGGGGTCAGGCTCATGCTTCCCCTCTCGGTTCGCGCGGCAGGCCCAGCCCGCGTTCGGCGATCAGATTGCGCTGGATCTGGTTGGTGCCGCCATAGATCGTGTCGGCGCGCGAATAGAGGAACAGGTTGGGCAGCATCGGCCATTCGTAACCGTCATGGTCGGTGACCTCGCCCGCTTGCCCGAGCACGTCCATCGCCAGCTCGCCCAAGCTGCGCCGCCAGCTGGCCCACTGGATCTTGTAGGTCAGCGCCGCACCGTCAACGCTCGCGTGATCTGTGTTCGAGAGCATCCGCAGCGCGCCGTAACGCATCAGCCTGAGGCCGATTTCCGCCTTGGCGATGCGCTGGCGGATCAGCGGATCGGTGCTCGTGCCATTGGCCTTGGCCGCTTCGATGATCGCGTCGAGCTCGTTGCGGAACGCCATCTGCTGGCCCAGCGTCGAAACGCCGCGCTCAAAGCTGAGCAGCGTCATCGCCACCCGCCAGCCATCGCCGACCGCGCCAATCAGACTGTCTTCCGGGCAGCGCGCACCGTCAAAAAAGGTCTCGTTGAATTCGGCGTCGCCGTTGATCTGGCGGATCGGACGGATGTCGATGCCGGGCTGATCCAGCTCCATCATCAGGAAAGTCAGTCCCTTCGGTCCCTTGGAACCTTCTTCCGAGCGGGCGACGACAAAGATCCAGTCGGAGATATGGGCAAGGCTGGTCCAGATCTTCTGGCCATCGACCGCCCATTCGCCATTCTCCAGCCGCGCCTTGGTGCGCACGCTGGCGAGATCGGACCCGGCGTTGGGTTCGGAAAAGCCCTGACAGAAGATCGTCTTGCCCGCCGCGATATCGGGCAGGAAGCGGCGCTTCTGTTCCTCGGTGCCGAGCGTCAGCAAGGTCGGCCCGGCGAGTTCGATGCCGATGTGGTTGACCCGGCCCGGAATCCCGGCGCGGGCATATTCCTCGGCAAAGATCACCTGCTGGGCGAGGCTTGCATCGCGCCCACCCCAGACCTTAGGCCAGCCGATGCAGCCCCAGCCATGTTCGCCCAGATGCTGTTCCCACTCCTTGCGGCGTTCGGCCTTCTCGGTGAGCGTGGTGATGCCCTTGATGTCGGCGAATTCGCCCGCCATCTGCGCGGTCAGCCAATCGGCGCACTCAGCGCGGAATTCCTCTTCCGCGGCAGAAAATCCCAGTTTCATTCTGTCTCTCCGAGCACCATCGCGGCGATCTGCTCGCGGTGCCAGTCACCATTGCCCATCATCGTCTGGAGCGCGCGCGCGCGTTTGAAGAACAGATGCGCGTCGTGATCCCAGGTAAAACCGATGCCGCCATGCAGCTGGATCATGTCGCTGGCGCAACGGAAGGCGGTATCGGCGGCGAAGCTCTTGGCGGCGTGCACGGCGAGTTGCGCATCCTCGGCACCTTCATCCACGGCGCAGGCCGCCCAGTAGACCGCACTGCGAGCCTGTTCGATTTCCACCATCATGTCGGCGAGGCGATGCTTGTAGGCCTGAAACGATCCGATCGTCCGCCCGAACTGCACCCGGTCGCGGGAATAGGCGACGGTGCGATCCAGCGCGGCTTGCGCGAGGCCAAGGCCTTCGGCGGCGAGCACGATCAATGCCGCATTGGTCGCAGCCTGTGCGCCTGCGCCACCATCGGCCAGCGGTTCGCCTTCGGCCCCGGTTATCGTCACCCGCGCATAGGGGCGGGTCTGGTCCATCGTGGTCTGCGCGGCTACGGAGACGCCCGGCGCGTCGGCCCGCACCAGCCAGCTCCCAGCTGCGCCGCTCACGAGTAGCAATTGCGCGGCGCTGCCATGCGCGACAGAGGCGCTGGAGGCGAAAATGCGATTGCCATCGGCAGCAAGATCGGTTGCGGTGACGTGCGCGGCGATGGTCTCGCCTGCGAGCAGCGCGGGCAACCACGCGGTGCGCTGTTCATCGCTGCCGCCTGCGGCAATCGCCTGCGCCACCAGCGCCAGCGAGCCGAGCAGCGGCAGCGCGGCAACCTGTGCGCCCGCAGCCTCGGCGATGATCGCCAGTTCGACGAGGCCGAGGCCAGCCCCGCCTGCCGCCTCGGGAACGCCGATGCCGGACAGGCCAAGCTCCTGACAGAAAGCCAGCCACAGCGCATGGTCGATCCCTTCCGCCGCCATCGCTGCGCGGGTGCGTTCGCTGGTGGCGTTTGCGGTGAAGAACGCCTGCGCCGTTTCGGCGATCATGCGTTGTTCGTCGGTGAAAACGAAATCCATCTCAGCTTCCCCAGACTTTGCGCGGGTGCATCCGTTCGGCCAGCAGTCGGTCGACCGCTGCGCCCACTTCCGTCGGCTTCCAGCGCGCGCCCTTGTCGATGGTCGGGCCTTCGCGCCAGCCATCCTCGATCATGATTTTCCCGCCTTCGAGCTCGAAGACGCAGCCCGTCACTTCGCGGCTTTCCGCACTGCCGAGCCACACCACGGCAGGCGCGATATTGGCCGGGTCCATCACGTCGAACTCCTGCGCTTCGGTCGCCATCTTCTCGGCAAAGGCCTGCTCGGTCATGCGGGTGCGAGCCGACGGGGCGAGCGCGTTGGCGGTGATGCCGTAGCGCCCCAGCTCCGCCGCCTGCACCAGCGTCAGCGATGCGATCCCGCCCTTGGCGGTCGAATAGGCGGCCTGCGCGATAGAGCCTTGAAGCCCTGCGCCGCTGGTGGTGTTGATGATACGCGCATCGGGATCGTGAAACTCCTTCTGCTTGACGCGCCAGTAGTTGACCGCGTGGCGCGTGACGCAGAAATGGCCCCGCAAGTGGACGTGCATGGTCGCATCCCATTCCTCCACGGTGGACGACACGAACATCCGGTCGCGCACGATCCCGGCATTGTTGACCACCACATGGAGGTCGCCAAAGGCTTCGATGGCGGCAGCGACGATCCGGCCGGCTGCGTCCCAGTCGGTCACGTCCTCGCAATTGGCGATGGCCTTGCCGCCGGCGGCGATGATTTCGGCGACGACGGCATCAGCTGCGCTGGTGTCACGCCCTTCGCCGCCGAGCGAGGTGCCAATATCGTTGACCACGACATTGGCGCCTTCAGCAGCAAAGGCGAGCGCATAGGCACGCCCCAGCCCGCGGGCAGCGCCGGTAATGATGACCGTGCGGTCCTGGCAAATTCCCATAATGTCTAAGCTCTCTGGCTCAAGGGTTTGATGGTATGGGCGGAACTGTCACCGACGAGGTCGGTCTGGAGATATTCGCGCGTGGTGAAGTGCCAGCCCTCGCCATCGCGGGCGAAGCGGTCGTGGTAACGCCCGCTGGCGACAATCTGGAGCGGGAAGCCGGGGGCAGCCTGAATTACCGTCCATTGCGAATAGCAGGTGGCGGCATCACCACCATCGTCGATTTCGATGATCGGATTTGTGACCAAGTGGCGCGTTAGGGGCTTGCCATCATAGGTCTTCACCCAGTCCCGCCACAGCGACAGGATAGCGATCACCCCTGCAACATGCTGCCCACCCACAATTACCGTGCCCTTGTCGAACAGCGCCGCAGCTGAAGAAAAGTCGCCATCGTCGAAGTGCATCGCGTAGGTGTAGAGCAGATTGGGAATGGCAATTGCCGGATCATCGCACGCTTTCATGGTGGCTACAGCCGCTCGATGATCGTCACGTTGGCCTGCCCGCCGCCTTCGCACATGGTCTGCAAGCCATAACGCCCGCCCGTGTCTTCCAGCGCGTGCAGCAGCGTGGTCATCAACCGCGCGCCGGTGGCACCAAGCGGATGGCCCAGCGCAATCGCCCCGCCGCGCACATTGACTTTGTCATGCGGAATGCCGAGCTCCTTCATCCACGCCAGCGGCACGGAGGCGAAGGCCTCGTTGCATTCGAACAGGTCGATATCCTCCACCCGCATTCCGGCCTTGGCGAGGGCATGGATCGTGGCCGGAATCGGCGCGGTGAGCATCCACACAGGGTCATCGGCGCGCACTGACAGCTGATGGATGCGGGCGCGGGGATTCAGGCCGTGGTCCTTTACCGCCTGTTCGCTGGCGATCAACAGTGCAGCCGAGCCGTCGCAATTCTGGCTGGCGATCCCTGCGGTGATGGTCCCTTCGCCGCCCACCGGGTTCAGCGCGGCGAGCCCTTCCAGCGTGGTGCCGGGGCGGATCGTTTCGTCATGTTCCAACTCTTCGAGCGGGGCGATCTCGCGCGCGAAGGCACCGCTGGTGCTGGCGGCATGGGCACGGGCGTGCGAGGCGACCGCGAAGTCTTCCATGTCCCCGCGCGAAATGCCCCACTTTTCGGCGATCATCTGGGCCGAGGCGATCTGGTTCAAGAGCCCGTTGCCATAGCGCGCCACCCAGCCGGGCGAGGTGTTGAAGGGGTTGTCGAAACCGTAGGGCTGTCCGGCGAACATCGCGGCGGAGATGGGAATGGCGTTCATCGCCTGGCTGCCGCCCGCGACCACCAGATTCTGCGTCCCGCTCATCACGCCCTGCGCGGCGAAGTGCACCGCCTGCTGGCTCGATCCGCATTGCCGGTCGACCGTGGTGCCGGGGACGTGCTGCGGGAGCCCGGCGACCAGCCATGCGGTGCGGCCAATGTCACCCGCCTGCGGCCCGATGGTGTCGCAGCAGCCCCACACGCAATCATCCACCGCGCCCGGATCGATGCTGTTGCGCGCGAACAGGGCGCGCAAGGGGTGCGCGGCGAGATCGGCCGGGTGGAGCGCCGCGAGCGAGCCCTTCTTGCGGCCCATCGGGCTGCGCACGGCGTCGATGATAAAAGCTTCAGGCAAAGGTATTCTCCGGTCCAATCGGGTGTGCGCCGCCGACCACGGCCGTATCGATGCGGGCGAGGTGGAAGGCGCGGGCACCCCAAGCGCCGCCCAGTGCCCAGGCGCGCTTCATCCAGAAGTGCAGGTCGACCTCGTAGGTGTAACCCATCGCGCCATGCACCTGGATCGCGCTTTCAGCGGCGAGGTAGGCGCCATCGGTCGCCACCACCTTCGCGTGGCTGACATGGAGCGAGGCGCTGGCCGCGCGGTCATCGAGCGCCTGCGCCGCGCGCCACAGCACGGGGCGCGCAAATTCGAGCGCGACGGCGACATCGGCCAGCTTGTGCTTAATCGCCTGAAACGCGCCGACCGGCTGGCCGAACTGGGTGCGGATCTTGGCGTATTCGACTGCCTGATCGAGCATCGCCTCGGCAAGACCGACCAGCTGCGCGGCGCTCATCAGCGCGCCGAGATCGAGCAGAAGCGGATCATCGCTGGCCGCTTCTGGCAGAGCGGTCAGGCGGCGCAAGGGATCAATGCTAGCAAGCGGCTCGCCCTCGCCGTCAGCCAGCCAGCCGTTGATCGTATGCGCGGCGACCGGACGGTGCGCGCCCGCGACAATCGCCGCAAGATAACCCGTCTGCCCGCGAGCGATCAGCCAGGGGGTCGCCACGAATGCGCTCTCCACCAGCGGCTCGGCAAGGCACACCCGCCCGCATTCGCGCGCAATCAGCGCTGCATCGAGCAGGCCCATGCCGAGCCCGCCCTGCGCCTCGGGCACCAGCAGGCCCGTGAGACCCATATCGACCAGCCCCTGCCAGATCGCCGGATCGCGGTTCGGCCCGGCGTCGAGCCGCCGCAGTACTTCGGCCCCATGGGTTCCGGCGAGATAGTCGCGCACGGCCTCGGCCAGTTCGAGCCGTTCGGGAGCAATCAACATATCCATCAGCCCGCTCCCACGCGTGGCAGGCCCAGCAGCCGCTCGGCGGTGATGTTGCGCTGGATCTCGTTGGAACCGGCGTAGATCGGGCCGGAGAGCGAGAACATGTAGCCCTCCAGCCAGTCATTGATCGCGCCGTCGCCGAGATGCCGCAGCTCCGCCGCCGCGCCGAGCAATTGCATCGCGGTGCGGTGCATCGCGCGGTCGAGTTCCGACCAGAAGATCTTGTTGAGGCTCGCCTCGGCTCCGATCTTGCCGCCCGCCATGATCTTCGCGGCGACGGCATAGGTGTTGTAGGCATAGGCCTGCGTGTCCATCCACGCCCGGTTAACGGCCTCGCGCGCCGAGGGCGCTGCGGCGTTTTCGTGCTGACGGAACAGCTCCACCAGCCGCCGCGCGGTCGCCTGGAAGCGGCCCGGCGAGCGCAGCATCAGCCCGCGCTCGAACCCGGCGGTGGCAATGGCGACGTTCCAGCCTTCGCCTTAGCCCGCCAGCCGGTTTTCGACCGGCACGCGCACATCATCGAAGAACAGCTCGGCAAAACCCGGGTGGCCGTGAAGCTGGCGGATCGGACGGCGGGTGATGCCGGGCGTGTCGAGATCGAACAGGATGAAGGACAGGCCCTTG
>JAIXRO010000020.1 GCA_027485145.1 Hyphomonadaceae bacterium | reverse complement strand
TACCCGGGGCGCGCGGACGGCACCTTCACCGAAAAGGTCGCCTACGCCATCACCAGCCTGATTCGCCAGGAGAAGATCCAGATCGCCATCGATCTGCACGAAGCCTCGCCCGAATACCCCGTGGTCAATGCCATCGTGGCGCATGACCGGTCGATGAAGATCGCTTCGATAGCCCTGATGAACCTGGAGATGGACGACATCGCCATCAGCGTTGAACCTTCGCCGCCCAAGCTGCGCGGCCTGTCGCACCGCGAATGGGGGGACGCCACCGAGACCCTGGCCCTGCTCTTTGAATCGACCAACCCGGCGCAGGGTCGCTTGCGTGGCGAGACCAACGAGGCACTGATCGTCGAGGGCAAGGACGCCATGTATGTGGCCGCACACAAGCTCGGGCGCTTGTTCGTTGACTTCGGACCGGAGGGTGAGCCGTTGAAGAAGCGCGTTGCTCGCCACCTGGCAACGACGCTGGCGGTGTTCGAGGCCCATGCCTCGGAAGTGCCGGAGCAGCGTCTGGTCGTCGGCGCCATGCCCGCCTACCAGGATGTGCTGACCCAGGGGATCGGCCCCTACCTCAAGGCACCATCTGCAGCTGCGGCTGCGGCCAGATGACCAGGAATCGTCAGATGAAACGCAATGGAACCAGGATTCGATCGATCTTTCTGGCGCTGAGTGTTGCCATCGGCCTGGCGGCCTGCGCGGGCGGCATCGACCTGCAAAGGCAGGCGCCTGCTGCGGCCACCAAGATCCCTCAGGTTAGCGCCCGCAACGGCATGGTGGCCTCGGCCCACCCGCTGGCCTCACAGGCGGGCCTGGCCATCCTGAAGGCTGGCGGCAATGCCGTGGACGCCGCCGTGGCGACCGCATTTGCCAATGGCGTCGTCGAACCCCACGCCAACGGTCTCGGTGGCGAGGGGATGATGGTGATCTGGCTGGCCGACCGGCGCAAGGCCGTTGCGATCGACTACCGCGCGATGGCGCCTCTGGCGGACAAGACCGGGCAGAGGTGGCCTTCGTCGGGGCCGCTGTCGGTGGCGGTGCCGGGTACGGTGGCCGGTCTGTGCATGGCGCTCGAAAAATACGGCACCAAGAGTCTGCAAGAGGTCATGGCGCCGGCCATCCAACTGGCTGAGAACGGCTTCGCCATCAGCCCGACGCTGGCGCAGATCATCGCCGACAGCTTCGGGGCCATCAGCAAGGATCCGCAACTCGCGGACATCCTCGCGCCTTCGGGGCTGCCGCTCGAAGCCGGCGAGATCCTCAAGAATCCCGACCTCGCCAAGAGCCTGCGCAAAATCGCAGCGGGGGGCCGCGACGTCTTCTACAAGGGCGAACTGGCCGATGCCATCACCACTGCGATGGCTGCCAGGGGCGGCCTGATCGACAAGGCCGACCTCGCGGCCTACCAGGCCATTGAGCGCGATCCGGTGCGCGGAAGTTACCGCGGCGTTGAGATCCTGTCGGGGCCACCGCCAGTGAGTGGACTGACAGTCATCCAAAGCCTGCACATCCTCGAGAACTTCGAACTCTCAAAGAGCGCGCCGCTGTCGCAGACCAATGTGCACCTCATCGCCGAAGCCCTAAAGCTGGCCTTCGCCGATAACGCTGCGTACATCGGTGACCCCGCCTACGCCAAGGTCCCCGCGGCGGGGCTGCTGTCCAAAGGCTATGCCAAGTCGCGCGCGGCGGACATTCCATTGGGGTCGGCGAGCCGGCAGATCAAGGCCGGTGACCTGAGCAAGGAGCATCCGAGCACCACCCACATGTCGGTCGCGGACCCAATGGGCAACATGGTCTCCTTGACACAGACAATCTCCGGCTTCTGGGGCGCGCACGTGGTTCCTGCAGGGACCGGCATCATCCTCAACAACGAGATGCAGAACTGGTCAAGCGCCGGACCCAATGTCTACGCCCCTGGCAAGCGCATGCGAACCACCATCGCGCCGACGATCCTGCTCAAGGACGGGCAGGTCTTCGCCGCGCTGGGCACACCCGGCGCGGCGCGCATCATTTCCACCATGGTCATCCTCATCACCAACCTTGTCGATCACGGGATGACGATGCAGCAGGCGATCGAGTCCCCGAGGTTCTACGCGCGTGACACGGACAAGAACCTGCATGTCGAGTCGCGGGTGCCTGCCCAGACCCTCGAAGCGCTGCGGGCCATGGGCTATGTCACGAGCGTCAAGGGGGACTATGACCTCTATTTCGGCGGCGCCCAGGGTATCGTCGCCGACCCCAAGCGACGAATCCTCACCGGGGGCGCCGATCCGCGCCGGGACGGTGCGGTCCTTGGCTATTGATCGAGGCACGGGACCATGAGAAGGCGCTCCACGCTGTCGATAGCCGCCTTGCCGCTGCTGCACTGGGTGGCAGGCTGCGCCGACGCGCAAGCGTCCGACGCAAATTCACGTTTGGGCGCGTTCCAGAGTGAAACCCGGCCGGGTCGCGGCGTCACGGCACAGCGTCGACTCTCGGAGTGGTTGCCTGCGCTGGCTGGAACACCCGGAGATACGCACGTCTATGTCCTGGAGGGAAAGCAGGCTGGGTCCACCGTCTTCGTCGCCGGCGGCACACACAACATCGAGATGGCGGGCGTCATGGCGGCGACTTTGCTCGTCGAGCAAGCCGTGGTCGAGCGCGGGCGCCTCATCGTGGTTCCGCGCGCCAATGCCTCTGGCGCAAGCTGGCGCAGTCCCAAGGACCTGGGGCCAAGCCAATACACCTTCGACACGGTGTCAGGCAAGCGTTCCTTCGCGGTAGGCACGCGCCTGACGCTACCTGCGCATCAAGGGGAAGCCGATCCCTTGAACTACATCCATCCGAACTCGCGGGAAAAACTGCCGGGATTCGAGAAGCGCAATCTGAATCGCGCTCATCCGGGCAAGGCCGATGGCAACCTAACGCAAAAGATTGCCTATGCACTGATACGGCTGATCGGCTCAGAAGGGGCGGAGGTTGCGTTCGACCTCCACGAGGCCGGGCCGCGTTCTTCGCTGGCCTGGTTGATCGTGGCCAACCCCAAAAACATCCAGCAGGCTGCAAGCGCGGCATTCGACCTTGGAGACCGCGGCATCGACATGCGAATCGAGGTGAGTTCGGC
>JAIXRO010000222.1 GCA_027485145.1 Hyphomonadaceae bacterium | reverse complement strand
GGCCCGCGCCGATGACCGCAATCTTCTTGAACTCCGTCTTCGGATAGCCCTCAGGACGGTTCGCGCCCTTGCCCAGCTCCTGCATCGACAGGAACAGTGAACGGATCATCGCCTTCGCTTCCGGGCGCTGCTGCGTGTTGATGAAGTAGCGCGTCTCGATCCGCAGGCCCGCATCGATCGGCACCTGGATGCCTTCATAGATGCAGGACAGGATGTTCTTCTGCGCCGGATAGTTTCCATAGGTTTTGGACGCGAGCATCATGTTCGCCATCGTCGCCACCTGGCCGACGCCCGGCGACTTGTGCGGCACGCCGCCCGGCACCTTGTAACCCTTCTCGTCCCACGGCGCCTTCGCCTTCGGGTTTGCCTTCACCCAGGCTTTCGCCCGGGCGACAGTCTCCGAGGACGGCGCAAGTTCGTTCACCACGCCCATGGCCTTGGCCTGCTCGGCCGTGAAGCTCTCGCCTTGCAGGATCAGCGGCAGGGCGGCCTGAACGCCCACGAGGCGCGGCAGGCGCTGCGTACCGCCGGCGCCGGGCAGGAGGCCGATCTTGGCTTCCGGCAGGCCGAACTGAAGCTTCGGATTGTCATTCGCCGCGACCCGGTAATGGCCCGCCAGCGCCACTTCGAGGCCGCCGCCGAGGGCGAGGCCGTTCAGCGCCACCGCCACCGGCTTGCCGCACGTCTCGAGCTTGCGCAGCGTGCCGTTCAGCGAGAAGCCGGCATCGAACTGTTCCTTCTTCAGTTCGTCCACGGACTTCTTTGTCTCGCTGGCCGAACCTGCCCGGCTGCCCATCTCGCCGAGGTCGGCGCCCGCGCAGAAGCCGCTCGCCTTGCCGGACGAGATCACGAGGCCCTTGATGGCATCGTTCGTCGCCACTTCCTTGGTGATCGCGATGATGTCCGCCACCGCCTTGCCGGTCAGCGTGTTCATGCTGCGGCCCGGCACGTCGAATATCGCATGCGCGATGCCATCGGCGTCAATGTCAAACTTGAAAGTCTCGAGATTCATTTTCTTACTCCATCTGTATCAGGACAAAGGCGTTGGGCTGGCGCCGGCATTCCGCCGCTCTGCGTCAGCCAGCGGCTGAAGAACATTGATCTTCAGCCATATCTTCTGTGAGAAACCGCCCGCGAGGGCTTCGATGTCATTGGCCGCATCGATCACGACGGCGTCGCTCATCTTCTGCATGTAAAGGGCGGCAAGCTTGCCGATGATGGCCAGCATCTCTGCGCAATAGTCGAGGTAGGCCATCAGGTTCGATTCGGACAGATCCCGGTTTGGTGAGTGAGCCGTCGGCTCCCGGTAATACGTGGTCGGATCTTTCCTCAGCTGGTGCATGTCGATCACGTGCGCCAGCGCGCGCAGCTCGTGCAGCCGCGCCAACACACGCGCCTGGCGCTGGCGGGTTTCAAGGTTCAGCACGAACCAGATGGCCGCCCCGGTGACGATCATGATGTTCAGCACCGAATCGAGACCCTGCACGCTGCCGATCTCCCGCGCATCCATCCCGAACAGCTGGAGCAACTGCCAAACGCCCCATCCGGCGCCCGCCAGCCCGGCCAACACGATCAGCACCGAGACGATCTGCATCGGCCAGTTCCGGCTGGCAGCCTGCGCGGCATAGGCCGTATGCTTCTCGCTCAGGTCCGCCAGCGCGCGGCTGACCTGAGCAATGCCATTGTTCGGAAACCGCTCAGCCACACGCAGCGCAAGTTCATGCGCCGTGCTTTTGATCTTCTCTGGCTCGAGCGCGCTGTAGGGCATGGCCGTGCCTGCCGGACCCCGCTGCTAGACGCGCTCGATGATCGTCGCCGTGCCCATCCCGGCCCCGACGCAGAGCGTGATCAGGCCGGTTTCCTTGCCCGTGCGCTCAAGCTCGTCGAGCACCGTGCCGAGGATCATGCCGCCGGTCGCGCCGAGCGGGTGGCCCATCGCGATGGCGCCGCCGTTCACGTTCATCTTCTCGTGCGGGATGTTCAGCATCTTCATCATCAGCATGACGACCGAAGCGAACGCCTCGTTGAGTTCGTAGATGTCGATGTCCTTCGGATCCATGCCGGCCTTCTTCAGCACCTTCTGGGTCACATAGGTCGGGCCCGTCAGCATGATGCCCGGCTCCGAGCCGATCGACGCCATCGCCCGCACGCGCGCGCGCGGTTTCAGGCCCATCGCCTCGCCCATTTCCTTCGAGCCGAACAGCACGGCCGAGGCGCCGTCCACGATACCCGACGAGTTGCCGGCATGGTGCACGTGGTTGATCTTCTCGAGTTCCGGATAGCGCTGCTTGATCACTTCATCGAAGCCCATGCCGCCCATGCCGGCGAAGGACGGCTCGAGCGCCGCCAGCGTCTGCATGGTCGTGTCGGGGCGCATGAACTCGTCATGCGCAAGGCGCACGCCGCCCATCTGGTCGCGTACCGGCACCACCGACTTCTTGAAGCGGCCTTCCTTCCAGGCCTGCGCCGCGCGGCGCTGGCTCTCGACGGCAAAGGCGTCCACGTCATCGCGCGAGAAGCCATACTTCGTGGCAATCGTGTCGGCGCCGATGCCCTGCGGCGTGAAATAGGATTTCAGCGCGATCTGCGGATCGGTCGACCAGGCCCCGCCCGCGGCGCCCATCGGCACGCGGCTCATGGATTCAACGCCGCCGCCGATGGCCATGTCGGCCTCGCCGGTCATCACTTTCGAGGCGGCCATGTTGCAGGCCTCAAGGCCGGACGCGCAGAACCGGTCCACCTGCACGCCGGCGGTCGTCTCGGCATAATCCGCATTCAGCACCGCGATGCGGGCAATGTCGCCGCCCTGCTCGCCGACCGGCGAGACGCAGCCGAACACCACATCGTCGACCTTCGAGGTGTCGAGATTGTTCCGGTCACGGATCGCCTGTAGCACCTGCGTGCCGAGGCTCAGCGCGGTGATCTCGTGCAGCGCGCCGCTGGACTTGCCTTTGCCGCGGGGCGTGCGAACGGCGTCGTAGATATAGGCTTCGGGCATTTCAAAGCTCCTTTCGGGGGATCAGGATGGGGTCGCCGGTGCTTTCACCGGGTTGAGGGTAAGCGAAGCAGTGGCGCGGGCGGCTTCCTTGCCGCGCGCGTCGAAAAGGTCGGCTTCCGCGAAGATCATCGCGCGGCCGATATTGCGCAGGCGGGCGGCCACTTCGATGGCGCCGACGCGGACGGGGCGCAGGAAATGCGTGTGCAGATCGACAGTCGACGGAAATTTCGCGGTCCCGGCTTTCACCGTCGCGAGCATGCCAATCGCATCGTCCATCATCGCCACCAGGTATCCGCCCTGAATATAGCCTGCCGGGTTCGTAAAGTCTGCCCGCCCGTCAAAGCGCACCCGCGTTGTCATGGCCTTGGCGTCGAGTTCAAGCAACTCAAATCCGAGTGACACCGAGCTGCGCGCCGGCACCGGGAACACATCACGGAGGAGATGGCGGTCAGGCATGCCTATTGCGCTCCGGGAACAGGGCCGACGGATGCGCTGGACGTCGCCCGCGCGCAGAGCCGATCGTTCGCATCAAACAGCCTGCCTTCCGTGAATGCGACCGTCTTTCCAAGGCGCGTCACGGTTGCTTCAGTGGTGATGGGGCCGAGACCGACCGGCCTCAGGAAGTGCATATGAAGGTCAATCGTGGTCGTGTAAGCTTGACCACCTGACGCCACGATCACCGCCGGACCGACCGTATCATCCAGCATCGCAACCAAGATCCCGCCCTGCACGAAGCCGGCAGGGTTCAGGAAATCCGGCCGCGGCTCAAACCCGATCTTGATCCAGCCGCGTTCTTCGCTGTGGTCGATCAAGCGCCAGCCAAGCAGCTTCGCAACCGGCGGCGCGTTTCCGGCATCCCCGAAAAATGCAACCGGGTCGAAAGCCATGGGCGTTACAGCGTCCTCGCGATCAGCATCTTCATCACTTCGTTCGCGCCGCCATAGATGCGCTGCACGCGTGCATCGGCGTACATCTGCGCGATCGGATACTCGTCCATGTAGCCAAAGCCGCCATGCAGCTGCAGGCACTCGTCGATGATCTTGCACTGCAGGTCCGACACCCAGTATTTCGACATCGACGCGGTGGCCGCATCCAGCTTGTCCTGAAGCAGCAGTTCCGTGCAGTGATCCATGAACACCTTGGCGACCGTCGCCTCGGTCTTGGCTTCCGCCAGCTTGAACTGCGTGTTCTGAAAGTCCCAGATCGTGCCGCCGAACGCCTTGCGGCTCTTCACATAGGCGACCGTTTCCCGGATCGCGCGCTCGATCATGCCGATGCCCTGCAGGCCGATGATATGGCGCTCCTGCGGCAGTTTCTGCATCAGCTGGATGAAGCCTTGTCCCGCCTCTTCGCCGAGCAGCGCCGAGGCCGGCACTTTCACGTCGTCAAAGAACAGCTCCGAGGTATCGGCCGCATGCTGGCCGACCTTGTCGAGGTTGCGCCCGCGGCGGAAGCCGCCTTCGCCTTCCACTTCATCCGTCTCGACACAGACGATCGAGATGCCCTTGGCGCCCTTGGTCGGATCGGTCTTGGCGCAGACGAGGATCAGGTTCGCGGTCTGGCCGTTGGAGATGAACGTCTTCGAGCCGTTGATGACATAGCCGTTGCCATCCTTCTTCGCGGTCGTCTTGATGTTCTGGAGGTCAGAGCCTGCGCCCGGTTCGGTCATCGCTATCGCGGTGACAAGCTCGCCCGAGCAGATCTTCGGCAGCCAGCGGCGCTTCTGCTCCTCGGTGCCGTATGCGGTGATATAGGGCGCGATGATCGCGTTGTGCAGCGTGATGCCGAACCCGTCGACGCCCTTCCATTGCTGCTGCTCGATGATGATCGCCTCGTGGCGGAAATCCCCGCCTGCGCCGCCATACTCTTCCGGCACGGAGGCGCCGAGCAGGCCCATCTCGCCCGCCTTCTTCCAGATGTCGCGTGGCACGACCCCCGCCTTGCGCCAGGACTGGACGTGCGGCACGCATTCCTTCTCGAAGAACTGGCCGACCGCATCGGCAAAAATGTCGAGTTCCTCATTCTGCCGCCAGGCAGCTTTCGGGACATTCAGCGGGCTCTCGTGCATCAGCTTTCCTCCAACCAGTGCGGCGTCAGCTTGCCGCTTACGTTCACGTCAGGATGTAGTGGCAGGAACGCGTTTGCGCCATCCGTTCCGCTAGGTGAGGATACCATATTTTCGCTATGGAAATCGCCCGCGCGACTGGATTTTACCGGCCCCGGACCGGCCTTCACGGGTCAACCTGCGGCCCGGCTGCCCGGAAGCGGTAGAAGCGTGTTTCCGGCTCCGGTGGATAGAAGACGTTCGGGTCAAGACAAGCTCCCAGCCGCTCTGCAAGCCGGATCGATTTCGCATTGGCCTCGTGGATTCCACTGACAAGCGTGGTCCAGCCAAGTTCGCCCCATACAAACCGCAGCGCCGCTTCCGCCGCCTCGCCAGCATAGCCGTGCCCGTCGAACCCCTCCCAGAGAATCCAGCCGAGTTCCGGCTCTCCAACGGCAAAGGGCGGATTGAGCGAAACCAGTCCCGCCATCTTCCCGTCCGACGTTCGTTCGATGGCCCAGGCCCCATAGCCGAGCAGCGACCATCGCCCTGCACCGGACGCAAACAGGTCCCAGGCACGCTCGCGCGCGACAGGTCCGTCTGTGTAGCGCGATCGCTCCGATGCAAAATACTCTGCAAACGGAGCGAAGTCGCTCAGCTGGTAATGACGCAGCTTCAGGCGGCCGGTGTTTACGTCCGGTGCAAGGCGCGGCGTTATCAGAACTGCGCTTCCGTGACGGCCATCATCGCGCCCGCGCCGGTCTTGACCTTGGCCAGGTGCGCCGCGGCGTCCGGCAGCATGCGCTCGACGAAATACCGGCCCGTCGCAAGCTTCGCCTCGTAGAACGGATCCTTGGTGTATTTCTTCTCGATCGAAAGCTTCGCCATCCGCGCCCACATATAGGCGAGCGCCGTCAGGCCCATCAGGTGCAGGTAGTCATGGCTGGAGGCGCCGGCATTGTTGAAGTCGCTCATGCCGTTCTGCATCAGCCACATCGTGCCATCCTGCAGCTGCGCGCGCGCCGTCTTCAGCCCGTCAAGATAAAGCTCCATGCCCGGCGTCGTCTCGGCGACCGAAATGAACTCGTCGATCTCGGCGAAGAAGCTGAACACCGCCCGCCCGCCATTTGCCCCGAGCTTGCGGCCAACAAGGTCCAGCGCCTGCACACCGTTGGTGCCTTCATAGATCAGTGTGATCCGGCAATCGCGAACGATCTGCTCAAGGCCCCATTCGCGCGTGAAGCCCGAACCGCCATGCACCTGCAGGCCGAGGTTTGCGCTCTCGAGGCCCTTGTGCGTCAGGTAGGCTTTCACCACCGGCGTCAGCAACGCCATGTAATCCCCGGCCCGCTCGCGCACCGCCGGATCCGGAGACTTGTGCTCCAGATCGCCCTGGAACGCCGCCCAGTACGTAAAGGCCCGCGCACCCTCGATGAAGGCTTTCTGTTCCAGCAGCATCCGGCGCACGTCCGGGTGCACGATGATCGGATCGGCCGGCTTCTCCGGCGCCTGCGTACCGGTCAGTGAACGGCCCTGAACCCGGTCGCGCGCGAAATCGAGCGCGTTCTGGTAGGCCACCTCCGCCTGCGACAGGCCCTGCAGGCCGACGCCAAGCCGCGCCTCGTTCATCATCACGAACATGGTGCGCATGCCCTTGTTCGCCTCTCCGACGAGGTACCCGGTTGCGCCGTCATAGTTCATCACGCAGGTCGCGTTGCCGTGGATGCCCATCTTCTCCTCAAGCCCGCCGCAGCTGGCCGCGTTGCGCGCGCCCAGCGTGCCGTCTGCGTTGACGAGGAATTTCGGCACCACGAACAGGGAGACACCCTTGATGCCTTCCGGCGCGCCCTCGATGCGGGCGAGCACAAGGTGAATGATGTTCTCGGTCAGGTCCTGCTCGCCGCCCGAGATCCAGATCTTCTGGCCGGTGATCTTGTAGGTGCCGTCGCCCTGCGGAACGGCTTTCGTCTTCATCAGGCCAAGGTCCGTGCCGCAATGCGGCTCGGTCAGGTTCATCGTGCCGGCCCACTCGGCCGACGCCATCTTCGGTCCATACTTAGCCTTCAACTCGTCCGAGCCGCCCGCCATCAGCGCCTGGTAGGCGCCATGCGTCAGGCCCGGATACATCCCGAATGCCATGTTGGAGGCCGAGACCATCTCGGTCCAGGCGATGTTCACCGCATGCGGCAAGCCTTGCCCGCCCATTTCGGGGTGCGCCGAGAGCAGCGGCCAGCCATTCTCGACCAGCTGGCGGTACGCCTCGGGGAACCCGTCCGGTGTCTTGACGCTCGCGTCGGCGTTGCGCTTGCAGCCCTGCCGGTCGCCCACGGCGTTCAGCGGGAACAGCACGTTCTTGGCGAACTTTGCGCCTTCTTCGAGGATCTGGTCGATCACATCCGGGGTCGCATCGGCGAAGCCGGGCAGGTTCGAATAGTTCTGCAGCTGCAGCAGCTCATGAAGCACGAACTGCATATCGCGAACCGGGGCGTCATAACGGGGCATGGGGAAGGCTCCTGCAAATCGGAAAGTCTTGTGCCCTACATGGCAAAGCGTGTTGGAAAAGTCATTCCAACACGCTTCGTTATCGACAAATTATTCGGTAACCGGGGTTTAGACCTCGTCGAGCTGCTTGCGGGCGACCTGCTCATAAGCGTGCGCCTGGCGCTTGGTCTCTTCTGACTGGCCGTTATTGGCGACCAGATCCTCGAGCCACTCGATGCCCTTGTAGAGTTCGGTCAGCGCCGTTTCGATGTCGCCGCGCTGGACTTCCAGCTCGCGCGCCTGCTTGCGGAACTTCTCCAGCATCATCTTGGTCTGGGCGCGCTTGCCGTCATTCAGGGCATAGAGGTCCAGGATTTCGCGGATATCGGCCAGCGGCAGGCCGAGGCGCTTCAGGCGAACAATGATGGTCAGCCGGGCGCGGTCCCGGTTGGAATACAGGCGCATCATGCCGTCGCGGGCCGGATGCAGCATGTCTTTATCTTCGTAGAAGCGCAAAGCGCGCGGGGTCACCCCGAATTCCCGGGCAAGCTCGGAAATCGTGTAGGTGCGGGAATCAGCGGCAGAAATGGACGTGATTGTACGATGTTGCATGACGTGGCTCCTCCGTTCGTGTCTGCAGTCTTTTTATATAACGTGTTCTAATATGCGCCTTCCGCGAACGTCAACGTAAATTTCCGCTTACGCGAAGGGAAAGCGCGTGGACCGGACACGCGCCGCGCGAAACCTACGCAAAAACTTACCTTTAACCCGGCCTTAACAGACACCGGGGCATTTCTGCGTGGGAGTAAAGAAATCCGCCGATCTCCTTAACCAAAAGAGAGCGGCCCGGGCGTGAGGAGCGGCCTATGAGCCAGACCGGACCTTGGACCAAGTTCAACAGCGACCAACGGGCGCGCGACGCCGCCCGTGAAGCTGCAATGGCTGAAGGGATTACGCTCGGCGAATACCTCAACCGGTTGCTCACATTGGTGGACGAGCCCCAGCCGAACGAAACCTCTTTTTCCTACGCGCGCCGCACCGGCACACCAGCACCGATCGCGCCCTCGCACGAATCAGCTGCCACGCTCGACCGTCTGACGCGCCGGATCGAGGCGACCGAAGCGCGCTCGACCCTTGCCATCAACGGCATTGATCACGCGGTCCACAACCTCGTCGCCCGCCTCCAGAACACGGAGATGTCGACCGCATCGATCGCCGGCCATGTCGAAGGCCTGATCGCCGAACTGCGCGAGACGCACGAAACCCTGCAGACCAAGGTCCGCCGTCTCGAAGCCGATGACACCGCCCATCGCAGCATCGAGGCCTTCAAGGTTCTCGAAGGCGCGCTCGGCAAGCTGGCCACGCACGTCTATGAAGAGGGTGAGCTCACCCAGAACGAAACCACCGCCATCAAGGGCCGGATCGAATCCGGCTTCACCGATATCGGTGAACGCGTCGACGGAATCGAAACCCGCGTGGATCGCTCGCTCTCGGAGACCGCCGCCCGCATGGAGCGCGCCGTCGAGGAAGCCGAGCAGCGCGCCCATGGCGCCACCCGCATTCTCGCCGACCGCATGCTGAGCATCGAATCGCATGTTCAGGACCGCCTGAAGGCAGCCGGACAGGTTGCCGGTCAGACCCAGCAGCGCATCAGCGCAATCGAAGCCGACGTCTCGGGCGCCCTGAACTCGATGGAGTCGACGCTCGGGCGGATTCAGGAACGCCTGAACCGCGCCGAAACCGGAACCGATTCAGCGCTCAAGAGTCTCGAGACAACCTTCGCCCATCTCGACGAGCGGATCGAAGCCGTTGCCAGCCAGATCGATCCCGAACTGGCCGATCGCCTGAAACAGGAATTCGAGAAACGCTTCGAAGACCTCACCCGCTCCGTGCGCAGCGCCGTGGACAATGCGCGCTTCGATCTAGCGACCGAAATCACCCGGGCCGCCGCCGGCCAGGATGAGAAACTCGAAGAACGCCTGAAAGCCGAAGTCAGCGAACTCAAGGCCCACCTCGCCAGCGTCGAGGCCCGCGCGCCGGCCGAAATCACCGCCGCCGTGCAGGAAGAGATCGGCCGTCTCGGCTCGGCCGTCGCCGAGCGCATCGACGCCCTCGCCGCACATGTCGATGACCGGATCGAGGAAAGCGAACTGCGCAGCGCCGACGCGATCGAACAGGTCGGCGAGCAGGTCACCGTCGCCGCCGTGCGTCTCCAGAAGCGCCAGGACGAAGCGCTCACCGCGCTCGCGAACGACATTCAGGGCATGCGCGCCGCCTCCGATGCCCGCCTGTCCGATGCCCTCGCCAGCGTCTCCGAACGCCTCGAACGGATGCAGGGACAAACATCGGAAGCCATGTCGCCGGTCCAGCGTGCCATCGCGGCGCTCGCCACGCGCCTCGAAAGCGTGGAAGCGTTCACCACGCCGCCGCACATCCCTGGTCAGCCGCCGATCCTGCCGCCCGGCTTTGCGGCCGCGCCGGCCCCCGCGCGCGCCGCCGCGCCTCCCGAGGCCGAGCCGGCCGTGCCCACCCGGGCCGCCCGCCGGCCCGCCAGCGATTACACGCCCGAGCTGAAATTCGATGTGAAGCCGCAGGCCAAACCCGCGCCCCAGCCGGTTGCGACCCCGATGTACACGGTCAACATCGACGGGGACGAGTTCGAAGCCGGCTTCTCCGGCTGGGACGTTGTCGAGACCAAGGTACCGGAAAATCCGTACAAGGCTGATTTCGACGCCATTCCGGCCGGCGCCCCGACGCACAAACCGGCCGCCGCCGACGCGCACAACTACACCGCCGACGTTCCGGCAGAAGACACCAGCTATGATGGTGCGCGCAGCTTCGACCCGGTCGACGAGCTCGACCCCTTTGCGGCTATCGATGACAGCCTCGAAGGCAGCCATGCCGAGACCCGCGAGTCCGACATCTTCGACGACGAGGACGACGAACCGGACTTCGCCGCTACCCTCGCCCAGACCCAGGCGCGCGCCCCGGTCAGCGCCGCAGAGAATGACGACACGGCCGACTACCTCGCCCGCGCTCGCCGCGCCGCGCTCGTCGCCGCCCAACAGAACGCGCGCTCTGTTCCACGCCCAAAGGCAGCCGCTTCACGGCCCGCCTCGAACGCCGGCCAGAAATCCGGCGGCGCACGCGTGCCGATGATCCTCGCTGCATCGGCGGTCGCCATCACCGGCGCCGGCGTCGGCGGTTACCTCTACCTGCGCGGCAAGCAGCCCGTGACCCCGTCGCTCTCCGGCCCGGTCGACACCTATGTCGATCCCGCCGCCAGGCTCGCCGCCGCGCCGCCAATCGCACAGCTCGCCGAAGCCGCCAGCCGACCCGCGCCGCTCGACGCCGAACAGATGCTGTTCGAAGACGAGATGGCGGGCGTGAACTCCGCGCTCTTCGATGAAGCCGGAACCGAAACCGGAACCGAAACCGAAACGGCCGACGCCGGTGTGCCCGCAGCCGCCGAACCGCAAGCCACAACGCCGATCCTCGCTTCGGTGCAGACCGCGCGCCCCGCGGCCAAGATCGCGCCGGAGCCCGCCGAAGATCTGACGCCCGAACAGGCCGCGATCCGCTCGATCGTCCGCGCCGCCGATGCCATCGAAGCGTCCAGCGCGCCTTCGCTGAAACCCGCCGCACCCGATCAGCTCGCCGGCGCGCCCACGGACTTCTCCGAACCCGTCCGCGCACCGGCCCGCAGCGGCACCTTCGCGCCGATCCCGGATGTCGTGACCGTCGAAGCCGAAGCCAATGCCGGCAACGCCGTCGCCCAGTACCAGTTCGCGCAAGTGAAACTGTCCGAAGGCGATCTCGAAACCGCCGCCACCTTCCTCCGCCGCGCCGCCCAGAAAGGCGTCGCCCCCGCCCAGTACGAACTCGGCAAGCTCTATGAGCGCGGCCAGGGCGTGGACAAGGACCTGATCGAAGCGCGCAACCTGATCCAGAAAGCGGCCGAAGCCGGACATGTCGGCGCCATGTACGACTACGCGCTCTTCCTCGCCGAAGGCGAAGGCGGCTCAAAATCCGAAACCGGCGCCGTGACCTGGTTCGAGCAGGCCGCCGAGCACGGTCTCGTCGATGCCCAGTACAATCTCGGCGTCGTGCACGCCGAAGGCATTGGCACACCGCAGGATCTCGTCACCGCCCTCTTCTGGTTCGAGATCGCCGCCAAGGCGGGCGATACCGGCGCCGCTCAGGAAGTCAAAAACCTGCGCACCCGCGTGTCGATGTCGGACGCCCTCGACACGAGCGAGCGCGTCAAGGGCTGGAAAGCGAAACAACCCGTCGCCCTCGCCAATGGCCGCTTCGGCGCCCAGCGCTGGAACACGGGCAACCCGCTTCAGGTCAAGGCCGTGCAGACCGCCCTCGGCTCACTCGGCTTCGATGCCGGCACGCCGGACGGCGTCCTCGGCCGCCGCACGGGCGAGGCGATCAGCGACTACCAGTCGATGGAAAACCTCGAAGTCACCGGCACGATCACCCCGGAACTGGTCAAGCACCTGAACGCCCGCGCCAGCGGCACACGCAGCAGCTAGGCCGCAACGGAAAACACGATGACCCAAGAGGTGCCATCCCGGCGAAAGCCCGGACGACACCTCGTGCGTGTCCCAATGAATGGCTACTCGCCAACCTTCGCCGTCAGATCGATCCGGCGCACTTCGCGCACCTTGCCGTTTTCGTGCACGCCTTCGATCAGTTCCGAATTGACCAGTGCGAAGATGCGTCCGCCGCTGAAGATCGGCCGCGCATTGCCATACCAGTCCACACAGCTGACCTGGCATTCATAGCCCGTCGGTGACGGCTTCTCCGGATCCGTGCGCGTCGCGATCAGGTCGCCCGCCCGCGTCAGTTTCCCGGTCGCATCGGTTTGCAGATAGGTCAGGTCCGAACTCTGCGACCACCACCACCAGCGCTCGGACTCCTCCGACCGCGGAACGGTCGGCAGGCCGATCAACCCCTTGCCATCCGCGCCGATCCGGCTGTTGAAGGCATGGCTGCGGTTCTCGCTCTCGAACCGGTTCTCGAGCACATAGGTGCTCGAAAGCCGCGGGTCCTTGCGCAGGTCGATCAGCGACACGCTCAGCCCGCGATAATCGCGGTAGCCCGTCAGCGCCATGTACGGCCCGGCCCGCTCGGCGCGGATCACGTCATGCGGCACCGTCACGGTGATCGGCGCATCCGGCGCGGCCACCGGCACGATGATCGCCCGCCCGTCGCCGCGCGCCTCGTCGCCCTTCTGCGGCGCCCAGGTACCCCAGCCTCCGCGCGCGCCATACACGAGATGCGACTCTGTAAAGCGCGCTTCGTAATTAGACGTGCCCGGTGACGGCAGCTGCACATAGCGCCCGCCCGCCTCGTCCTTCAGCGTGTCCGACAAGGCTTTCAGCGGCGTGTCGAAATAGGTCAGGTTGGCTTCGGTATAGTTGGGTCCGCAGATGCGCGAGTTCCAATCGACCACCGCGCGGAATGTGCCGGCATCCATGTCCATCGAGAACTGGTTCTGCGGCTCGCCGCGCACACCGAGTACGGACGGCTTCTCGCCGCTCACCGGCAGCTTCACCAGAACCGACGGCACAATCTCGCCCACCGGCGCGCGGCCTTCGCGTGAACTGCATCCGGCGCGCTCATACTCCTCGCTGCTCGCGCCGCGTTCCTGCTCACCGGGGCTCAGCCAAAGCCAGAAAGAGTCCTTCGTGACGAGGAACTCATGATCCTCGGTCCCCACGATCGCCGTTGCGGTGCACGCCGGCGCCGACGCGTCGGTCACGCCGGAGATATCGCACACCGTCACCGTATGCAGCACAGGCTCGAGCACGCGCTGGACCGGCATCCAGATATCCTCGGCCTTGAACAGCGGCCGTCCATCGGACGGTTTGCGCTCGCCTTCCGGCCCCTCGCGGCGCCACTCGCGGATTTCCGGCGCATCGAACGCATCCCACCAGCCCTGGCCTGACAGATAGATCGGCGTGTGGATCACCAGCTTCCCGTCGATCATCCGCGAGGCATAATTGCTGCCGGAATAGTAATCGTCCGACGAGATGTAGAACGTCGCCTCGCGCGTCGCCTTGCCGTCTTCGCCGAGCTTCAGCACGGTAAACTCGGTCGCGTTCTCGCGGTAGGAATAACCCGTAACGAGAATGGTCCGTCCCGCGACAAGCATCTCGTCATACCAGGTATCCTCCTGGTCGGAGCGATAGACATTCGCGCGGTCCGACAGCTTCAGTCCCGCTTTCCCGTCCGGCATCAGGTCGGTGATGAACAACCGTCCGTCCTGCAGAACAACGAGATGATTGCCGATCTGCTTGACGATCCCGCCTTCATCGACGCCGGCTTTCTGGTTGTTGGTGATCTCGGGATTGGCGTCCGCCGGCGCGCTGCCGGTCACCATCGCATCGGACGCCGATTCCGCCATCGCACTCGGCGGCGCAGGTGGCGGCGGGGCTGAAGAGGCTTCGCCCGGCGCCATCGCGGCCACCGGCACCGGCATGCCGCGCCAAGAATAGACGCCGCGCTCGCGCGCCGCTTCGCGCGTCAGCTTCAGCCAGCTCAGGAACTCTTCCTCGGTGTTGAAGCGCGTCAGCTTCGGCGCGCGCAGCGCGTCGAGCGTCGCATCATCGAACACCGGCATCTCGCCTTCGCGCGGGGGAATCGTGATGTCGGCAAACCGGTTCACCTTCGGCGGGGCGAGCGACAAGGGCGAGACCGCCGGCACCTCGGCGTCCTTCGCCCACGGCTTCCAGGAACTGCATGCGGCGAGAGCGATCATCAGGGCGCCAAGGCCCACAGCCAGTTTCAGTTTCATCTCACTCCCCACACGTCTCGTTTATTGGCGCGAGATTGGACACCAGACTTTGGCGGAGTAAAGGCAAGCGTCGTTCGCCTTGGATGTTCCCAGGCGACGCAAACCGGATTAATCCGCCGCCATGACAAATTCGAATGACATACCCCTCGCCGCAAAACCCATCGACCGCGCCGCGCACCGGCGCACCGACGAAGCCTGGCTGAGCGCCGCCTTCCAGCAGACCAACGCCCTCGTGCTTCTCATGCGCGACGGCATTCCGCTCGTCGCCCGCGATGGCGGCCTCGTCTGGATGGGCCCGGAAGCCGCGCGTGTTTCTCCGGCCGCGCCGCGCCTCTTCCTCGGCGAAGACAAGACCGGCGCGCCGGTCTTTGCGCTGGAGCTGCCCGCGAAGTTCGACCTCGCCGGATCACTCATCGAGGGCATCGGCGACTTCGCCGATTTCCGTCAGGCGGCTGCCCGGATGCCCGCAATGGACGCCAACTGCGCCTCGACCGCGCGCAGCCTTTTCCTCTGGCACACCTCGCACGGATACTGCGCGAAGTGCGGCGGCCGCAACGCGGTCATTGATGCCGGATGGAAGGCGCAGTGCGGCCTGTGCAACGCCGAACACTTCCCGCGCACCGATCCCGTCGCCATCATGCTCGCCGTGAAGGATGGCCAGGCGCTCGTCGGCCGCCAGAAATTCTGGCCCGCGGGTTTCATGTCGTGCCTCGCAGGCTTTTGCGAACCGGGTGAAACCATCGAGCAGGCCGCCGCGCGCGAACTCTTCGAGGAAGCCGGCATCGTCTGCGATCCGGCGCAGGCCGAATATATCGCGTGTCAGCCCTGGCCGTTCCCGTCTTCTCTGATGATGGGCTTCATCCTGCCCGCACAGACGAGCGAAATCCGCATCGACTCTGCCGAACTCGAAAGCGCGCGCTGGATCCCGCGGAGTGAGATGCGCGAAATTCTTGCGGGCAAGCACGCCGAACTTTTCTGCCCGCCTCCGTCGGCGATTGCCTATCATATCCTGAAGGTTTGGGCCGACCGCGACGATTGACCGTGTACGGATGGATACCGAAACTCGCCTGAAAAATGAATTTTAGGAGTTGCATTCCGACGAATCACGATATTATTGGCGAGCCACTCAAAGGAGATCGAAGATGGCTGTTGCAAAGAAACCTGCCGCGAAAAAACCGGCTGCGAAACCTGCTGCGAAAGCTGCCCCGGCAAAGAAGCCTGCAGCGAAAGCAAAAGCTGCTCCGGCCAAAAAGCCGGCCGCTAAAGCAAAAGCACCTGCAAAGAAGAAGTAAGTCTACGGACTATTTCAAATACATACGGGCGAACGCAAGTTCGCCCGTTTTCTTTTTTATTTTCAAGGAATTTGCCGCAACTCTTAAAGTTCCTTGAAGCGTGCGTTGAGCGCCGGCTGCTCAGGACGCGGGCATCTTCCCGCCAGCCTCGCACACCGCTTGCCGGTCTCGCCGCATCGCCCCGAACGCCCATCTCAGAGCGCGAAACGAAGACGGCGCCGGAGAGGATTTTCCCTCCGGCGCCGCCCGTCCTGCACTCAGGACATCCTACTTGTTGATCTTCGGCCAGTTGGTGTTGGCCGCCGAAATAAAGCCTGGCACATCGCCTTCCCACTTCTTTTGGACGTCACTGTTGTAGTTGAGATACAGTTTTCCGTCGACGACTTTCCAGAACTTGGCGTCGCCCTTGGCGTGGTAACCCTGGCTCACGGCCCAGGCGCAATACCCGCCATACTGGGGCGCGTACGCCGCCGGCTTCTTCTTGAAGGCGTCGCGGTTGGCGGCGCTCGCGAAGCGGAACGTCGCGCCGTTATGGGTGACGGTGAAGTCCTTCGAGCCCTTCACCGGCTTGCCATCCGTAAAGTAGGCGACCGGATCATAGCCTTGCACGGCGATGTCATCGAATGCGCTCGTGTAGATCGGGGCTTCGGCCAGAGCGGCCTGCGGGAGGAGGATGGCCGGTGCCATGGCAAAGGCGGCGGCGGCGAAGAGCGTGCGGAGTTTCATGTGTCGTTCGTTTCTGAATGGATGAGGGGGTTGAGGAAAAAAGTCTGGCTGCGGCAGCGTTGGAGGAGGGAGATCGCGTGCCGCCGCAGCCAGGATCAGGACCGTACCGGGGTCAGTAGCGGTCCTTGAGCGGGTGCGCGCGGCGAGGTCGAGGGCACAAGAATGCCGCCGATGGCCGAGGCGAGTTCGAAGAGCACGCCGCGATTGGCAACCACCATCGCGAGCGAGGTCAGCCAGACAACGACCGCCATCATGAAGAGGCCGGCGCCGTCATTGTTCGGATCGATGCCGAGCGGCGTGAAGAGATGGAACGAAACCGCCCCGGTCATCACGGCCGCTGCGATCAGCGCGCCGATCGCCCGCAGACGTTTCAAGGCCGGCACGAGGCTCGCGAGCAGCAGCGACGCGGCCACCAGTTCGGCAGAGCCGATCACATACTGGCTGAACAAGCCGGTCTGCGCGAAGAGGCCCTCGGCTCCGAAGCCCGCGGCCCAGCCATCGAGCTTGCCGAAGATCGTCTGGGTCTCCGGCGCGTTGGTGAACTTGAAGCGCAGGCTGTCGAGAAAGACAGCCGAAGCGATGAGCGAGTAGGCGATGGGCGCGTAAGTGCGCAGTCGAGCAAGCATCTGAATAGTCCCCGTTGAGTTCGCTGAGTTTGACATGGACCGGGGCCCTGGCTCAAAGCACGGATCGGTGAGCCGTGATCACGCCTGCGTGAGCCCCGGTCCCTCGTCGCTAGGCCGGCACCGCCTGCTTGCGGGCAGGCGTCCAGGCAAACGCCTCGAACGGCGGATTGAGCGGCGTCTCGGCGATATGGTTCACATAGTTGGTGATCGACTTCATCGCGACATTCAGGATAACGCCGAGCATCGCGGCATCGCTCCAGCCCGCCGCCTTGAACGCGGCGACATCGGCGTCGCTGACAAAGCCGCGCAGCGCGACGATCTTGGTGGTGAAGGCGCGCAGCGCTTCAAGCCGGGTATCCGCGATCGGGCGGCGCTCACGCACGGCAGCAATTACTTCGTCGTCGAGCTTCTGGCCTTTGGCGACGGCCGTGTGCGCGGCGACGCAGAAGTGGCATTCGTTCTCCACGCTGGTCGCAATCTGCACGACCTGGAGTTCGAGCGCCGTGAAACCCGACTTCGCGGCGAAGCCGGCCAGCGCGAGATAGGCGTCGAGCACGGCCGGGTTCTCGGCCATCTCGGCCATCACGTTGGGGATCAGGCCGTAAGCCTTGCGCACGCCGGCGAGCGCAGCGCGCGCACCTTCCGGGGCCGTCGTTTCATCATGCAGGGGCAGGGTCGTCATGGTCGTCTCTTTCGGAGCGTGTTCAGCGGTTGGGTAAGAGCACCCGTTTGCCGCCGGTGACGAGGAGATGCGCCTCATCTGCCTCTCGCGGAACGCCGACGCTTGCCATATGGTCCATGCAGAATCTGCATGCGGAGAACTCAATTGGACCGGATTGATGCAATGCGCCTCTTCCTTCGTGTCGCCGATGCGGGCAGCTTTTCGCGCGCCGCCGTCGATCTCGAACTCGGCCAGCCCACCGTCTCGCGCCGTATCCAGGATCTCGAAGCGGGCCTCGGCGCAACCCTCTTCCAACGGACGACCCGGGCGCTGAGCCTGACCGAAGCCGGCAAGCGTTTCTATGCGCGCGCGGTCGACATCATCGCCGAGTTCGATGCCGCCGAAGCCGAAGCGCGCGGCCTCGAACATGAACCCGTCGGCCTCCTGCGCCTGTCCTGCGCCGCCTCGATGGGCCGGATGGTGATCGGTCCGCAGATCCCGGAATTCCTCGGCCTCTATCCGCATGTCCGCGTGGATCTGATGCTGGACGATACCTACACGGACCTTGTGGGCGAAGGCATCGACCTCGCCTTCCGTATCGGCACGCTGCAGGATTCGAGTCTCATGGCGAAGAAACTCGGCGAAGCCCCGCGCGCGCTCTGGGCCTCGCCGGAATATCTCCAACGTGTGGGCACGCCGCTGCATCCCTCTGACCTGACCAGCCATGACGCGCTGACCTTCCGCCAGGTTGGCCAGACCGAATGGCGGCTCAGCCGCGACGGCGAGTCCGTCTCCGTCCCGGTCGATGGTCGGTTCAAGGCCTCGTCCGGCGAGATCCTGCTCCAGGCCTCGATGCGCGGGCTCGGCATCCTGCTCGGACCGAACTGGCTGGTCCGCGAGGCCGCCGCCAGCGGCGCGCTCGTCCGTGTGCTGCCGGACTGGTCGGGCGACTCCTCGCCCCTGCATGTCGTCTGGAGCGCGGGCAAGCTGCGTGGCAAGTCGAAACTGTTCGTCGACCACATCGAATCGCGGATCGACTTTTCGAGCGCGTGCTGACGTGAGCTAATCGGCTTTCGAGAGCCGCGACCTCAGGAAGGCGACCAGCGCCGGATCGCGCGTGAGTTCGAGCGCCTTCGCATGGGCCGACGCTGCCTCCTTGCGCCGCCCGGCCGCCTGCAGCAGATGGAACCGCGCTGCCCAATAGGGCTGATAGCGTGCGACCCGGTCCGGCGAAATCTCGTCCAGCCGCGCAAGGCCGTCTTCCGCGCCCGCATGTTCTCCGTAGGCGACGGCCCGTGCGACCGCCGCGCCGATCGCCGGCGACTGGCGCACGAGCACATCATAGAGATGCAGCAACGCCCGCGCTGGCACATCGCCCAGCATGACGGACTGGTTGTGCAGCGACTGGATCGCCGCCTCCGTCTGGAACCGGCCCGGCCGTCGCAGCGCCGCGGCCGCCCGCAGGGCCGCCTCACTCTGCGCCATCATCGCGCCGTCCCAGAGCTGCACGTCTTGCGCCATGAGCGGAACATAAGTCCCGTCCGCCGTTCGCCGCGCCTTCGCGCGCGCCTCGCTCGCCAGCATCAAGGCCAGCAGGCCCTTCGCTTCCGGCTCATCCGGCAACAACTGGACGACGAGGCCCGCGAGAAAGATGGCTTCACCCGTGAGCGCGTCGCCTGCCCGCGCCTCGCCCGGCACATCATCCCATCCGAGCGTATAGGCGGCGTAGATCGCCGCGAGCACATCCTCGAGCCGTTCGGCAAGGTCGCCGGGCTCCGGAACTTCGAAGGCAACGCCCGCATCGCGGATCTTCGACTTCGCCCGCACAAGCCGCTGCGACATCGCGGACGCCTCGACGAGAAAGGCGCGCGCGATCCGCGCCGCATCGAGCCCCAGGATCGTCTGCAACATCAGCGGCGTGCGCACGCTTTCATCGATGGCCGGATGCGCGCACACGAACATCAGCTTCAGGCGCTCATCGGGAAAGTCAGGGGACGGACGGGCGTGCATCGCTTCATAAACCTGTTCCAGCGCGGGCGCCGCCGCGTCCCGCACGCCCAGATGGCGGCGGACATGACCCGCAGACCGGCGGGCCGCGGTGAGGAGCCAGGCCTCCGGATTGTCCGGCACGCCGCGCTCGGGCCAGACGCTCAAGGCCCTCGCAAATGCCTCCGCGAGCGCATCTTCCGCCGCCGCGATGTCGCGGGTCGACCGGGCGATGAGGGACAGAAGACGCCCATAACTGCCGCGCGCGGCGGTCTCGGCAGCCTGTTGGGCGTCTCCCTCGTTCACTCAGTGCGCCTTCGCTCAGCGGGCCGGCGGCGGCAGCACGGGCCGCACTTCGACCGAGCCATAAAGCGCCGAGGGTGATTTCGCCGCCCAGTCGAGCGCCGCATCAAGGCCCGGCACTTCGATCACGACATAGCCGCCGAGCTGTTCCTTGACGTCCGCATACGGGCCGTCCTGGACATCGCGCTTGCCATTCCGCACCCGGACGGTTGTGGCGGTGTGCGGCGGATGCAGCCCGTCACCGTTGACCATGATCCCGGCCTGGGCGATCGAGCCCATATAGGCCGACCAGGCGCCCCAATAGGCCGGCGCTTCGGCAGGGTCCTCGCGCCGGGCGAAGACTTCGGTCGGTTCGGTGAAGATGAGCATGTATTGCATGAGGTGAATTCCTGAGGTTTGCGGCCAGGATCATTCCTGCCTGAAGGGATGAGCCGCAAGAGAACCGGATTTAGACATGCAATCCCGGATTTTTGAAACTCCGAGGCGATAATTCTTCCTCGTTCGCGTTTTAGCCCGGCGTGTTTCGTCAGATACCGCCCGGCAGGCGCGCCCGGAAGCTTTCACTTCCGGGCACCTCCGATCATCCGGCCGGAACGTAGTCGAACTTGCCGGGCTGCACGATGAAGAACAGACAGTCGGTCTCCGACAGGCACCGCGTGACATGGTCTTCTTCGCCGCGCTGGAACCAGTAGGAGCCGACGGGCAAGCGGGTGGGTTCGGCGCCGACTGGATCATTGGCTCCCACGCCCTCGATCACCACGGCGAAGTAGTCCTCAGTGTGCGAGTGGAGCGGGCTGACAAAGCCGGCCGGCATGCGGATGAACGTGCCGTGGCGGCCCGCCTGGAGATCGCCGTAAGCGGGGCCCGCGTTGAGTTCGCCAGCTTCCGTTTTGACGCCGGCTCCGAAGAAGCCGATGTTTTCAGCGGGCACGCTCTTGGAAGCCCCTTCGTGAACGGGTCCGGCGGGCGTCGCCAGGCTCGTGGAGCAGGCGGAAACGGCGACGAGCAGGGTCGCGGCCGCGAGCTTGGACAGGGTGTTGAGTGACATGTTGGAAATCCTTTTCGTTGTGGTCTGAACCGACAGGCGCCGGGCCACGGCATATCGCGGCCCAGCGAGGCCGGTCAGGCGGTTTCGCGGGCTTTGATGACGGGGAAATCAATGTCGGTTTTCGCAACCTCATTGATGTAGTTCGTCCACGTATTCAGCGCGACGTGCTGGACGATCTCGATGATCTGCGCATCGTCATAACCGGCGAGACGCACGGCGCTGAGATCCGCGTCACTGACATGACCACGAGCCGTTGCCACCTTTGCCGCGAACCGGACAGCGGCGTCCGCCTTGACGTCATTGGACGCGCCGCTGCGGTTGGCGGTGATCTCGGAATCGTCGAGCTTCGCGACATTCTTGGCCAGGAAAGTATGGGCCGAGAGGCAGTAATCGCAGCGATTGATTTCCGCCACGGCGAGCGCGATGCGTTCGCGGGTCGCAGCAGGCAGCGCGCCTTTGTTCAGGGCACCGTTCATGCCGAGATAACCTTCGAGGGCAGCGGGGCTCTTTGCCACCAACCGGAACAGGTTGGGCACAGAACCGAGAAGCGACTTCACGGCAGCAAGCAGCGGCTGGGACGCAGCCGGCGCGGCATCGACGGATTGGGGGATTTGAATACGGGACATTTCTTGAACCTTCCTTGGTTGAAACCGGCCACTGCGGCCGGACAAGGGCGTATCTAGACCTTCCGAAAAATCCGCGTCAGATAGATGGTTTTGAAGTTACCCTCTCATTTTATGGAAGGATAAGGATGGACCGTCTGGGCGCAATGCGGACCGTTCTGGAAGCGGTCGACTCGGGTAGCTTCTCCGCGGCCGGTCGCCGGCTGGGCGTACCGCTCGCCACCATCAGTCGCCGGGTTTCGGACCTCGAAGCCCATCTGCGGACCCAGATCTTCATCCGTTCGAGCCGAAAGCTGACTCTCACCGAAGCCGGCCGCGTGTATGTTTCGGCATGCAGGCGGATTCTCGAAGACCTTGCCGAGGCAGAAAGATCAGCCTCCGGCGAATACTCTGCGCCCCGCGGTGAACTGACCGTGGCTGCGCCGATCGTTTTTGGCCGTCTTCACGTCCTGCCGATAATTTCTGCCTTCCTGTCAGCCTTTCCCAGCGTCGATGTCCGATTGGTACAGTCAGACCGGCTCGTCGATTTTGCGGAGGATCATGTCGACGTCGCCGTTCGAATTGGCGCGCTGCCCGATAGTGGAATGATCTCAACGAAGACCGGCGAAATCCGGGAAGTGGTGTGCGCCAGCCCGGACTACTTCGAGAGCCGCGTGAAACCCGAAACACCGGATGACCTGAAAAACCATGCCTGCATAACATTCGACCGGCCGGACGATCCTCACTCCTGGACCTTTCGCTCCGGGAAGACATTCACAGCGGCTTCAATTCGCCCGAGGCTCATCGTGAACACGGCCGAAGCCGCCGTCGATGCCGCCATTGCTGGTGTCGGGATAACGAGAGTTTTGGGCTATCAGGCACACCAGGCGATACTTCAGGGGACTCTCATCCCGATACTGATGGAATTCGAACCCGCACCCATGCCGGTTCATCTTCTGTACCCTGATCATGGTCGGATGCCCATCAAGCTCCGCGCGTTTCTGGATTTCGCGGCCCCTCGATTGCGCGCAACGCTGACACGGCTTTGATCCCGGACTTCGTCCACCGCCGCACGACGGTTTCGGACGTGTCCGGACTTTGCCAAGAACTTTTCGCCCGGTGAGGCTAAAGCTTGGTTGTCATCGTCTTCGGGAACACGCCGAGGATCTTGAGCGACTGGCAGAAGAAGCCGAGTTCCTCGAGGGCGAGTTGCACCGGGCGTTCGTCCGGATGACCTTCGATCTCGGCATAGAAAAGGGTCGCCGCGAACGAGCCGCCAACCATGTAGCTTTCAAGCTTGGTCATGTTCACGCCGTTGGTCGCGAAGCCGCCGAGGCCCTTGTAGAGCGCCGCCGGAATGTTGCGCACCTCGAACAGGAACGCCGTCTTGGCGGGGCCGTCGCCGGCATCGATATCGGCCGGGATGCGCGACATGATCACGAACCGGGTCGTGTTGTGCTCGGCGTCCTCGATATCCTGCGCGAGGATGTCGAGGCCGTAGACTTGCGCCGCCAGTCGCGGCGCAATCGCCGCCACCGAAGGATCGCCCAGTTCCGCCACTTCGCGCGCCGCGCCGGCCGTGTCGGCCGCCGTGACCGCTTCGATGCCGTGCTTGCGCAGGAAATTGCGGCACTGGCCAAGGCCCATGATATGCGAGCGGGCCTTCTTCACTTGCTCGAGCTTCGTGCCGGGCAGCGCCATCAGCTGGAAGCGGATCGGCAGGTAATACTCGCCGGTGATGTGCAGTTGGGTGGACGGCAGCAGGTAGTGAATGTCGCCCACGCGGCCGGCGATCGTGTTCTCGACCGGGATCATGGCAAGCTCGGCCTCGCCCTTCTCGACCGCGATGAAACAGTCCTCGAACGTGCGGCAGGCCATCGGCTCGTGACCCGGGAACGCTTCACCGCAGGCGATGTGCGAATTCGCGCCCGGTTCGCCCTGATAGGCAATTTTCTGGCTCATCCCGGAATTCCCTGCCCTGCAGCCCGGTTCCACGTGCGTCTGATCGCCGCGAACCCCGGGGGAAGCGCCCGCGACAGGCACCCGTTATATTGTGTGCACCCGGTTAGCGTGCCAAAAGGCGCCCGCCAAGCCGTACATACGGAATAGATTCGCCTAGCTCGAAGGAATGCCCGATGGGAGAACTCGGTCTCAACAAGATCTTCGGAGCCCTGCTCGCCACAGCCCTTGGATTGATGGGCCTCGCAACCCTGCCAAGCGTGGTGTTCGGCGGCGAAGGCGGCCATCATGGCGAGCATGCGGAAGAAATGACGCTCGGCGAAAAGATGTGCGAACAGTTCCACCATTGCGTCGAGATTGCCGAAGCGGCCTCGACCGGCACTGCCGAAGCCGTGTTCGACCTGGGCGCGGCGCTGCTGACGGCGGATGTGGCCAAGGGCGAGCGCACCTTTGCGGGCCAGTGCTCCACCTGCCACACGATCGCCCCGGGCGGCGCCAACGGCACCGGACCGAACCTCCACAACATCGTCATGGCCGAGAAGGCGCACATGGCCGGCTTCAACTATTCCGGCCCGATGTCGAACGCCGAAGGCGGGTGGACATATGAAAATCTCGACGCCTGGCTGAAAAGCCCCGCCGGGTACATGAAGGGCACCTCGATGTCCTTCGCCGGCATCAAGAAAGATGCTGACCGGGCCAACGTGATCGCCTATCTCGCCGCCAATACGGAAGGCGCGGCACCTTTCCCGGCCCCGATGGCCGCTCCGGCCGAAGCGGCTCCGGCCGAAGGCGAGGCTGCGCCCGCCGATGGCGCGGCGGTTCCGGCGGAAGGCGAAGCGGCTCCCGCCGACGGCGCGGCCCCTGCGGCTCCGGAAGCAGCCCCTGCCGAGGCCCCGGCCGGGGAAGTTGCCCCGACCTGATCCCGCGATCATCCGCATACAGAAGCCCTCGGCCGCAGCCGGGGGCTTTTTGTTTGGCAGCAAGAAGACGCTCCCCAGCTAATCCGCACCGAGCCACGCGGGCACCGGTCCGTGCGTCAGCGGAACGCGCCGAACGCAGGTGATATCCCCCACGACCGTCCGTATGCGGGCGATGGCTTCGGCCAGCGGTTCGCGGGCGACACACAGATGGTGCACGTTGGCGTGCAGCAGCGTGTCGGGCGCCGTCAGGATGCCGACATGTCCGTCCCAGAAGACAAGGTCGCCGCGCTGCAGGCGCCCCGGTAACTGCCAGTCCGCCACAGCCTCGCCGGCCCAGGCGGCCTGCATGTCGGAATCGCGCGGCAATTGCACGCCGCAGGCCTCGAAGGCCTGCTGGACGAGGCCGGAGCAATCGAGCCCGAGGCTTTCGCGCCCGCCCCAGAGATAGGGGGTTTCGAGATAGCGCTCCGCGACCGCTGCCGGATCGGTTTCGAGATCGGTCAGGGCGGCAAGATGGCGCTGATGGACCCAGCCCGCCCGTTCGCATTGAACCCAGGGCCCTGAGGTTTTCCCCGTCGCCACCACGCGCGCGCCGAGGCAGAGCATGAAGCGGGGCGAAGACTTGAAGTCAGGCCCCGAGAAGCAATAGGTGCGCAAGGCCGACACCTTGTGCGTGGGCGGAAGAACGGGCGCGGAGACCGCCTCCATCAGCACCCATCCGACATAACGATCGCGGCTGAGCTGGCAGAGGCCGAACTCGCCCTCCTCGCGGAACACGCCCAGCGTCTCGCCGTGCAAGGCGTGCGTGACCATTTCGCCGTCCGGCAAAGGCGCCGCGCGGATGGCGGCAACACCGGCGGTCACCTGATAGCGGACCGGCGTGCCCGGCGGCCGCGTGAGGCGCGCGTCATTCAGTTCCGGCATGGCAACGGGCTCCGAGGCGAGGCGCCTCAGGCGGCGTTGGAACGCTTGGCCGAAGGCTTTCCGCCCGACTCTTCGCCGGAAGCTGCCGCAAGGACAAGCCGGGCGAAGGCGCGCAGGTAGGTCATGCCCTCCGGCGTGCGTTCGATGAAGATCGAGCGCAGGTCCGAATCGTCCGGCAGGCGGCGGATGAAATTCAGGCGTTCCAGCGCATCGAGCGCGCGGGTAATCGCGGGCTTTGCCACGCCCAGGTGTTCGGCAAGGCCGCGCACGGTGTGCGGGCCGGGCATCAGGGCGACCGACATCAGCACAGCCTGCTGGCGCGCCGTCAGGTCCGGCGCGTCCGAGCGCACCGAGGCGGTGACCGCCTTGCGCCAGAGTTCGAGCCCTTCCCGTTCGGATAACTGCATTCTTTTCAACCTCCACGCCGCGCCGCGCTGTGGGAAGCGAGTCGCGTGAAAGGCGAATCTCAAGTGATTTGCGCAGCCCGTCCAGACCTTGAACGCGCCTGTCCCCTTCACATTGGACCCGAAACACCTGAAATAGAGGCATGGTCAGTTCACCGCCCCATACCCACGCCCACGGACACGCAAACACGCCGTGCAGCCCGGCCGATACCGACGCCTTCCTGCATGAGGCGGAGGCGATGGTGGTGCGCCAGGGCCAGCGGATGACGCGCATCCGGCGCAAGGTGCTGCGCCTGCTGCTGGAGAATGAAGGGCCGGCCAAGGCCTATGACCTGCTGGCGAACCTTGACGGCGAGGGCGCCGCCAAGCCGCCGACGATCTACCGGGCGCTGGATTTCCTTCAGGAGACCGGCCTCGTCCACAAGATCGAGAGCCTGAATGCCTATGTCGCGTGCGGTCATACCAGCCATAGCCACTCCGCCGTGTTCCTGATCTGCGACACCTGCCACCATGCCGAGGAGTTGCACGCGACGGCGACCAGCGACGCCTTGAAGGCGGAGACGAAGGGCGCGGGCTTCCGGATGGCGCGCGCGGTCGTCGAAGTGCGCGGCACGTGCCGGAACTGCGCTGCATGATCGCCCTCTGGCAAGGCAGCTGCAACCAGTGGGATTGCGACGAGATGGGGCACATGAATGTGCGCGTCTATGTCGAGAAGCAACTGGAAGGCATGGTGGCGTTTGCGCATCACCTCGGCATGCCCGAAGCGTTCCGGACGAAGGCGCCGGCGACGGTGCTGCCGATCGACCAGCATATCCGCTTCGTGCGCGAAGTGCTGCCCGGCAAGCCGTTGTCGATGCGCGGCTGCGTGCTGGAGATCGGCGAATCGGACGCGCTGATCTACCAGGAGCTTCGCCACCTCGATGGCAGCCTGTCGGCAGCGTTCCGTACACGGATCATTCACATCGACACCGCCGAAGGCGAGCGGTTCCCCTGGACGAAGAGTACGCGGGCCCGGATGGAAGCGGCCAGGGGCGCAACCCCCGAGGAAGCCCTGCCCCGCAGCATTGATCCGGAATCGGCAGGCTGGCCGGTGTCCGACATCACCATTGCCAAGGCGGAAAGCCTTGGCGCGCCGCGGGTCGGTATTGGCGCCGTTCAGCCCGGCCATTGCGGCGTACACGGTTGGATGGAGCCGTCCTGGTTCATCGGGCGCCTGTCGGATTCCGTGCCGAACCTGCTGTATGACTGGCGCAGCCGGGTCGGGCAGAAAACCCGGGGCACGCAGCTCGGCGCGGCGGTGCTGGAGTACCGGCTGCGCTATCACCGGATGCCGCGCGCGGGCGACCTGTTTGTGGTGCATTCCTCCTTCGGCGGTGTGCATGGCAAGACGCATTCCCTTGTGCACTGGGTCATGGATCCCGAAACGGGCGGCCCGTGGGCGACGAGCCAGGTGGTGGCGATCACGCTGGATCTCGAGGCACGCAAGGCCGTGGCGGCGCCGCCGGACATGCTGGACGAACTCGAGAAGATCGCGCCTCGGGGCTTGAGTATCTAGAGGTATCCGCTCAGGATTTCCGCCAGCCTGGGAATATCGCCCGGGTTGAGGCCGGCGATGTTGATGCGGCCGGAGGCGGGCATGTAGACGCCGTGTTTCTCGCGCAGCTCGATCGTGTGTGCAGGCGTGATCGGAAGTTGCGAGAACATGCCGTTCTGGGATTTCAGCGCGGCGAGTTCGTTCGAGCCCGTGGCGGCGACCAGCGCATCGGACAGATCGGCGCGCAGGCCTTTCATCCGGGTCCGCATGGCATTGAGTTCGGTCTCCCATTCGGCGCGCAGCACCGCATCGCCGAGGATGGTGGCAACGATGCCGGCCCCGTGCGCCGGCGGCATGGACCAGGTGGCGCGGCCATTGTCGGCGACATGAGTGGTCGCGGCAGAAATGCCTTCAGCGGTTTCGCCGAGCAGCAGGAAGCAGCCAGTGCGTTCCCGGTAGAGACCGAAATTCTTGGAACAGGAATAGGCGACCATCGCCTCTCCTGCTTCCGCCATAAAGGCGCGGACACCGTCCATGTCGCGGTCAAGGCTCTGGGCGAAGCCGTGATAGGCAACGTCCAGCATGACGAGCAGTCCCTTTTCCCAGGCGAAGGCGCCGAGGGCGCGCCAGTCGTCCGCTGACGGATCAATGCCGGTGGGGTTGTGACAAGGGCCCTGCAGGATGACGCCGTCGCCGCGCTCAGCGGCGCCGAGGCTGGCGGTCATGCCGGCGAGATCGAAGGCGCCGTCTTTCGCATAGGCATATTCACCGACCTCGAGGCCGAGCGAGCGCACGACGTTCGGGTGGTTCGGCCAGGTGGGTTTCGAGACCCAGACGCGGCGCGTGCCGGTCTTGCGCATCAGGCTGACGCCCTGGAATAGCGCGCCGCAACCGCCGGGCGCGGTGAAGGACAGGACGCGGCCTTCGGCGCGCGCGGGGTGGCCGGGGCCGAAGACGAAATCCTCGACATGGCCGCAGAAGTCCGTGTTGCCGCGCTGGCCTTCATAGACCTTGGTGGACTGGGCGCCGATCAGCATCGCTTCGGCCTTCTTCACGGCGGTGAGGATCGGGGTCTCGCCGGCGAGGTCCTTGTACACGCCAACGCCGAGATCGAACTTCTCCGCGCGCGGATCGGCGCGAAAGGCCGTCATCAGGCCGAGCAATGCGTCGGGCGGCAGCGTGGAGAGATCAGCGAAATGCGACATGGGGAGTTTCCGGTTTGTGTGGCGGGACGCCTAGCGGTTTTTGGCGGGCGATGAAACCCCGCGACGTTAGGGAAGGAATTGCGCGGGCCGACGCGAGCCGCGAAAGTCGGCGCCATCGACACCGAGGGAGACGATGATGACCGCCTATGTGATCCTGATCCGCGAGAAGCTGCGCGACGCCGAGGCGATGGCCCGGTATGGCGCCGCCGCCGGCGCCGCGCGCGGCGACCACAAGATCACGCCGCTGGCCTTTTACGGCGCGCACGAAGTGACCGAAGGCGCGGCCGCCGAGGGCGTGGTGATCCTGTCCTTCCCGACGATGGCCGAGGCGAAGGCCTGGTATGAGAGCCCGGAATACACGGCAGCGAAGGTGCATCGATTTCAGGGCTCGGATTACCGGGTGATCTTTGTGGAAGGGGTTTAGGGCCGATTCGCTGCCCCCTCCGTCAGTCCGCTTCGCGGCCTGCCACCTCCACCGCTCCGCGAGGGAGGATGAAGTCGCGTCCGGATGCGCCCTTATCCTCCCCTGCGAAGCGGGGGAGGTGTCTGCGCAGCAGACGGAGGGGGGACTTCAAGACGTATCAATCCCCGCCCACGCTTTTGGTCGTGCAAGCTGATCAAGCCGCAGGAGCAACGTGTCGACTACAGGGCCGATGCGGCGGATCACGGACCAGCGGACGGGGAGTTCGCGCAAGGCTTCGCCTGTGCAGCGGCGCAAGGCTCGCGCGAGTCGGAGGGCGTGGGGCGCGGGGTTCGCCATGACTGAGACAAGGCGCTGGGCGGCTTCCATGAGAATGGCCCATTGGAGTTCGGGCGGGTCTTTGCCCAGGGTGGCGCGGGACGGCTTGGAAGGGGACTCGATCAGGGGGAAGAGGTAATCCCGCCTGCCCCCTCGTGAGCGGGTGCGTTCGGCTAGATGGTCCGTAGGCGGAGATATGGCGCGCGGCGGCAACGTGATGTCGGCGGCGAGGATGTGGATGTAGCGGCGCACCATGGCGGTGATCGCGGCAAGATGGGCGCGGGCGTCGAGGGCGATCTGCGCGAAGGCCTCCGGCGCGGTGGCGCGCAGCAGCTGGCGCAGCGCGGCGAGAAGCTGCGCGATGGGATACCAGAGGTCGGGGTGCGGGCGGGCCTGGGTCATCGCGGTGCAGGATACACTCGCTTCGGAGCCTGCCGGATTCGTGGCGGTCAAGTTTTTTGCAGGGGGTTGAACTTGCAGCGCTTTTTCTTCGCGGGGACGGCGGAAATGTAGGCACAAGGACGAACTTGTGCATCATGTTTCCATCCGCTGTTACTTGTCATCCCGGCGAAAGCCGGGACCCGGGGACACGACGATCAACGTACAAGCCTGGGTCCCGGCTTTCGCCGGGATGACAGGAATGGATAGCTGGGTTGGTGGGACGAGGCCCTCACACTTGCCCCTCTCCCGCGAGCGGGAGAGGGGTTCAGGGAAGCGTTACGAGACCAGCGTCGCTTCGGTCTTGGATTTCACTTCGTCGAGCGTGACGCCGGGGGCGAGTTCGAGGAGTTTGAGGCCGCCGGGGACGACGTCGAGGACACAGAGATCGGTGATGATGCGGTTGACGACGCCCTTGCCGGTGAGCGGCAGCGTGCATTGCTTCAGCACCTTGGATTCGCCGGCCTTGTTGGCGTGGTCCATGACGACGACGATGCGCTTGACGCCGGCGACAAGGTCCATGGCGCCGCCCATGCCTTTGACGAGCTTGCCGGGGATCATCCAGTTGGCGAGGTCGCCGTTTTCGGCAACTTCCATGGCGCCGAGGATGGCGATGTTGATGTGGCCGCCGCGGATCATCGCGAAGCTGGTGGCCGAATCGAAGAAGCTGGTGCGCGGCAGCGTGGTGATCGTCTGCTTGCCGGCGTTGATGAGGTCAGCGTCTTCCTCGCCCTCATAGGGGAACGGGCCCATGCCGAGCATGCCGTTTTCGCTTTGCAGCGTGACGTCCATGCCGGCGGGGATGTGGTTGGCCACCATGGTTGGGATGCCGATGCCGAGGTTGACGTAATAGCCGTCGCGCAGTTCCTTTGCGGCGCGGGCCGCCATGTCGTCGCGTGTCCAGGGCATGGGATTCAGCTCCTTGTCGATAATGAAGGCCAGGCGGCGAAGGTGCCGATGGCAAAGCACGCGCCGAGCGCGAAGACGGCCGCCGATGAGACGGCGCGAAAAGTGGCGGTATGTTCCGGCAGCCAGAGCGAGGGCACGAAGATGCCTGCGGCGCGCAGCAGCAGGACCGCCGAGATCAGTACGAGGGCTATGCGGAACAGCGGCAGGCGAACGATGAGACCCGCTGCCGAGAAAGCGATCAGTGCCCAGACGAGCAGGACGCCGGCGATGCCCGCCGTGATCACATGCGGAAGCATGGCGCCGCGCTCCACGGCGCTCGCCATCCGGTTGCCGGCGCCGAGAAAGCGGTACCAGTCCGCGCCACCGAAGATGCACGCGACGTGTGCGGCGGAGGCCGCAAGGCTGCCTGCACCGGCCGCGACCAGCCAGGGGTTGGCAGCGACGTTCATCAGACAGGCCGCTTGCGCACGGTGCGCTGTTCGATGCGCTTCTCGAAGGTGCCTTTGACAATGCGCTGCACGAATACGCCTGGCAGGTGGATATGGTCCGGGTCCAGATCACCCGTCGGGACGATTTCCTCGACTTCCGCGACTGTGACCTTGCCGGCCATGGCCATCGGCGGGTTGAAGTTGCGGGCGGTCTTGTTGAAGATCAGGTTGCCCTGCGTGTCGGCCTTCTCGGCCTTCACGATCGAGAGGTCAGCGACGAGGCCGGTCTCCAGGATGTAGGTTTCGCCGTTGAATTCGCGGTGTTCCTTGCCCTCGGCTATGATCGTGCCGACGCCGGTCTTGGTGTAGAAGCCGGGGATGCCTGCGCCCCCTGCCCGGCAGCGTTCGGCAAGCGTGCCTTGCGGGTTGAATTCGAGTTCGAGTTCGCCTGAGAGATACTGGCGCTCGAACTCCTTGTTCTCGCCAACATAGGACGAGATCATCTTTTCTATCTGACGCGTTTTCAGGAGGAGGCCGAGGCCGAAATCATCGACGCCGGCATTGTTGGAAATGGCGGTGATGTTCTTCACGCCCGTGTCGCGCAGGGCGACGATCAGGTTTTCCGGGATGCCGCAGAGGCCGAAGCCGCCGGCCATCACCGTCATGCCATCGAAGGTGAGACCTTCGAGCGCGTCCTTCGCGGATTTATAGACTTTGCTTGCCATCAGACCGACTTCACTTCCTGTTCTATGGCGCCGAAGACCGAGTGGCCGGCGCTGTCCAGCATCTCGATGCGGACAGCGTCGCCGGCTTTGAGGAACGGGGTTTCGGGTGCGCCTTTCAACATCTGTTCAATCATTCTTATCTCAGCAATGCACGAGTAGCCAAGCCCCCCGGCCGCGACCGGTTTGCCGGGGCCGCCGTCAGCGCCTTTGTTGGACACGGTGCCCGAGCCGATGATCGTGCCGGCCGAGAGCGCGCGGGTTTTCGCGGCGTGGGCAACGAGGCGGGGGAGATTGAAGGTGGCGTCCACGGCGGCATTGGCGCGGCCGAAGGGAGCGCCGTTGAGATCGACGCGGAGCGGCAGGTGGACGAGGCCGTCCTGCCAGTTGGCGCCGAGCTCGTCCGGCGTGACAGCGACGGGGGAGAAGGCGCTGGCGGGCTTGGACTGGAAGAAGCCGAAGCCTTTCGCGAGCTCGCCCGGGATAAGGCCGCGCAGGGAGACATCGTTGCAGAGGAGGACGAGCTGGATGTGGAGGGCGGCCTCTTCCTCGCTGACGCCCATGGGCACGTCGTCGGTGATGACGGCGATCTCGCCTTCCATGTCGAGGCCCCAGGCGGGGTCGGCGAGCGGGATGGGATCGCGGGGGCCGAGGAAGCCGTCCGAGCCGCCCTGGTACATCAGGGGGTCGTAGTAGAAGCTTTCCGGCACTTTATCTCCGCGGGCGGCGCGGACGAGTTCGACATGGTTGATGTAGGCCGAACCGTCCGCCCACTGATAAGCGCGCGGGAGGGGGCTTTCGCAGTCATGCTCGTGGAAGCGGAAGGTGGGGACGGAGCCGAGCTCCACCTGCCCCGCAAGCATCTCCAGCTCCGGCCCGTAGATGCTCCACTTGTCGAGCGCGGCCTGCAGCGTCGGCGTGATGCGGGCGGCGTCGGTGGCGCGGGTCAGGTCGCGGCTGACGACGACGAGGCGGCCATCGCGCGTGCCGTTGCGGAGGGTGGCGAGTTTCATTTTGTGTCCTTCTCCCTTGGGGGAGGTTCAAAGCCCCCTCTCCCTCATAGGGAGAGGGGGTTGGGGGTGAGGGTGTCAACGGTGAAGTGGAAATATTTCGGGCGTAGGCATTTGCGGCGCCCCCTCACCCCTGCCCCTCTCCCCCAAGGGGGAGAGGGGTTCCAGAGCGAGCGGAGTCTATTTCGACTCTTCCCTGATCTTCTCGTGCAGCCAGGCGGCGTGGCGGGGGGCTTTCTTGGTGGCGGTCCATTCGTCGATCATCGGCTGGGCGACGGACTTCAGCTGCGCGAGCTGGTCGGGGGTCGAGATGTCGGCGGTGAGTTCGAGGCGGTGGCCGTTGGGGTCGAAGAAGTAGATCGACTTGAAGATGCCGTGATGGGTCGGGCCGAGCACGTCGAGGCCGAGGGATTCAAGGTGCGCTTTCGCGGCGAGGAGTTCGTCGAGCGAGCCGACGCGCAGTGCGATGTGCTGGACCCAGACGGGCGTGTTCGGGTCGCGGCCCATTTCGGGCTGCTCGGGCAGTTCGAAGAAGGCGAGCACGTTGCCATTCCCGGCATCGAGGAAGATGTGCATGTACGGATCATAAGCGCCGGTCGAGGGCACATGGTCCTCGGCGATCGCCAGCTGGAACTCCATGCCGAGCGTCTTCTGGTAAAACTCCACCGTCTCCTTCGCATCCTTGCAGCGATAGGCGACGTGGTGGACGCCTTTGAGTTTGGGGGCCGCCACTACACGTTCTCCTTCACGGCGAGCACGCCGCGTTCGATCTGGTCGCGCTCGATGGATTCGAACAGGGCCTTGAAGTTGCCTTCGCCGAAGCCTTCCTTGTAGTCGCCCTTGCGCTGGATGAATTCGAAGAAGACCGGGCCGATCTGGGGCTGGGCGAAGATCTGCAGGAGGAGGCGGGGCTCACCGCCTTCGGTCGTGCCATCGAGCAGGAGGCCGCGGGCGTTGAGGCCGGCGACGTCTTCGCCGTGGCCCGGCAGGCGGGTGTCGAGCATCTTGTAATAGGTTTCCGGCGGGGCGGTCATGAACGGCACGCCGCGGGCCTTCAGCGTGTCGAAGCAGGCGTAGAGATCGTCACAGATGAGGGCGACGTGCTGGATGCCCTCGCCGTTGAAAGTGCGCAGGAATTCCTCGATCTGGCCGCCGCCGCCCTTGCCTTCCTCGTTCAGCGGAATGCGGATCTTGCCGTCCGGCGCGGTGAGCGCCTTGGAGGTGAGGCCGGTATATTCGCCCTTGATGTCGAAATAGCGGATCTCGCGGAAATTGAAGAGCGTCTCGTAGAAGTCCGCCCAGTATTTCATGCGGCCGCCATAGACGTTGTGGGTC
>JAIXRO010000193.1 GCA_027485145.1 Hyphomonadaceae bacterium | reverse complement strand
GGATGGGATGGGCGTTGTCTTGGCATCCCCTGGCCGCGCGTGCACCCCTCAGCTGGAGAGGGCCGGCTCCGGCCAGGGGCCGGTAAGGAGCAGAAGAAGGGGCAAGAGTTTGCGCATGAGGCGTTTAATCGCTGCGTTTCTGCCTGGTGTCAACCGCAGGGGCTGGGGTTTCAGGAATATCTTGCCAGGCCTTCCGGGCGCGCCGGACAACGAAAATGGCAATGCCCGCGTACAGCGCCAGTGCGATGCCGCCAAACAGGATGGCGGTGACGGGATTGCCCTCGACGGCTGAAACCACGGTCTTCCAGCCGACCGCCACCAGCAGGATCTTCGGCAGGATACCAAGCCCCATGCCGATCCAGTAATCGCGAAACTTGGCTGCGCTGGCCCCGAACACCATGTTGACGATCAGGAACGGCCCGGCAGGGACAGACCGCACGACCGCGCTGGCGATCAGCGCGTTCCGGCCGATCAGGCGGGAGAGTTTCTGGGCGCGCGGGCCAGCATAACGGCGCACCGCAGCCTCGCCGCCCGATCGACCGATCCAGAAGGTCAGGGCGCCGGAGATCATGTTGGCAATCCAGCCATAAACCGCGCCGATCAGCGGGCCGAAGACGGCCACGGAAGCCGCGAGCAGTGCAAATTGCGGTATGCCCAGAAACGCCGCCAGGCAGAACACAAAAATGACGGCCGGCAGGCCCCACGGGCTGCCGGAAAGGCCTTCGAGCCAGTCGAGGGCGGCCTCACGGCCGGGCAGGTAGCCGAGTTTGCCGAGGGCGAAGATGCCGAGCACTAGCACGACGAGACCCAGCCCGAGCCAGAGGGCGCGGCGCGAAGCCGGGGCAGGGCCGGCGGAAGTGGCGGTCGTCTCGTTCGTCATTCGCGGCCTCAGGTGCGCCGGAAGGCGCGGCGCGTCAATCTGGGAGGGGCAGGGCGCGCTGTCAGGCGTCGGCCAGCATCTTTTCGCTCATGTCCCAGAGCCTGCGGGCCTTGTCGTCATCCGCGATCCATGGGCGCGCGTGTTCCCAGCGCTGGCTGGCCTCGGTGGCCATCGGGGCAATGTCGCAGTCTTCACAATAGACGCCGCCCCTGCCGGCGAGTTTCGGCGATGTGGCGGCCCAGACCGTGGTGGAGGCACCCTGCTCGGGCGTCTTGAACATGGCCTGCACAGCCGCAGGGATGGTGCCATCGGGATTCTTCCAGCCGAGCGCGGCCATTTCCTCGTCGGTCAGGTGGCGCTGCAGCGGTGTGAAGATGCCGCCCGGATGGACGGAGAACGCCCGCACCCCAACTTCGCGGCCGAGCAAGTCCACGCCCAGCGCAAAGAGCGCGTTGGCGGACTTCGCCTGGCCGTAGGCCTCCCACTTGTCGTACGGGTGGGTGTTGTAGTGCGGATCGTCCCAGATCACGTCCGAGCGGACATGGCCGGTCGAGGACAGGGCCACCACGCGCGCGCCTTCGGCGGCTTGCAGCGCGGGCGCGAGTTTCATGGCCAGCGCCATGTGGCCGAGATGGTTGGTGCCGAACTGGCTTTCCCAGCCCTTGCCGACGCGGGTCAGCGGGGTCGCCATGATCCCGGCATTGTTGATCAGCACGTTCAGCGCGCGGCCGGTTTCGAGGTAATGATCGGCAAAGCGGCGCACGCTGGCGAGATCGGCAAGGTCCATTGCCGCGATTTCGATCTCGCCGGCGACGGCGGCGAGTGCCTCGGCGGCGACATCTGCCCGGCGGGCGGGCACTGTCACGCGGGCCCCGGCCCCGGCCAGGGCGCGGACGGTTTCGAGGCCGATGCCGGAATAACCACCGGTCACGATGATGTTCTTGCCGGCCAGGCTGATGCCCTTGAGTATCTCGGTCGCTGCCGTCTTGGGCACGAAGCCGGATCCCACCGGCACCTGGTCTGCAGCCGCCATATCCGTCGTCCTTTGCTCGAAGCAGGTTTAGCTTGCAGGTTAGCCGGGCCCGGCGCGCCGGGCTACAGCAAACTCACGCAATGCAGTCCGGCGTCAGCCCGCGGCAGAAATCGGCTCGGCCGTGTCCGTGCTGGCGGTCTCGGTTCGGGTGTTTGCGAGCGGAGCCACATTGCTGAGGTCCGGCACCGAGGCGGCCTTGTTGATGTGCACGACGCTGCGTTCCGGCGCGATCAGCAGGTCGGCGCTGACGACGGTGCGCTCTTCCACGCGCATCGACGGGGCATAGGCAACGCCTTCGAGGCGCCCGCCGGTGCACACTTCCAGCGCACGGCTGGCTTCGATGTCGCCGCTGACGGCGCCGTGCACGATCAGCGTGGCGGCGCGAATGCGGCCTTCGATCTTTCCGGTGACTTCAACGACGATCAGGTCGTCAGATTCGATTTCGCCGCGCAGATGGGCGCCGACAATCACAGGGCCCGAAAACTGGAACTTGCCTTCCAGCTTGCCGCCCGCTGCGATGGAATTGCCTTGCCCGGCCCGTACCGGCTTGCCGGAAGCGTCCATCCTGTTTGGTGGAGTTGCCATGTCCCTGTCCCTTCATTTCGCCCCTATCTGCAGGTTAACCTATTGTTAACGAAAGAAGAAGGGCACCTGCGTGACGCTTGCAAGAAATGTGCGCTGCGTCTTCGGCGGCGTTTTGACGGCGGCCGCCTTCGGGCTGCTCGCGGCGTGCCAACCGGAGGCCCGTGCGCCCGCGGGTCTGGCGCCGCCCGCCGTGTTGCCGCCCGGCGCGGAGGGCATCGATCTCTCCCACCACAATGGCCGGGTCGACTGGGCAAGGCTCGGGACCGAGCCGCTCCAGTTCGTCTATCTGAAGGCCACCGAAGGCACCGACCATACGGACGCGGACTTCCAGACAAACTGGCAGGCAGCCACCCGGCTCGGATGGCGGGTTGGCGCCTATCACTTCTATCTGATGTGCCGGGAAGGCGCGCCGCAGGCAGAGAACTTCATCCGCCAGGTCGAGGTGCGGGGCGGCACGCTGCCGCCAGCCGTTGACCTTGAGCATGCCCATAACTGCACCGCGCGCGGCGGGCGGGAGGCGGCGCTGGCCGAGCTGCGCGTGTTCCTCGCCGCGCTTGAGGCCGAATACGGCGCCGTGCCGGTGATCTACACGACGCCCGCCTTCCACGCCGAATGGCTCGCCGGAGAGGGCTTCGAGGCGCACCCGCTCTGGGTCCGGTCTCTCGACGGCCCGCCCGCTTTGCCGCATGCGATCTGGCAATACTCGATGAAGGGCAAGGTGGCGGGCGTGGACGGCCCGGTCGATCTCAATCGGGCGGGGGAGTGACGACTATTAGTTCAGTGATCTGCGTTGATAGCGCCCAGCGCCGAGGAATTCGATGAAGCCCATGTCTCGAAGCACCTGGAGTTGCTGTCGGATTTTGGGGCGCACATTGTTGTTCGCAGGAAAGATTGCGCTCAGTTCGTCTTCGGCCGCATAGACATCCTCCAATCTGAATGACGCTTCTGGAAGTCGCTCCACAATTCTCCATGTCTGAAGCAGCCAGCCTCTGGCCGAAGGAATAGCGTCTCTCAGCGACAGCGTTTTTTTCCAAGAAGATCGGACTGTTTCAGCGTCGTGGATCAGCCCTTGGTCGACATAGAAAATCTTTCCGAGTTCAGGAATTCTGTCGAGCAGAATATTGCATCCGACCCATCCTGCTCGTCGCGCCGTTTCAGCCAAAGGCCGTCTTTCCTGGATCACCTCCGGAACAAAGAATTGCTTTGGAACGACCATGGCACTGCGGATCAGGGATCGGCTCCGATCATACTGCAGCAGAATAAGGTTCGGGTTCGTCTCCGATCTCAATCTCTGGACCATCGTGGCATAGGCGCCATCCACGACCTTAGGTCCAAACTTTGACTTCTGGCCCTTGACTTCGAACTCCTCGGCGCACTCAGGACAGAAAAAATCTGCAACCGGGCGATTGCTGGGGAACTGCTTCAGTCGATCCGAGGTGCAGTTCGGACAAAACATCAGCCTTCCGACCCAGTCCTCAGTCAGCGCCCGCGCGTTCTGGGAGCCGCTTCGAAAGGTGGCGGCATCTTCTCTGAGTTCCAGTCGCTTGCGCTCGTCCATCTGGCGCAAGAAACCACACTCCAGTTAAATTTCATAAATCGCCGATTGTAGTTTCTGGGATTGGTAGACCGTCAGGGCCAAGTGCAACAAACTCGCGCGCGTCAAATGTGAGCAGACCCGAGCTATTCCACTCGATGACCCCATCGTTTTCGCGGGCAATTCTTACCGCCGAAGCTTCATCGGCAGCATCAATCTCTACGGTGTAGAGCGCGAATGCGTCCACCCTCCTAAGTACCTTGAACTTTGCCATTCAAACCTCAGAGCCAACGTGTTGTTCGTACAATGTTCCGAGCGATGAGTCAACTTCTAGTTCCCAGAAAATCCTCCGTACCCAGCCTAAATACTCTTCCCCATCCGCAGTCCCGGCACGTCCACGCCGTCCACCGAGGCGCTGATGATGCGCTCGATCTCCTCATAGCCGCACGCGCGGTAAAGCGGCTCGCCGGCCAGGGTCGCCATCAGTTCGGCGCGGGTGAAGCCGGCCTCATGCGCCGCTTGTTCGCATACGGACAGGACATGCCGTCCGAGCCCGCGGCGGACGAAATCCGGATGCGTGTACATCGCGCGGATGCGGGCCGCGTCGGCGCCGATCCGCAGCAGCACCGCGTTGCGCTGGGCCGTCGAGTGATCTCCGCCATAGAGCGTGGCCCGGCGGCTCCAACCGCCGCACGCGGCCAGCCGGCCAGACGCCGTGTCATGCACCACGAAGTAAGTGCCGTCCGCGATCAGCTGGCGGTCGAGCCCCATGATGCTGCGCGAGACCGCAACCTGGTCCGGCGACAGAAAGCCCCGCAGAAGGTTGCCGATCGCGGCGTCCATCAGTGCGGAAATTTCATCCGTGTCCGTCTCAGTTGCGAGGCGGTGGGAAAAGCCCTCGAGACAGGGCCGGCCCATGCCTAGTTGCGGCTCTTGTCCACGAGGCGGTCATTCTTCGCCCAGTGCATCATGCCGCGCAGTTTCTCGCCGACTTCTTCGATCGAGTGGCTGGCCATCCGCTGGCGCATGGCATGGAAGCCCGGCGCGCCGGCCTGGTTTTCGAGCACCCAGTTGCGCGCGAACGTTCCATTCTGGATATCTTCCAGCACCTTCTTCATCTCGGCCTTCGTGGCCGAGTTCACGATGCGCGGGCCGGTGACATATTCTCCGTACTCGGCCGTGTTCGAGATCGAGTAGTTCATGTTGGCGATGCCGCCTTCATAGATGAGGTCCACGATCAGCTTGGTCTCGTGCAGGCACTCGAAATAAGCCATCTCCGGGGCGTAGCCCGCCTCGACCAGCGTCTCGTAACCGGCTTTGATCAGTTCCACGATGCCGCCGCAGAGCACGGCCTGTTCACCGAACAGGTCCGTTTCGGTCTCTTCCCGGAACGAGGTCTCGATCACGCCGGCGCGCGTGTTGCCGATCGCCTTCGAGTAGGAGAGGGCAACCGCCTGCGCGGTGCCGGTGGCGTCCTGATGGATAGCGATCAGACCCGGCAGGCCAAAGCCCATCTGGTATTGGTTGCGGAGTGTGTGGCCCGGGCCTTTCGGGGCGGACAGCGAGACGTCGACATCCTTCCGGGGACGGATGAGATTATAGTGGATGTTGAAGCCGTGGCCGAACATGATGTGCTGGCCGGCGCGCAGGTGCGGTTCGATCTCGTTGGCAAACATCACGGCCTGCTTCTCGTCCGGCACGAGGATCATCAGCACATCGGCCCATTTCGCAGCTTCAGCGGGCGTGACGACCTCAAGCTTCTCGGCGGCGCATTTCTTGCGGCTCGCGGAGCCTTCCTGCAGGGCGACCTTGATATTCTTCACGCCGCTATCGCGCAGGTTCAGCGCATGCGCGTGGCCCTGGCTGCCATAGCCGACAACCGCGACCTTCTTCTTCTGGATGAGCGAGATGTCGGCGTCTTGTTCGTAATAGATTTTCATGTGCGTACGGAGGCTCCGCTGGAGTGGACGTGAAGGGCGTTCAAGGAAAGGATGCTCAGAAGTCGGCTTTGCAGGTCCAGCCGGGGCTGACATTCGCGATGCCGATGATCAGCGCATTGAGCTGGCTCACCGGATCGTCCGATCCGGCATGCCGGGAAAAACTGCGCGCGCCGTTGGCGGTGTCTGCGCGCGTGATGATGTCGTGGCTGTCGAAGATCAGGCGCACGGTGCGCGAGCCGTCCGGGTTCTGCGTGATCTGCTCCCGCGCGCCATAATCCGGCAGCAGCGGATCTCCCGCCGTCACCAGAAGGTTCGACACGGTCTGGGCGGTATCGTTCGGGATTGTTGCCTGAAGCGTGCAGCGGGGCCCGCGCGATTCCGGCACCGAGCGCGCGTCGAGGCGCAGCTTCGCGCCATCGGCGGTGACGTCGTACACATAGGCTGCGCCGCTCGGCGAGGCCGTGTCGATGATCTCGATAACGGAAGGTGGCCGCACGCCGTAAATGGCCGTCGCCCGGCTGCGGATCGTGGCCGCCCGTTCAAGGTCGCAGCGCATCTGGGCCGCGTTCGGGTTCAGCGACGAGCCGATTGCGCCGGGCGGCAATGATGCGCAGTCTGACGATTGCGCGAGCGCGGCGCCCGGCAGGGTGCAAAGCAGGGTGCCAGCCAGGACGGCGAGCTTCAGGGAAAACGGTTTCATCCCTTTTCCTTTCCGCGCTGGATCGACAGGACGCCTGTCCGGCTGACTTCCACGAGCCCGAGGGGCCGCATCAGGTCAATGAACTGGGTCAGCTTTTCCGACGCACCTGTGGTCTCGAAAATGAAGCTCTCATTGGTCGTGTCGATCACGCGCGCCCGGAAGATCTCGGCGATCCGGAGCGCCTCGACGCGCTTCTCCCCGGTGCCGGCGACTTTCACCAGCGCGAGTTCGCGTTCAATCCCGCTCTTGGAATTCGTGATGTCGATGACTTCGGCCACCGGCACGATGCGGAGCAGCTGCGCCTCGATCTGTTCCAGAATGTGCGGCGTGCCCTGCGTGACAATCGTGATCCGCGAGCGGTGTTGGCTGGCATCGACTTCGGCTACGGTCAGGGAGTCGATGTTGTAGCCGCGCCCTGAAAAGAGGCCGACGACGCGCGCAAGCACGCCCGGCTCGTTATCGACCAGCACGGCCAACGTCCGGCGCTCGACGGCCTCGTCAGAGTGCGAGAGGAAGTAGGCCGATTTCGGCCCGGCCCCGGGTTTCATGCTGGCATCGCTCATGGCTGGCTCACAGGTTGGGCGTCCTTGCCAAATTTGAAATCGGGACGGCGCGCCGCCAGCTTTTGCTTCAACGCATCGGACTTGCCAATGGCATCGCGCCGGTCATCGCTCTCCTGGTCCTCATATCGCTCCACGACTTCATTCTTGCGGCGCGGATCGAGATGGGCCTGCAGTTCGGAGACCAGCAGGCGCCGGCACTCGTCGATGAAGGCGCCGCTGTCCTCGGACGACGGGCCGCTCTCGCGCGTCAGGGCCTCCAGTTCATGATAGGTCCACATCAGCGCATCGAGGATGGGCGGGCGATGTCCCCGGTAAGCGCCCTCTTTTTCGGCGCCTTTGGTCTGAGGATTGTAATTCGGGAAAAACATGCGCCCTCGGTCCACGAGGGTCGAAATGGCTACAAGCAGGTTCGCCTTGTTGGCGAAAAATGCGCCGTCATTGGGCTGCATGTTGCGCGTCCGGGCGAACATGGCGCTGCGGGCCAGGGCGTCGATGGCGGCGTTGCCCCATTCGAGGCTGGAGGCATCGATGCTCTGGCGCAGGCTCTCGGTCTGGAGTTTGCGCTGCCGGCGGGTCTCGCCGCGCGCGATCAGGGCACTGATCACGGCGACGATCGCCGAGCCGATGCCGACGATCATTTCCTTATAGGTCTGGACCCAGTCCAGAACGGTGCCCACCTCCATCGCCGTCCCCACGCTTCAGGCCAAATACCTAGAGTTCTCAGACGAGCTTGCGGCCTGCTTCGCCGATTTCGTTACCAGTTATCTCGCCGAGAATCATCTGGTTGTGCGCAGACCCCGAGGGGATCATCGGAAGGCAGTTCTCCGCCCGCTCGACTCGGCAGTCGAACAGGACCGGGCCCGGATGGTCGATCATCTCCAGGATCTTCGCGTCCAGTTCGTCCGGCTTGTCACAGCGGATGCCATGCCCGCCAAGCGCCTTGGCCAGCATCACGAAATCCGGCAGGCTTTCGGAATAGGAGTGCGAATAGCGCTCGCCGTGAAGCAGTTCCTGCCACTGGCGCACCATGCCCATCCATTCATTGTTGAGGATGAACACCTTCACGGGCAACTTGTGCTGAACCGCCGTGGAGAGTTCCTGCATCATCATCTGGATCGAGGCTTCGCCCGCGATGTCGATGACCAGTGCGTCCGGATGCGCCGCCTGCACGCCAACCGCGGCCGGAAGGCCGTAGCCCATCGTGCCGAGCCCGCCTGAGGTCATCCAGCGGTTTGGCTCCTCGAAATGATAGAACTGCGCGGCCCACATCTGGTGCTGGCCGACTTCGGTCGTGATGTAGGTCTTGCGGTCCTTGGTGAGCGCATAGAGCCGCTCGACCGCATATTGCGGTTTGATCACATCGGTCGAGTTCTTGTAGGCAAAGCAGCGCCGCGCGCGCCAACCTTCGATCTGGCTGCGCCAGGCGGAAAGGTCCGGCATCTTGCGCTTGAGCGCCTTGATCTCGGTGATCAGCGCGTCCAGCGCCTCGGCGCAATCGGCCACGACCGGCACGTCCACTCGCACGATCTTGTTGATCGAAGAGGCGTCGATATCGATGTGGATTTTCTTGGAGTCCGGCGAGAAGGCATCGATGCGTCCCGTCACCCGGTCGTCAAAGCGGGCGCCGACACAGATCATGAGGTCGCAGTCGTGCATCGCGTTGTTGGCTTCGAAGCTTCCATGCATGCCCAGCATGCCGAGCCAATCGGGGTGCGAGGCCGGGAAGGCGCCGAGGCCCATCAGCGTCGAGGTCACGGGAAAGCCGGTCAGTGCCTGTAGTTCGCGCAGCTTCTCCGCGGCGCGCGGGCCCGAATTGATCACACCGCCGCCGGTATAGAAGATCGGCCGGGAGGCCCGGGTCATCAGGTCTGCCGCCGCCTTGATGGCTTCGGCCTTGGGGGTGCGCTGTGGCACATAGGTCGGCTTTGTGATGCCCGCCTTGCCGATATATTGCCCGGTCGCGAACTGGATGTCCTTCGGGATGTCGATCACCACCGGGCCTGGCCGGCCGGCGGTCGCCACATAGAATGCCTCGTGCATGATCCGGGCGAGCTGGTTCACGTCCGTGACCAGGTAATTGTGCTTGGCGCAGCTGCGCGTGATGCCGGTCGTGTCGCATTCCTGGAAGGCGTCGGTGCCGATCAGGTGCGTCGGCACCTGGCCGGTGATCACCACCATCGGGATCGAGTCCATCAGCGCGTCGGTGATCGGCGTCACCATGTTGGTCGCGCCGGGGCCTGAAGTCACCAGCGCCACGCCGCACTGCCCGGTCGAACGCGCATAGCCCTCCGCCGCATGGCCCGCGCCTTGTTCGTGACGGACAAGGATGTGCCGGATCGCGTCCTGCCCGTAGAGCGCGTCATAGATCGGTAGCACTGCGCCGCCCGGATAGCCGAACATCACCGACACACCCTGTTCGCGCAGCGCTTCGACCACGATCTGCGCCCCGGTCATGATCCGGGGGGCGCCGTCCGGCGCAGCGTTCTGGGAAGCGGCCGGCTTGGCCTTGGTGCGAGTGTTCATGTCGGGGCTCGGCGGGTTGGGAGGGAGGATGGAGGGATGAGGTGTTCGGCCAAACAAAAAAGGGCCTCCCGAGGAAGCCCTTTTCTGTGCGCACCCGCAACTGCCTGACGGATCAGGCGGTTACGGGCGCCGGAGTGTTACTACGGTCAATTTGCGCAAGGGGCGTTTCCTCGAAGTCATGGGCTCAGGCATAATCTTCCGCTTCGGCAGTGTCAATCTCCCTGTAAAGGGCAAAAATCACCCTCAAACGGTCTGAAGTCTCGGGAGACGGAATGCGCGTCCAGAACGGAAACTGGCGCCCGATCCAGGTGAACTGCCGTTTTGCATAGCGCCGTGTGTCGCGTTTTGCGTTCTCGGCGGCCTCTTCGGCGCTCATCTCGCCCCGGGCGAATGCGGTCAGCCAGGGCATGCCGCACGCCTTCATCACCGGCAGTTCAGGGTCGAGCCCCCGCGCCACCAAGGCTCGCGCCTCGTTCATGGCGCCCTGCATCAGCATGCCTTCGAACCGGCGGTCGATCTTCTTGTAGAGCGCCCCGCGCGGCGGGGTCAGCGCAAAACCGGTCCATTCCCTCGGCTCAAGCACAGGCGGCTGGCGTTCGGATTGGAAGTCGCTCAGCGAACGCCCCGTGGCGAGCCAGACTTCATAGGCCCGCGCGAGACGTTGCTTGTCGCCGGTCCCGAGACGCTCGGCGAGTTCCGGATCGTTCGGTGCCAGCCGCGCGCGCAGGCCGTCTGCCCCTTCGGCGTCCGACACCGCCTTCACGTCGGCGCGGATTTCATCCGGCACCGGCGGGATATCTGACAAGCCCTGGGTCAGCGCCAGCAGGTAGAGTCCCGTGCCGCCAACAAACACCGCCCGCTTGTTCTGGCGGGCCAGTTTCTTGATCACTGCGCGCGCCGCTTCCAGCCATTCGCCGGTCGAGTAGCGCGTGCCGGGGTCGACATAACCGAACAGGTGATGGGGCACGCCCGCCATCTCCTCCTCGGTCGGACGGGCAGAAATCACCTGCACGTCGCGGTAAACCTGCATGGAGTCGGCATTGATCACCTCCCCGCCCAGCCGCCGCGCCACCTCGATGGCGAGGGCGGACTTGCCGCTGGCGGTGGGGCCGTGGATGAGGATCGCAGGGTGCATCCCCAACACCTAAGGCTTTGCTCGCCCAAGGGAAAGCTGTAGGGCACGCGCGGCACAGGCAAGCGGAGACGACGTGTGACAGACGTACCGGAAGACTTGAGGATGTTCGGGTTTTCCCTCGTTGCCCGCCGGTCCGCCGCCGATCTCGCCGGATTGATGAAGTCCCGTGTCGCCGCTGCGGGCGGCAAGATCACGTCCGGCACCGACCTGTCCCGCAAGGGCGGCCCTTTCGGCGCGGTCGCGGGGCATGTCGATCTGCCGCCCGAAGCGGTGCCCCAACTCCGCCGCGCGTTCGATGAACAGGACGAGGTGGATTGTTTTCTCGGATCCTGGGGCGCCATGCAGCCGAGCTTCGTGCTGGTGTCCGACATGGACTCCACCATCATCGGGCAGGAGTGCATCGACGAGCTGGCGGATGCGCTCGGTCTGAGATCCGTGATCTCCGAGATCACCGAACGCGCGATGCGCGGCGAACTCGACTTTGAAGCCGCGCTGACCGAGCGCGTCGCCATGCTGAAAGGCTTGCCGCTTTCCGAACTGGAACGCACGTTCGAGGAGCGCATCACGCTCAACCCCGGCGCCCGCACGCTGATCCGCACCGTCCGCGCCAACGGCCACCGCACCCTGCTGGTCTCCGGCGGATTCACCTTCTTCACGTCCCGCGTGGCACGGCTCGCCGGGTTTGAAGTGCACAAGGGCAATACGCTGCTGGATGACGGCGCTGCGCTCACCGGCGAGGTCGCCCGTCCGATCCTGGGCCGCGAAGCCAAGCGCGTCGCCCTGCTCGAAGCGGTCGAGGCCCGGCAGGTCGCGCCCGAAAATGCCATCGCGCTCGGCGACGGCGCCAATGACCTCGACATGATCAAGGCGGCCGGTATCGGCGTCGCCTATCATGCCAAGCCGGTTGTCGCGGCCGAAGCCAATGCCTCGATCCGTCACACAGACCTCACGGCGGCGCTGTACTTCCAACGCTATGAATACCAACAGTTCGTGCAGGACTGACCACCCGATGCCCTCACTTCGCACACTGGCCTTTCAGTCCTGGTTCCGGATCAGCCGCCCCGTCACGCTCGGCGTTCGCGCGGCGGTCGAGAACGAAGCGGGGCATGTCTTCATGGTGCGCCACACCTATGTGCCCGGCTGGTATATGCCGGGCGGCGGTGTGGAACGAGGCGAGCCGGCCGGCGAAGCGCTGCGCCGCGAGCTCATCGAAGAGGCCGGCGTGCGCCTCATCCAGCCGCCGCAGGTGATCGGCCTCTACTCGAACCATCACAGCTTCCGGAACGACCATGTGATGTTCTACCGAGTGCCCTGGGGCAGCTGGGAGCCGGTGGCGGCCACCAGTGTCGGCGAAATCGCAGAGACCGCCTGGGTCGATCCGCATGCCCCGTTTGACGGCATCACGAAGGGCAGCCTGCTGCGCTTTGACGAACTCTATCGCGGCGCCCCGCTCTCGCCCTACTGGACCGTGCGCACCTGATACTTCGCCCGCGAGACGGTCACGCGCGGCACCTTTCCAGTCTCCTCGAACTGCGTCCAGGCCGGCGCCAGGCTCGCCCAGAACGCGGCATGCTCGCTCTCCGCCTGCGCTTTCAGATTCGTCGCGGTCATGGGGAAGGGGAAGATGTGGACCTTCACATCCGGCTGCCCGGCCTCGAAGGCGGCTTCCATCAGTGTCCAGATCTCTTCGATCACCGGATCCGTCATCGCGAAACACCCGATCGAGACGCATGACCCATGCACCATCAGGAAGCTTCCGGTGCGCCCCTTTGCGCGGTCGAAAGCATTGGGAAAGCCAAGATTGAACGAGAGGTGATAGCTCGACGAAGGGTTCATCTGCCTCGGCTTTACCGAATAGAACCCCTCCGGTGCCTGGCCGTCGCCTTCCCGCAACTTCGGTCCAAGCTCCCCTGACACTGCGCAGACAGGCCAGGTCCGGAAGCTCTGGAACGTGCCGTCATCCGCGCGGACAAAGGCGGTCAGTTCTGCCGGTTCCTTGGTGATGCGCAGATAGACGGGGCTGCCGAGGTCCAGTCCCTGCGCCGCCAGCTCGCGGGTCAGCCTCGGGGCGACCGACGCATACGCGGCATCGGACCGGCGCGACGAGGGCACCGTCTGCGCCGCCGCCAGAAAGGCAGGGAGCAAGACCGCCGCGCACAGCGCCGCCAGTGCCAATGAATATCTGCGTGAGGACCGGGAGACGTTAGCCATGCACCGAATACTGGACAGCAATCATGGCATCAGCCGGGCAAGGCCGCGTCCCGCAGCACAGTCGCTATTTCGGGCGAACCGCGCGCACATACTGCGCCGCTGTGAAAAGCGACAGCCCGGCCGCCAGCCAGAGTAGGCACACCAACACTCCGATACCGGCGAGGGCCACGGGATGGTCGCCCGACAAGGCGAGCGGCACCAGCTGCGGGGCGAGCGCCGGCGGCGCGAGCAGGCCGCCAATCGCCGCCATCTCCGCCGCTGTCTTCACCTTGGCGAGGTTGCTCGGCACGATGACACCCGATGCTTCCGGCCGTGTGCGCAGCCAGGTCATGAACAGGTCGCGCGCAATGATCAGTGCCGCCGGGATATAGATCAGCAGCGTCTGCAAGGTCATCGCGAGGCCCAGCAGGGCAAACCCGACGAGCAGCTTGTCGGCAATCGGGTCGAGCCAGATGCCGAACCGGCTCGTCGCGTTCAGCTGGCGCGCAATCCAGCCATCGAGGAAATCCGTGATCGCGCCGCCGATGAAGGCCAGCAGCGCCACTTGATGCCAGAGCTGGATCACGGTCGCGAGCCGCACGGCCTCATCGCCCGTCGCCGCGCCCGCCAGCGAAAGCGAGGCCGCCGCGTTGAGGGCAGCCGCCAGCACCAGCAGCGCAAAGCCGCAGCGCGAAATCGTCAGGGCGTTGGGGATCCAGGACAACATGGGCCCCAGCCTTACCCAGCCGGGCGCACACCCCGCAAGCGCCGTGTCTCAGTGCTTGAGCCGGAGGTCGGAGATCGAGCGGGCGATGGTGCGGTAGGCTTCGGTCAGTTCCTCGCCATTGTCGGCGCTGAACACGTGGCCGGGGGAGGTGGCGCAATACTCCAGGATCGTGCGCCCGTCGCCCGTGCGCTGCACGCCGGAAGGCACCTGGAAGCCGACGGTGAAGATCTGGATATTGCTCGGCAGCATCTTCATCTGGTCGCACAGGTCCATCGACTGCTGGAAGGATGTCCGCCCCGCGGTCGGGTGTTGGATATTGAACTCGCCGTCGGTCATCAGGATCAGGAATTTCGACGTCCGCTCCGCCCCGTAGAGGCGCGGCGCGGAGTCCGCTGGCCAGATGCCGGACCAGTTGGGCGACAGTAGATACCAGCCCCAGGCGATGCCGAGATGCCCGGCTGTACCGCCTTCGGCGACGAGCCCGTTGACGTGCGCGTTCAGTGCGGCCTTGTCCTCGGTGAGCGGAACAGGTCCAGACGCCTGGCAGGTGCCGTGCCGGCCCTCATAGGCCCCGACACCGTAGCCGGTCGCGCCGCTGGTCTCGACATTCTTCCAGCCGTCATACTTGTTGGTGCTGCTGGCTGAGAAGTTCCAGCGCGGATTGCCCGCACCGATCCAGCGCCCGGAGCCAGGCGCTGCGTCGGTGGTGGCCTGTCCGCCGGTGCGTTCATACACGCAGCTGTCCCTCAGGCCGGTATCCTCGAACTCGTACCGGCGCGTATTCCAGGTATAGCTTGAGCTGCGCCCGCAGCTCCCGCCACTCGTGCAGGTGCCTCGCTGGTAGTAGAAGAAGCGCTTGCCGGTCGCTGCGTCGATCATGCGTTCGTCATTGTACGCATCATAATTGTTGCGTGCCGCCGTGTTCGAGCCGTCGGCGCTGAGCGTGCGCGTATCGGTCACGGCATTGATGTAGGGCCCGGCGTTCAGCGAGTGGTTGTAGCTCGTGATGGCGAGGCGTACCGATCCGTCGCGCGCCCGGTCTTCGGGGAGCAATTCGTCGAACGCGACCGCCGCGGCCGTCTTCAGCTTCGGCAGCCGGCCCGCATCATTCATCGATCCCGAGACGTCGAACACGAAGGCGACATCCACGAGGCCTATGCCGTATGTCGAAGTCGCGTCGACCGTGAATTCCATCTCGTCATGACCGATCAGCTGGCTCAGGTAGGTCGGCTGCACGCATCGCACGGTGCCTTCAATATCCTGACTTTCAGCATTGAATGTCACTGTCACCGGTGCGCAGACCAGCCCGCCGCCCTGCTCGGCAAACATCGAACCCGCATATTGCTGCACGTCTGCGCGTACGGCCGTTTCGGTCATCCCGCGCTGGCGCTGCAACGCCCCGGCGAGCACGGCCGAGTCGAGCGAAGCCTGCGCCTTGGATTTCTGCCTGAGCGTGTTCTGCGTATCGATCGCAACGCCGGCTAGCGCCAGGATGCTGGGGATGAGGACAGCGCCCAGCATGGCGACGTTGCCGCCCTCGGCCTTGCCGAATGTCCGCTTCCGGTGGGAGACTTTGGGGGTCATGACGGGCCTTCTGACGCCGTGCCTCGACCTTGCTTACCTGACGAGGCTCACTTCGTGGATCGAGCTGCCGATCTGCTGGAACACTGAGACCAGTTCGGCTGAGCCACTGGCGAAGTAGGCATATTGCGAGCTCGTGGCACACGCCGTCAGAGCGTCCCGCGCGGCCTGCAAGTTGCCGACTTCAAAGCCGACCGTGTACACGGTGATACCGGCATTCTTCATCGCGGTGCAGTATTGCTGGGCCTGTGCGAAGGATGTGCCGTTTTCGGAATTGCAGTTGATCTGATCCGCAGTCGAACCCGAACCTGACGTTGACGTGCGCGACAGCACGCCCTGGCAGAAGGACGAGTTGAAATCACCGTCCGTCATGAACACAACGAATTTGTGCAGTTTCGGGCGGCCATAGGCGGCGGGTCGGCTGTCGGTCGGAAAGATCGAGCCAAAGGTCGGCGACAGCGTGTACCAGCCCCAGGCCACGCCCATGTGTCCGGCGGTCGAGCCACCGATCACGAGGTCGTCGATTGCGTCCTTCACCATGTCGGCGTCGGCCGTCAAAGGAATGATGGGCGCGGTCGGGCAGCCGTTGGCCGTGGACATGTAGCCCCTGCCGACGGGATTTCCGGAGGGTGAAACGTCCGTGTACGCCTGTGCACCCGTCCGCTCTGTCGCGCAGGTGCTGATCTGGTGCAGGCGCTGGGCACCGTTCGACGCGTTGTTGAAGCGGAACCATTCGCAGCCCCCGACGGTGCAGAAGGATGTGCCGCCATTGGTATAGGCGCCATAGTTCCAGCCCTGCGAACCGGTCAGTACGAACGTGTCGGTTGTCACGCCCGAAACTTGCCATGTGGCGTTGGCCGCTGTGTTGATCTGCGTCATCCCGTTCACCCCGGAGATCACGACATGACCATTGTTGGACAGGCCATGATTGTTCGCGGTCACCGTAACTTCGCAGTTGGTGTTGATGCATTCACGGAATTGGCCCGTGTTGGCCTGGTAGTTGCCATAAGACCCGCTGTTGACGCCGTTGAGGGTGAACCGGTTCGCGTCCACCACGGTGATCGTGTAGATGTTGTTGTTGAGCTGGGTCATGCCGCCCACGCTCGTGATGCGCACACGGTCGCCAGTGCTCAGGCCGTGATTGTTGGATGTGATCCGCGCCGGGTTGGCTTTGGTCGCACCGGTGATGTTCTTGGTCGTGCCGATCTGCCAGGCCGCATTTGTAATGGCCCGCCCTGGCGTGATCGCGCCGCGCGCGGCCGTGGCATAGGTGCCCGTATTCACCGCAACCGAATACGGAACCATCGAAATCTTGGAATAGTAGGGGGTCTGGTCGGGTTTCACGACGATGTCGACAAGATCCTTGGACGCCGCGCGCAGCGCCGTGATCCGGTTGCCGCTCATCGACCCCGTGATGTCGAGGACCATCGCCACTTCGATATCGGCGCCGCCTTCGACGGCATCGGCACGCACGCTGACGTCCACGTTGTCCCGGCCGGTGATCTTGGCAATCGTCGTGTTGACGCGAAGATTTGTCACGAGGGAAATCTCGCCCTCGGCATCCTGGGTCAGGGTATAGCTGATCGGCCGGCCAAGCTCGCGCTCCAGCTCGTCGAGGTGCGCTTCGATGGTCGCCCGGCGTTCGTCGGCCGTCATGAACGCGTCGTGCGCTGCCGCCAGCGCCGCTGCATCGGTCGCCATCTGCAGCTTCTGCTTGTCGACCATGACGCGCGAAAAATCGATCGCGAAGCCGACGATCGGGAAGATCACGAGGCAAGACAGTGCGAACAGCATCGCAACGTTGCCGTTGTCGTTGCGCGCAAACCCGCGTTTGGAACGGGCAGATTCAGGTTTCTTGACCATGACCATCGTCCTTCGCAGAGCAATTGTTGCGCCACATAACGGCGAGTTATGGCAGATATCGCTTTCGGTACGGTTTCCGGATTGTTTGCAATTATGACTGGCCGGGCAGGGTGCGGTTAACTTATCCTCTGCCCGATTCGAAACCTTGGCAGCGAGGACCCGGCATGCACGAATACCACGCGCTCCTGCAGGATATCCTGCAGAACGGCCATGAACGCGGCGACCGGACCGGCGTCGGCACGCGCGGCGTCTTCGGCCGCCAGATGCGGTTCGACCTCGAAAAGGGCTTTCCGCTGCTGACGACGAAACGCCTGCACGTGCGGTCTATCATCATCGAGCTGCTCTGGTTCCTTCGCGGCGACACCAATATCGGCTGGTTAAAGGAAAACGGCGTCTCGATCTGGGATGACTGGGCCGATGAAAACGGCGATCTGGGCCCGGTTTACGGAAAACAGTGGCGCAGCTGGGCCGCCCCGGATGGCCGCGTCATTGACCAGATCCAATGGGTGCTGGACGAGATCCGGACCAACCCCAATTCCCGCCGCCTCATCGTTTCTGCCTGGAACCCGGCAGACGTGAACGACATGGCGCTGCCGCCCTGCCATTGCCTGTTCCAGTTCAACGTGATGGGCGGGCGCCTCAACTGCCAGCTTTACCAGCGCTCGGCGGATGTCTTCCTTGGCGTCCCCTTCAACATCGCCTCCTACGCGCTGCTGACCCACATGATGGCGCGGGCCACAGGCCTCCGGCCCGGAGACTTCGTGCACACCTTCGGTGACACGCACCTCTACCTAAACCATCTCGAGCAGGCGCAGCTGCAGCTGACACGTGAACCGCGCCCGCTCCCCACCCTCTGGATGAACCCGGACAAGACCGACCTCTTCGGCTGGGACTACGAGGATTTCCGGATCGACAACTACAACCCGCACCCGCACATCAAGGCGGCTGTCGCGGTCTGAGGGCCAGCGCAGCTACTCGCCCTTTGCCGCGCAGTGCACCGTGCCGCCGGTCTCCACGGCGATGGGCAGGTACTCGTCGAAAGGCGAGCAGACAATCGCCGCCGGGTCCGCCCCGTCATCCATCATGGCGGTCACCCGCACACGGGCGTCGCCTTCGACGTCCCGCGCCACCTGCGCTGCGTCGATCCGGCCCTTGAACGTCAAGGAACGAGTGCCCGGCTCGACCGCGAATGTCTCGCCGCCCAGCCAGACGCCAAGCTCCGAATCAACGCGGGCGGAACCTGCCGCCTTGGGCGGGCCGTAATAATCCGCTGAAATCTTCACACCGGCGCCGAGTGCGCTGAGCCGCGCAACGGCGGCCGGTGTGAACGTGACGTCCAGTCGGAACGGCAGCGCCACCATCTTGGCTTCGGGGATTGACCCTGACGTCGCCGCGCCGCGATCTGCAGCTGCCGCGCCGGAGGGCGCCGACGCGCATCCCACAAGGATGGCGACCGACAAGATCGTCCCCGCAAAAGTGCGTGCGCATGTCATGCTGGCCAACTCCGCGTGAGGCTCTGTGCAAGTCCTGTCTCGCTGTAACGGACAAGTAAGGCAAGGCTGCGGCGCGGCTTGCCGACTCCTGAAAAGCTCGTCATGTTCGAAGCCTGTGCCGGGGGGCCAGAAACCGCCCGGCGGCTATTGGAGGCACTCGCATGAAAGTCTTTATCGCCGAACTCATCGGCACGTTCACGCTCGTCCTGATGGGCTGCGGCTCGGCCGTTCTCGCGGGCGGAGAGGTCGGCCAGCTCGGCATCTCGTTTGCGTTTGGCCTGGCCATCGTTGCGATGGCTTACGGGATCGGCCCCATTTCCGGCTGTCATCTGAACCCCGCCGTCAGCTTCGGCGCCTTCGTTGCCGGTCGCCTGTCGCCGGGCGCCATGCTGCAATACTGGGCTGCACAGTTCACCGGCGCCCTTCTGGGGGCCGGTGTGCTTTACCTCATCGCCACCGGGAAGGCCGGCTATGATCTCGCGGCCAATGGCCTCGGCCAGAACGGATGGGGCGCGGGCTATCTCGGGGAATACAACCTCGTCTCGGCGCTCGTCTTCGAAGTCGTCGCGACCTTCCTGTTCCTCGTGGTGATCCTCGGCAGCACGCAGAAGTCCGCACCCGGAGCATTCGCGGGCCTCGCCATCGGCTTCACGCTGGTGCTCATCCACATCGTCGGCATCCAGGTCACCGGCGTCTCGGTCAACCCCGCGCGCAGCTTCGGCCCCGCCATCATCGTCGGCGGCACCGCGATCTCGCAGCTCTGGCTGTTCATCATCGCCCCGCTGATCGGCGCCGGCCTTGCCGGCCTGTTCTTCAAGCAGAAGATCCTCGAGACGGAATAGCCGTCACTCCAGACGTCTGCGTCACCCTCGACGGGCGCAGCCCGTCTGAGGGCCCTGCTCCCGAACTTTCACCGTTTTGCAGCGATGAGAGGGAAGGCGATGGGCCCTCAGATCGCCTTCGGCGATCGAGGGTGACGACAAACGCGGGAGCTGGAAGATGGCGAGAGCGCCTTGGAGCCCTCACGAGCAACGCGAAGGCGCAGGCGCCCCGGCCTTCAGGCCGGGATCAGCGCCGAGCAGTTGAGCTAAGCCTCGTGCGGGTTGGTCAGCCCGGCATCCTCGCGCCGGCGGATGATCGCGGACACGATCACCGCGCCCACCATCTTGCCGATCACGAACACGATCCAGTTCCACGCATGCAGCGAATTTCCGGGCTCGAGGCCCAGTTCCAACTGCTTGGCGAGGTCTGCGCCATACAGGAACACCGTCGTGTCCACCGGCGCGGCCAGCGCGCTCGACAGAAGGATGCGCGTCGAAAGACGGTACTTCGTGAACGTGAAGAGCAGCCAGTCCACGCCCTCGGAAATCGCAAAGGCAATTCCGCTCGCCAGCGCGATCACCGGCCAAGCGTAGAAGAATGACCAGGCCACCGCAATCGCCATCAGAATCAGGACCCGGTGTCCCATCTCGCGTTGCACGAAGTCGCGGATCACGAACACCATCCCGGTGACCATCGTCATCGGGTGCAGCGATACGCCCTGTGGGAACATCGCGCTATTGCCGGGCGCAACCACGGCAAATTCCGGAATGATCCCAAAACTCCAGTTCAGGAAGGGGATCAGCACCACGTAAAGCAGCGCCCAGGCCCGGCCCTGCAGGAGCCAGATCGCCGCCGCTGTCAGGCCCAGCGCGCCGAGCGCCGGCACCAGCAATCCCGTCTGGCCATTCGTCAGGATCGCCGCAATATCGAAGCTCAAGACCAGCCTCCTTCACCTGCGGCATATACAGTCGCGGCTGCGATTACGGGTTGCGCAGGGGTTGTGGCCGAGGGCATGACGCACAACTTCAACCCAACACAGTTAATGGCGCCGGGGATGGCGCGTCCCAGAGCTATCCCGAGGCCGCCCGGAACCCTGCCCATGTCTGAACCCATATGCCTCAGCCTCATCGTCGCCCAAGGTCGAAATAGAGTGATCGGCACGGCAGGGCAATTGCCCTGGCGTCTCAAGGACGACCTTGCCTATTTCAAGCGCACCACGACGGGCGCGCCGGTCATCATGGGTCGCAAGACCTGGGAAAGCCTGCCGAAACGCCCGCTGCCCGGCCGGGCCAACATCGTCATCAGCCGCGACTGGAACTACGACGCCGTTGAGGCACGCGTCTATTCCAGCGTCACGCCAGCCATCAACGCCGCAAAGGCGATGGCCCTGCGCGCCGGCCAGACCGAAGTGTTCATCATTGGCGGCGCCGCCATCTACGAACTCGCCCTGCCGCTGGCGGACCGCATCTATCTCACCGAGGTGGACGCGGCCCCGGAAGGCGACGTGCACTTCCCGCAACTGAACGCCGCCCAATGGTCCGAATCGTCGTCAGAGCGCATCGACGCGGGGGAGGGCAATGATCATGCCTTCACGCTCCGCGTCCTCGACCGGATCACTGCCCGCGTCTGACCTCGCGGGAAGAATGGACGCCCCGCGTCGGCAGGCGTAGCGTCCTCTCAAAACACGGGAGGAACGCATATGGACTACGATGTCATCGCCTCAGGCCTCGGCTTTCCCGAAGGCCCGGTCGTCATGCAGGATGGCTCGATCATCCTTGTCGAGATCCTGCACAAGTGCGTCACCCGCCTCTGGAACGGCAAGCGCGAGGTCATCGCGACCCTCGGCGGCGGCCCCAATGGCCTCGCCATCGGTCCGGACGGCGCGCTCTACTGCTGCAACAATGGCGGCTTCGAATACCATGTCGTCGGCGGACTGACGGTTCCGGGCAATTGCCCGCCGGACTATTCCGGTGGCCGGATCGAGCGGATTGATCTCGCCACCGGCAAGGTGGAACGCCTTTATGACTCCGTGGACGGAAACCCGCTGCGCGGCCCCAACGACATCGTGTTTGACAAGGACGGCGGCTTCTACTTCACCGACCTCGGCAAGGGCTTCTCCCGCAACCGCGATCATGGCGGCGTCTATTACGCCAAGCCCGATGGCTCGTTCATCAAGGAAGTCGATTACCACCACATCTCGCCCAATGGCTGCGGCCTCTCGCCCGACGGCCACACGCTCTACTTCGCCGACACCATGACCGCCCGCCTCTGGGGCTTCGCGCTGACGGGCCCCGGCGAGTACACGCCGCACAAGCCGCCCTTCCTGCGCGGCCGCGTGATCACGGGCCAGACCGAACTTTGCTATTTCGACAGTCTCGCCGTCGCCGCCTCCGGCAATATCTGCGTGGCAACGATCCTGAAAAACGGCGGCATGGGCGGCATCACCACCATCCGCCCGGACGGACATTCCAGCTTCATCGAACTGCCAGACCCCTTCGTCACCAATATCGCCTTCGGCGGCAAGGACATGCACGACGCGTACATCACTGCCTCCGGCACCGGCCAACTCCTCAAGACAAGATGGCCCGAAGCGGGGTTGAAGCTGAACTACAACGCCTGATGGCGCGTCTGTCTTCCGCGGAAGATGACGGGCGACGGCAACACGCAGATCCGGTGTGGGCGGCCCACCCGGCTCATCCGTCTACGGAAAAAATCAGCTGTTCACGGAAGGAAGCATGCACCGCAAGACGCGCGGGACAGACGGGGCTGCGTAGCGTTTGCGCGGCGGCTCTTTCGGCCCCGCAGATGCGGCCAGCAAGGCCTGGTCGGGCGTTGCCACGATCGCCGCCTCAGGCTCAAGACCGATATCTGTATCTGGATTTTCGAGGGACATGGCACAGCCTTTCTGGCAGGCGCGCGCCTCGCGTCCTGAGCAACGCTCTTGCGCCTTATCTCGGCTGCGAGCAAGTCGTTGAATACACTTATAATTTTCGGGCCGAGAATTCCCTGTCAAATCAGGGTGGGGTCAATCCTCGAAAATGATCTCCGGCGCGGGTTTCGTCACCAGTTGGTCGAGCGCGATGGCCACATTGCGCGCCAAAAGCATGAAAATGTCCGCCCCCGGACTTGTGCCCAGCGCCACCGGCACGCCTGCATCCCCGCCTTCGCGGATGGCTGTCAGCATCGGAATCTCCCCCAGCACCGGCAAGCCGAGCGCCGCGCCCATCCGCCGCGCGCCGCCTTCACCCATCAGGTAGTGGCGCGCGCCCGACGGATCATCAAACCAGCTCATCGTCTCCACCAGACCGATCACCGGCACATGCGTCTTGATGAACATCGCCGCCCCGCGCCGCACATCCGCCAGCGCGACTTCCTGCGGGGTCGTCACGATCAGCGCCGCCGTCACCGGCACGCGTTGCGCAATCGCCAGCTGCGCGTCGCCCGTGCCGGGCGGCGTATCGATGATCAGAATATCCAGCGGCTCGGCCGCCGTGCCCCATTCGGCATCGTTGAGCAGCTGCGTGATCGCCGACATCACGATCGGCCCGCGCCAGATCATCGGTGCATCCGGATCGGACAGATACCCGATCGACAGCGTCTTCAACCCGTGTGCCTCGACCGGCACCAGCTTCTTGTTGGCAGACGTCGCCGGTTCTGCCGTCACGGTCCCCATCATCGTCGGGATCGACGGGCCATAGATGTCGGCGTCCAGCAGGCCGACGCGCATGCCCGCTTTTGCCATCGCGGCGGCAAGGTTCACCGCCACGGTGGACTTGCCCACACCGCCTTTGGCGCTGGCCACGACAAGGATGCGATCGATGCCCGGCACGGGCTTCAGGCCTGCGGCCGGCGCGGGCACGCCCTGGTTCATCGCTTCATCCGACAACCGCGCGCCTTTGGTCACGCGCCGCAGGCCGGCCACGGGCGAGCCGGGCGGCGCGGCGGGCCCGTGTGCATGCCCGTGACCATGATCATGTCTATGTTCCGTCCTCGGGGCCGGCGCACGCTCCGCCGTGAGTACGCTGCGCACCGCGGTGATCCCCGGAATCCGCGCGGCGTAATTCTCGGCTTCGATCCTGCGATGCTCTGCCACACCCGGATCGCTGCCCTCGGCGCGGATCACCAGCAGTGCCCGGCCGTCATCATCCACACTGACCGATTCCAGCCAGACAGCGCCGCCCAGCGCCTCTTCGATGGCGGCGGCAAGCTTCTCGCGTGTCTTCTGCTTCGATCCAAACATTGCTTCCGGTGCCCGGCCTGTAAACACATTCCTGCGCCGCCTACTCGCCCCGGGGGTGAAACTGCAAGCTTCTGGTGAGGAAGTTGCGGCAATTTCGCTGCCTTGAAGGGTGCTTTCGGCATGCACACTTGCTGAAAGACCCTATATAGGCCCCACTCGAAGAATTCAGGAGGCGTTATTGCCCTGGGACGACAAGACTAAAGGTTCAGGCCCCTGGGGCGGCGGCGGAGACGGCAAAGGCTCCGGCGGCGGCGAGGGCGGCTCGCCCTGGAACCGGCCTTCGGGCGGCGGTGACAAGGGCAGTGGCGGCAACAAGGAGTCGCCAGACCTCGAAGAACAGATGCGCCGCATGCAGGAGCGCTTTCGCCAGCGCCGCGGCGGCAATGGTGGCGGCGGTCGCCGCCGGGGCACAGGCGGCGCGCAGCTGCCGAATTTCGGCCCGCTCGGCTTCATGGTTGTGGGCGGCGTCGTGCTGCTCTCCTGGCTGTCCACCGGCATCGTGATCGTCGACCCGACCCAGCAGGCCGCCGTGTTCCGCTTCGGCAAATGGCAGACGAACTTCGGCCCCGGCCTGCACTTCCACCTGCCGGCCCCGATCGAGAGCCACACGCTGCTCAACGTCGAGCGCCGCAACGAGAAGCGCATCGGCAGCAGCCAGGAAGAAAGCCTGATGCTGACGCAGGACGAGAACATCGTCGACATCCAGTTCTCGGTCTTCTGGAAGATCGATACCGCCAACCCGGAAAACTTCCTGCTCAACGTGCGTGAGCCGGAGCTCACGGTCGAGCAGGTCGCCGAATCCGTGATGCGCGAAGTCGTCGGCAAGACGAGCCTTCAGAACATCATCACCACCGAGCGTGATACGGTCCAGCAGGCGGTTGCCGCCCAGACGCAGGCCCTGCTCAACGAATACCGCGCCGGTGTCGAGATCCTCTCGGTACAGATCGACAAGTCCGATCCGCCGCAACAGGTGATCGAGGCCTTCAACGACGTGAACGTCGCCGAGCAGGACGCCGAAACGCGTACCAACCAGGCCACCCAGTTTGCCAACGAGATCGTGCCCCAGGCCCGCGGTACCGCCCAGCGCCTGTTGCAGGAAGCCGAAGCCTACCGCGACCGCGTCATTGCCGACGCCGGCGGTGAAGCCTCCCGCTTCGACCAGATCTACGAGGAATACCGCAAGGCGCCGCGCGTCACGCGCGAACGGATGTACCTTGAGACAATGGAGCGCGTTCTCGGCCGTACGGACAAGATGATCCTCGATCAGAATTCCGGCGCCGTCCCCTACCTGCCGCTGGAGCGCACCCGCCGCCCGGCGACGACGCCGAACAACGGAGATCAGTGATGCGTGCTTTTGGATGGCTGATCGTGGTCCTGTCCGTCGTCGGACTGATCCTCGCCTCGAACGTCTTTTTCCTCGTGCGCCAATCCCAGCAGGCCATCGTGCTTCAGGTCGGCCGCCCGGTCGCCCTGATCAACGAGCCCGGCAAGGACGAAGCCGGCCTGCATATGAAATGGCCGATCGTCCAGCAGGTCGAGATCATCGACAAGCGCAACCTCGGCCTCGACATCGAGGGTATCCAGGTTCTTGCTGCTGACCAGCGCCGCCTGCGCGTCGACGCGTTCGTCCGCTGGCGGATCAACGATCCGCTTCGCTACTACCAGCGCTTCCGCACGGAAGAAGCGGCCCAGTCGCAGCTGAACCGCATCACCACCTCCGCCATCCGCGAAGTGCTCGGCGATGTGCCGGTGCCCGAGATCGTCTCCGGCCAGCGCGCCCAGCTCATGGGCCGCATCCGCCAGGGCGTGAACGCCGGCCTCGCCAAGGACGGGATCGACATCATCGATGTGCGCGTGCGCCAGGCAGACCTGCCGAATGAAGTGGCCGAAGGTGTCTATAACCGTATGCGGACGGCCCGTTTGCAGGAAGCCCAGCGCATCCGTTCGGAAGGGGAGGAGAAGGCCCGCCTGATCCGCGCCACCGCCGAACGCGAGAAGACCGTCATCGAGGCCCAGGCCCGCGAACAGTCCTC
>JAIXRO010000218.1 GCA_027485145.1 Hyphomonadaceae bacterium | reverse complement strand
GTCTGTTCGGACCCGGAGATGCAGCGTGACAATCGGCAAAATTCAGGTGCTCGCTAGCCGGGATTCAGTGCGCATGATCAGGGCGTAAGGAGCCAACTTAACCGCGCGATCCTCCGCAAAATGTGCCTTCCGAAGGGTCCTGATCTCTTGTCTGTGCATAAGATTTGCGTGGGGGTACCAGTGGGGGTATTCGAGTGACGAATAGAAGAAAATCGTCAATTTTTCACGATATTGGGGCGATTTTTCTGATCCCTCCTCCGCTACCAAGATCAGTAAGTAACTGAAAATGAAAGACAAAAATTTACGATGTGGGACTCGAACGGTTTCGAGTTTCTGCATTGGATGCAGCTACTTAACCACTGAATTTGCACGAGTTTGAGCGGCGCGGGTTAACGGCCTACGACCACTAGGCTCATCGCGTTTCGACGGCTTGGGGGTATTTCGGGGGTATCGCCGTAAGGCTGAATTGACGCTCGATACCCCCAATGGACCGCGGTGTATCTGTCGAGGTTTCGGCAGCCTAACAGCAGGGCAGGTTAGGGCATTCTCCGCCAAGGGTGGTGAACGCAGCGCATCGCTTTGTCGGCCATTGTCGGCACAGCGGCAAATCGCCAGCATTGACTGAAACTGGGACGTTCCTGCCGTTCAAAAAAGCCGGCCGGAACGTCCGCTATCAAAGGGAATCGGCCAACGACTTTTGCCTCAGTGACATCGCAGAACGATAGAAGCTGGGCTGGTTGTCTGAAGGCAATTTTGTTCAGTCGCGCCGATCTTCTACCCTTAAAGTTTTGTCTCTTTGGGCAACACTTCGAGCCGGTATGTCAGGTGAGGCGCAGGCATGCTGAAGCGGATATGCTCTGGCTTGGTGCCAACCAGCATCATCTCGTCAGCGATGCGGCGGTTAAATCGTCACGCAAGCGCTTTGTCATCACCCGCCGATCGCCCTGCTGTTTCCGGAAGGACAGACCATATCCACGCGGCCAGCAGGAAGCTGACCGAGGCGAGCGACATCACCGGGCCGAGCCCCACGGCCTCGGCCAGCGGGGCGGTTATTAGCGGCGCGGTCATACTGATGACTCGGCCCCAGTTGTAGATCGAGGCAGCGGTCGAGCGCAGGTGCGGCGGGTAAAGCTCCGACAGCCACGGCCCCCAGATCGCCGAGGCGCTCAGCATCACGCCGTAAGCAAAGCCCAGCGCCTCGAGCAGGCCGAGCGGCAGCGGCACAAACAGGTAGACCGGGATGATGGCAGCAGCAAGGACAAAGCCCGCCGCACCGCTGCGCCGCCCGAGCCGGTCGCTGATCCAGCCCCAGATCAGCCCGCCCAGCGCCGCCCCGATGAATTGCCAGCCCAGCACATCGCCGATCACGGTGTCGGGAATACCGCGTTCGGTCTTGAGGTAAGTGCTCGCCCAGCCGGTAAAGGCCTGGTAGGCGAAGAAGTTGAGCCCCGACATGGTGGCGAGCAGCAGCGTCTGGCGGGCAACACCGGGGCGAAAAAGTTCAGCGATGGGCAGCTTGGAGGCGGCGGTTGTGCTCCCGCCTACCGCCCCGCCGAACGGCAGCAGCTTGCGGTCATCCGGCACCACCACAAAGGCAAACAGCGCCAGCGTGACCGGAACCACGCCCGCCCACAGCAGCACCTTCCAGTCGGCTCCGGCGCGGAAGGCCGCCGCCGACAGGAACCCCAGCGCCGAGACCGCGACATTGTAGGTGCCCAGCACAAAGCCCGCGATCAGCCCGCGCTTGCTCGCCGGGAACAGGCCCGAATAGATGCCGACCGCAATCGGGTACATCGACCCCATGAAGAAGCCCATCAGTACCCGCTGACCCACCAGCGCGGCATAATCGGCCACGATCAGCCCGGACAACAGCATCGAGCCATAGCCGATCATCGCAATCACCAGCGCATTGCGCCGTCCGATGACGTCGGCAACCTGCCCCATGACCACTGCGCCGATGATCGCTCCGATCGCCTGCATCGTATAGAGTGATCCCGACTGGGTCAGCGTCAGGCCCAGATCATCCTTGATATAGGGCCGCAGGATGTCGACGGTGTTCCACGACCAAGCGTAGAAGAAATAGCCGATCAAGAGGAAGACAAGCGCGGCGATCCGGCGTGATTGGCTGATGTCTTCGGCGCGTTGCATGAATGATCCCCTTGTGCCAGCCGGTCAGGTCGCAAAGCCGGCAGCGCGGGCGAGGCCGGCGGCCCCTTCGCGAAGGAAGCCGTGATCCGAACCGAGCAGGAACAGGCTTGCCCCTTGCGCCTGCCAGTGCGGAACGTCGGCGGGCCGGGGCGTGAACATCCCGCAAGCGCGGTTAGCGGCGCGGGCTGCGGCAAGGATGCGTTCGACCGCCGCGATCACCTTGGGATCGTCAGGCGAGGTGCAGCCCAGCGCAATTGTGAGATCGATCCGCCCGATGAACAGGGCGTCGATGCCGGGGACAGCGGCGATAGCGTCGATCTCGTCCAGCGCTTCAAGGTCTTCGATTTGCGCGATCACCACGCTGGTCGCGGCGCTGGCGGCAAGGTGGTCGGGGATGTGCTTCGTACCGTATCCTGCCGCGCGGCTCGATCCGGCATAGCCGCGCCGGGCAGGGCCGCCGCCGGGGCCGTAATGGACGCTTGCCGCAACGGCCTCGGCCTCTGCGGCAGTGCGCACATGCGGCACCAGCACGCCGTCCGCGCCGCAATCGAGCGCGTTCAGGATTTCGTGCGCGGCCGACGATGCCGGACGCACCAGCACCGGCATCCCGCCCGCCCGCGCGGCCAAGATGCAGGCATCAAGATCGCGGCGGTCGAACGGCGCGTGTTCGGCATCGAGGCATAGGCAATCGAGACCCGTCCCCGCCAGCACCTCGACCACATGGGGGTGCGGGGTCTTGACGAAAGTGCCGAGCAGCGGCGCGCCGCTGGCGAGGCGGGTCTTGAACGCGCTCACGCCGCCGCCCCGCGCCACAAGCGTTCGCTCGCCAAGGCCGCGCCATCGGCAAGGGTCTTTAGCTTGGCCCAGACGATGCTGGGATCGACCACGCCGAAGCCTGCAAAGGTCGAAAAGCCGCAATCCGTGCCAGCAATCACCCGCTCGCGCCCGATGATGTTCGCATAACGCTCGATCCGTTCGGCCACCACGCGCGGGTGCTCAATGAAGTTGGTGGTGCTGTCGATCACACCGGGGATCAGCACCTTGTCCTCGGGGATGATGGCGGCCATTTCGACGAAATAGGTCCAGTCGGCCTGATGGCGCGGGTTGCTGGTTTCGAACAACAGGCCCGCAGGCTTGGCCGCCATAAGCGTCGGCAGGATCACGCCCATTTCGACATCGCAGCAATGCGGGCCCTCGTAATTGCCCCAGCAAACATGCATGCGCACGCGGTCCGCGGGGACATTGCGCAAGGCATGGTTCAAGGCCTCCACATGCCCGCCGATGAGCCGCAAGTAATCCGCGTCGCTGCGGTCCTTGTACATCATATGCCGCCCGAGCCCCAAGTCGGGGCTGTCGAGCTGCAGGAGCAGCCCGGCTGCGACAATCGCCTCATATTCCGGGCGCATCGCTTCGGCGAGCGCTTCGAGATAGGCGTCCTGCGTGGGGTAATATTCATTGGGCTGGAACAGCGCGATCACCCCGGGCGAAGCGCTGTTCATGAAGCCGCCCACGGGTTGGTGCGCGTCCACCGCCGCAGCCATATGGGCAAGGTCAGCCTCCAGCGGCTCCATCGATTTTACTTCGATGGGCCCGATGCACTTGGGGCGGCGGTAAGTCGGCGTGCCGCCTCCCTTGGCCTGCCGTTCGAGGAAGCTCGGGAACATTTCGAGGTCTTTGGGCGGCGTGCGCGGGCTATCGCCATCAAAGCCGGTGATGCGGTCCTTGATATAGGTCGCATAGCTGATCTTGGACATTTCGCCGTCCGAGACGAGATCGATCCCCGCTTCGACCTGTAGCCGCACCACCTCGTCCACGGCCGCGCCGATTACCGTGTCGAACTGCGCCTGATCGATGGGCTCGCCGCGCTCCTGCGCAAAGACGAGGTCGGTGACGTCCCCTGATCGCGGGAGCGAGCCGACATGGGTGGTCAAGATGCGGTCGGACATGGCGATTTGCGTTCCTCTCTTTGGTCTGCGCACGGCATGGCGAGCCACGCGGCAAGTTTTTCGGCGAGGGCTACGGGCGCTTCGAGCGGGACCATGTGGCCAGCCGGTTCGATGAAGAGCTGCGATTGCGCCAGCAGGCCGTGCCAGCGGCGGTGCCAATCGGGCGGGCACAGCGCGTCTTCGCTGCCGCCCATCAGGAACACCGGGCAGGTGATGCCGGAAAGGGCGCTGACCCGGTCTTGGCGCAGGTGCAGCGCCTCGCTCTGGCGGATGAAAACATCCGGGCCCAGCGCCATCCCCATGTCGCGCAGGAGCCCGAGCAACGCCGCATCACCGCGGTTGGCGGCGGCAAGGTAATTGGGCTTCAGTTCCTCCACCAGCACCCGCTCAAGCCCACCGCTGCGGACCTCCGCCTGTTGCACCGGGCGATGGGCTGCGCGTTCGGGCAAGTCGGCGGTGGCGTTGTAGCCGATGAGGCCCATCGCCGCGATGCGCTCGGGCGCCTGCACCGCCATCTCGACCGCGATGATCGCCCCCATCGAAAAGCCGATCGGGACAAGCGGGCCGGTGGTGGAGGCCAGAGCGCGGGCGGCGATGGCGGCGATGGTATCGTCCTGCGTCGTATCGGCATCCACGGCTGTGCGCTCTGTCGCCGCCGCAAGCGCCCGACGGATCGCTCCACCCGCACCGTCCCACAGCCGCGCGTCGCACATATTGCCGGGGATCAGCAGCGGGAGCGGCGCAGCTCTCATCCCAGCCGCGCCGAGCGGCCGGGCAGCAATTCTCCGCCGAACAACCGCTGTTCGGGGATCATGCCGGGCTGTTCGATCCGCTCGATCAGCATGTCCACCGCTGCCTGCGCCATGCGCCGCACCGGCTGGCGCACTGTGGTGAGCTGGTATCCGCCCCATGTCGCAGGGCCAACGCCGTCAAAGCCGACGATCGAGATCTGGCCGGGAATCGCAAGATCATAGGTGCTGCGCGCGCAATCGATCGCGCCCATCGCCATCGCATCGTTGGTGGCGATCACCGCGTCGAGCTTCCCGCCCGATTGTTCCATCAGCGCCCGCAGGCCCTCTTCGCCCGAACGGTAATCGAACCCGCCGCGATACAGGAACGGTTCGATCCCAGCTGGCGCCAGATGCCGCCGTGCAGATTCGAGGCGCTCCTCGCCAACATAGCTGTCGGCAGGGCCAGCGATGATGCCGAACCGCTGGTGCCCTGCGGCAAGCAGTCCCTTGACGAGCTCGCGCGTACCCGCCGCGCTGTCGCAGGCGACACTGGCGGCAGGCTCTGCCTCCCCGACGCGGTTGTAGAGGATGATGGGCACGCCGCGGTCGTTGAACTGGCGGATCTGGTCGTCCTTCAGCCGCGCCGCGATAATCGCCCCGTCGACGCGGTAGGGCCAGATGAGGCCGAGCATCTCGTCGATCTCGCTCTCCGAGGCGAGGCTGAACAACAGCACCCGGTGCCCAGCGGCCGAGAGCCGCTGGGTCAGCTCGGCCAGGACTTCGGGGTAATAGAGGTTGGTGAGGTTGGAAATCACCACCGCCACCAAATTGGTGCGCCGTGTGATCAGCCCGCGCGCGAAGGCGTTGGGCTGATAGCCCAGCTGCTTGGCCGCGCGCATGATCTTCTCGCGCGTCTTGGGCGAGATTGACGCGCCCTTGCGGAACGCGCGGCTGACAGCCGATTGCGACACCCCGGCCAGCTCTGCCACGTCGTAGGACGTCGCCCCGGAGCCGCCTGACATCGCCTCAGACAGCTTCTTCTTTGGCATATCGTCTCACCCGGATGTCGGCCTGTTCCTTGTGCCCGGCAAAGCCTTCGATGGCGCACAGGCGCGAACAATATTCCCCCACCATCGCGCTCGCCGCGTCGGTCAGTACCCGCTGATAGGTACACGTCTTGATGAACTTGCCAACCCAAAGCCCTCCGGTGAAGCGGGCATTGCCGCGCGTGGGCAGGGTGTGGTTGGTGCCGATGACCTTGTCGCCGTAAGACACATTGGTGCGCTCACCCAGGAACAGCGCGCCGTAATTGGTCATGTGTTCGAGGAAGTAATCAGGATCGCGGGTCATCACCTGCACATGTTCGGACGCGATCTGGTCGGCGATTTCGACCATTTCCTCGTAGCTGTCAGCCACGATCACCTGCCCGTAATCGGCCCAGGCTTTCGCGGCGATGGGCGCGGTGGGGAGGATTGTCAGCTGCCGCTCGATCTCGGCCATCGTCTCGCGTGCAAGCTTTTCCGAATTGGTGAGCAGCACGGCAGGCGAATTGGGCCCGTGTTCGGCCTGCCCGAGAAGGTCAGCCGCGCACAGTTCGCCATCGACCGTCTCGTCAGCGATAACCAGCGTCTCTGTGGGGCCGGCGAGAAGGTCGATCCCGATCTTCCCGAACAGCTGGCGCTTGGCCTCTGCGACATAGGCATTGCCGGGACCAACGATCATGTCGACGGCTGCGATCGTCTCGGTGCCCAATG
>JAIXRO010000168.1 GCA_027485145.1 Hyphomonadaceae bacterium | reverse complement strand
GAGGAGGTCAGTCATGCGGCGTCTTTTCCCTGTCTGTCGGCGTCCCTATCTGATAGGCGAGCCGGAACACCCGGCGCGAAGGAGTAGCCGCATGGCCAGCACAAATCCACTGCTCGATGACATTGCCAGCCTGATGACCGGGGCGCTCGGCGCCGCTCGCGCAGCAGGCGAGGAAGCCAAGACCGCCGCCCAGGCCCGCGTGCGCGCGCTGATTGCCGACATGGACCTTGCGGGCCGCGACGAAGTGGAAGCCCTGAAAGCCATCGCCACCGCCGCGCTTGACCGGGTCGAGACCCTCGAAGCGCGTCTCGCCGCCCTCGAAGCGGCCCAGGCGAATTCCCCGAAATCCTGAACCCGACTGCGTATCCCGGTGGACAAGCGGCGAGCCGGCCGATTTGTTCGGTATTGGATTTGTCACACGAATCCGGCACCAATTCCGGGATGCCGTCACGGAGGCCTCTGAATGAGCCTTGAACTCGAACGCAGCCAGGACTTCGACATCGACCCCCTCGATATCGTGGAAGTGGTGCTGGAAGCCGCCAACTGGCCCTATGAGCGGGACGAGGAAGGCACCCTTCAGGTCGTCGCCGAAACCCGCTGGGGCGACATGGGCGCCCTGTTCGCCTACCGCCCGGAGCCCTCGGCCATCCATTTCTCGCTGACGCTCGACGTCAAGGCGATGGCCGCGAAACGCACCGCCATCGCCGAACTGGTCATGCTCGCGAACGAGCGTCTCTGGATCGGCCATTTCGATTTCTGGTCGGACGACGGCGTGATCATCTATCGCTACACCTTCTCGCTCGAAGGCCGGGACGAAGTCTCGCAAGGCGAAATCCACTCGGTCATCCTCGCGGCTGTCGCGGCCGCGGACCGGTTCATGCCGGCGTTCAACTTCCTCGTCTGGGCCGGCAAGTCGCCGCGTGAGGCGATTGATGCGGTGATGTTCGAAACCCACGGCGAAGCCTGAGACCGGCATGGCCGCTGCGCCGCCGTCCATTGTCCTCATTGGCGCCGGCCGCATGGGCGCCGCCCTCGCGCGCGGCTGGCTGAACGGCAAGCCGAAGCGCAAGATCACGATCGTCGAACCCAAGCCGACGGACGAAATCTCCGGCTGGGCCGAGGCCGGAAAGATCACGTTGAATCCGAAAGCGGCGCCTGCCGCAATTGTCGTGCTGGCGGTGAAACCGCAACAGTTCGCCTCGATTGCCGAAACCGCGCTCGGCTTCACCGGACCGAAAACACTCGCCGTCTCGATCATGGCCGGCGTGCGGATCGCGCAGATCGCGCGGCGCCTCGAGACGCAGCGCATCATCCGCTCGATGCCCAACACGCCCGGATCGATCGGGCAGGGCATTACCGTCTTCTCGGCGCCTGCGGGCCTTTCAGCCGAAGACCTGGACGCCGCCCGCGCGCTGCTCGCCCCGCTCGGCGATGTCGAAGGCCCGGTGGACGAAAATCTGATGTCCGCCGTGACGGCGCTTTCGGGCAGCGGCCCCGCCTATCTGTTCCTGCTGGCCGAGACGATGGCCGAGGCCGGCGAGTCGGAGGGCCTGCCGCGCGCGCTGGCGCAGCGCCTCGCCCGGCGCACGGTGGAAGGCGCAGCCGCCTTGATGGCGGCGAGCGGCGGCGACCCCGAGGCCTTGCGCCGCGCTGTCACGTCACCCGGCGGCACCACCCAGGCGGCCCTTGACATCCTGATGGACACGGGTGGGATGCCCCGTCTGTTGAGAGACGCCGTCCGGGCTGCCGCCGCCCGAGACCGGCAACTGTCCAAAGAGGCGGATTGAACCCGGGAGGCCTGCCTTGGCAGCTGCTGAAAAGATCATCGAGAAGGGGCTGAAGGCGGCTCTTGACCTCGCCGCGACCCGCGCCTGGTCAGATATTCCGCTGGCGGACATCGCCGCCAAGGCGAAGCTGTCGCTGTCGGACTTCCACGGCGTTGCCTCCCGCGAAGATCTTGTCGAAGCTCTCGACGCCCATTTCGACAAGGCCATGTCGGCCGAAGGCGTGCCCGACGAAACCTCCGCCCGCGAGCGCCTGTTCGATGTGATCATGCTGCGCTTCGAAGCGATGGAGCCGCAGCGGGACGGCATTCTCGAAATCACGAAGTTCCGCGAAACCTCGCTCTATCACCTCTCCCGGCTGCCCAACCACCGCCACGCGAGCGCAGCCTGGGCGCTTGCCTCGGCCGGGCTCGACAATGACAGCGGCGCGCCTGCCAGCCTCAAGCGCATCGCCATCGCCCTCGTCATTGCGCAGGCCGAACGCGCCTGGCGCAAGGAAACCAGCGGCGACTTTGCCCTGACGATGGCCGCGCTCGACAAGGGTCTGCGCCGGGCCGAGGAACGCCTCGGCCAGTTTCGGAAATTCACGGGCCGCCGCACCGCCGCGGGCAAGACCGAAGAGCCCGCCTCGTGAGCCGGCCGGGACTCGACACGCATCCGCTGGAGCTGAAGCCCGACTGGTTCAACACGCTGTTCGCCCAGATCGGCATTGACGCCGAGGTGCGCAGCTTTACCGCGAAATCGATCGGCACCGGCCAGATCGGCGAGAACGTGCGCTTCGTGTTCGACTATGCGCGCGCCGGGGCGAATGCCCCGAAGACGCTCGTGGGCAAGTTCCCCTCCGCCAGTGAAGCCAGCATCATGACGGCGAAACTGCTGAACCATTACAAACGCGAAGTGATGTTCTACCGAACCTTTCCAAAGGTTGCGGGCCGTATCACGCCGAACGCGCTGTATACGGACTATGATCCGGACACCAACCGCTTTGCCCTCATCATGGAAGACATGGCGCCGTCCGAGCAGGGCGACCAGCTCAAAGGCTGCGGCGTCGATGACGCGCGCCTCGCGATGGAAGCCGCCGCCATCCTCCACGCCGCGCATTGGATGGATCCCGCGCTCGACGAGCATGACTGGCTGCAGGGCTCGGCCAAGGCGCCGCCGCCGGGGCTCAGTTCCGAAATGGTGGCCGGTCTCTGGACCGGCTTCAAGGATCGCTATGCGGCGCAGCTGAATGCCGACCTCATCGAAGTCGGCGATGCTTACGCCGCCAGCCTGCCCAAATGGGGCGAGGCCTATCAGGGGCCGTTTGCGCTGACGCATTCCGATTACCGGCTGGACAACATGCTGTTCGGCAAACCCGGCGCAAAGAAGCCGCTGGCCGTTGTGGACTGGCAGACGGCCGGCAAGGGCGCGCCCGCCAATGACGTGTCCTACTTCATCGGCGCCGGCCTCACGCGCGAAGAACGCCCGAAGCACGAGAAGGCCTTGCTGCGCCATTACCATGACTGCCTGAAAGCCGAGGGCATCACGGATTACAGCTTCGACGATCTTTACACGCATTATCGCTGGTTTGCCTTCTACGGCATCTCGGTCGCCTTCGCCGCCGCCATGCTGGTCAAGCAGACCGAGCGCGGCGACGAGATGTTCCTGACCATGCTGCGCCGGCATTCGGCCCAGGTGCGGGACAATAACGGCCTGGAACTGCTGAAGACGCTCAGCTGAAACGGCCGCCGGATGTCGTGGGCAGGCGACTTGTGCCTACGAAATCCGCGCCCTCAAAAACAAAATCTTGAGGCTCATCAAGCGCTTGTAAAATACTTCCCCGCCGCGAACGCACCCCCTCCGGGCCCGGCGTTATACTTCGCGCATGCAGACGCTCAGCGCCCTTCGCCAGGACCCGTACTTCACGCGCATGT
>JAIXRO010000212.1 GCA_027485145.1 Hyphomonadaceae bacterium | reverse complement strand
GAATATCGAGGTCATCGCCAGCCACTGCGGCCTCGGGGTCAACCCTGCGGCGGTCTATGCGATTGCCGATCGGCTGGCGCAGGCCGAGGGCACGTGGAAGGCGTTTGCACCCTCCGGCCTCGTCAGCCTTCTCTTCCCCAAGCGACGCTTGGCCTAAGGCAACCATCTGATATGTCAGATATCGGGCCTATACCGACCGCGTAGCGGCCATGGGCGACAGCGCTCTAGAGGCCCAGATCCGCCAGGCTCTTTTCGATCACCTCGCGCGCCGAATTGCGGGCGAAGGGGAAGGCATGGAAGAAGGTCTCGGCCTTGAGGCCGGGATCGGCGGCTGTGCCCTTGGCGAGCCAGAGACGCGCTTCGCCGGCATTTCCCGCAAGATGCGCCGTGAATGCGGCGATCAGGGCGATATGCTTGTGCGCACCGGGCATCCGCGCCGCACGCGATCCGAGTTCGGCGGCTGTTTCATAGTCGCCAAGTTGCACATGCGCCATCGCCCGGCTCGCGACCATCGCATAGGCCAGCGGGTCGAGCGGACTTAGCTCCAGCGCCAGTGTCAGATCGGCATCGGCTTCCTTCGGTTTGCCGGCCATGGTGCTGACGAGGCCACGATTATAGATCCCCTGGGCGTAGCTGGGACTGAGGCTGGTGGCTCTATCGAACCATGCGATCGAGTCTTCCAGCTGACCGTCGAGCCAGAAACTGCGTCCGACATTGAAGTGCGCAAACGGATCATATTGATCCGCCTCGAGCGCGCGGTGCGCGAAATTGCGCGCTGCCTCCATCTCGGCTTCGGGACGGCCCCCGAAGTTCAGGAAGGCATTCTGGAAATGCGTGAAGGAAAGGCCGCCCAGCGCACGCGAGAAATGGGGATCGCGCGCCAGCGACCGGGCAAACAGTTCGGCGGCTCTCGCATTGTCGGCCTGCCGGAAGCGATACATGTGATCGAGCCCCAGATGAAAGCTTGCCCAGGCGTCGAGCTCTGTGGCGGGGCGTCGGCGCGCATTGCGCACCTCGTTGCGCGGGATATGCACTTCAAGCGCAGCGACAACCTGCGCTTCGATCGCAGACCGCATCATCTGCAGTTCGGCCAGCGCACCGCGATAACTGTCCGCCCAGATCGTCTCGCCATGTTCCGTGTCGGCCAACATGATTGTGACGGTGACTTCCGCGCCCGACACCTCGATTGCGCCGGTCAGACAATAGCGAACGGCCAGCGCGTGACCCACCGCGAGCGGATCGGCCTCTGCCCCTCTGAACCGGAAGCTGGATCCGCGGGCAATCACGAACAGCCAGTGGAGACGCGACAGGTCCATGATGATATCGGCAGGCAGGGCATCGGCAATGATGCCGAGCGGTCCGGCTTCCCCGGCAAGCTCGAAGGGCAGCACGGCGATCGACGGGCGCCCGTCGCGCGCGGTCCGCGATGACGGTCTGGCCGCGGCGCCGCTCAGGGCTTCGGTCTGGCGCAGAACCGGCGGGACGGGTTCGGCAGCGGCAGGTTCGGCCAGTTTTCCGACGAACCGGAAGCCCTTGCCGTGGATCGTGCGGATCAGGCGCTGGCTCTTGCCATCGTCGCCGATCGCCTTGCGCGCGGCCTTGATCCGGGCGGCGACGGCGGATTCCGAAACGATCCGTCCGTCCCAAATCTTCTCGATCAGCTCATCCTTGCCGACCATCCTTGCATCGTTCTGGGCGAGCAGGATCAAGAGCGAGAGCACCTGCGGCTCGACGTGCACCGGCGTGCCGCCGCACCGCAATTCGAACCGCGCCGTATCAAGCTCGAAGCCGTCGAAGCGGAAGACACTTGGATGGACTTCCGCCAATCGAGGCTCCCGTGGTTCAAATCTTCATGCAAAGGTCAGGCATATTCACGCCCGCGTCAAGCTTCGCCCGAAACTTGCGGCTATCTCTTCGCCATTGGCACGCACCGCGCCAAACCTGCCCAAGGAGAACCGGAATGCCGCTCGTAACCATCGACGTCATCAAGGACGTTTTCACCCCGGACCAGAAGCGTCAGCTGATCGACAACGTCACCGAGGCGATGATCGCGGTCGAAGGCGAGGCCATGCGCCAGGTGACATGGGTTCGCATCAACGAGTTGGAACAGGGTGACTGGGCCATCGGCGGGCAGCGCCTCAGTGCTGCGGATGTCCATGCGATGGCTGCCGGCACGGCGGCCTGATCCGCGGCAACAGCAAGAGCGTGAAGGGAGGCAGATATGACGGACGCGATCGAAAAACGCCGCTTCGACACACCCGATGATGTGCTGGATATGAAGGATGCCGGCGCGATCAGGATCATCGGGATGACGAGCACCGGAGCGAAAGGCATGCACGCGGTCTTCAAGCCCGGCTGGGTTTGGGAGAAGGACGAGAAGCCGCTGCTGGGTCACCCCGAAGCATGCCCGATGCATCACACCGGCTACTCGCTGTCGGGCAGGCTGGTTGTGCGGATGCTCGCAAGCGGGGTCGAGACGGTCATCGTGCCTGGCGACTTTTTCGAAATCCCGCCCGGACATGATGCCTTTGTCGAAGGTAACGAGCAGGTCGAGCTGATCCTGTTCGCACCGCCGGAGCAT
>JAIXRO010000126.1 GCA_027485145.1 Hyphomonadaceae bacterium | reverse complement strand
TCAGGCCGTTTCGCGGTTCAGTTCTGCCAGCAGCGGCGCCAGCAATGTTTTCAGCAGGGCGCGCTGGCGTTCCTTTGGCCATGCCTCCGGCTCCAGCGTCGCGCGCGTGCCCACGCCGTCGATCGCGGCAATGATCGCAGCGGCGGCCTGACGCGGGTTTTCCGTCATACCTTCAAGGTCTTCGCTGATCGCGGTTTCAATATCGAGATAATACTGCGCATGGATCTGACGCAGTTTCTCCGAGAATGGCGCGCGGCCCCAATAGGCAAGCCAGACGCGCCATTCCTTGCGGCTTTGCGGCGTGACCGGCAGGGAACTGGCAAGTTCGTCCAGGGTAGGCGGATTGTCCGGCACGCCGATCTTGGCGAGCAGCCGGGTGCAGACTTCCTCAAGCGCGGCCGCGAGCAGGGCGTCCTTGTCCGGAAAATAGTGCGCAATGGCGCCCGTCGTGACCCCAGCCTTGCGGGCGATGTCGGCGAGTTTCACCTCATCGAGCCCGTCAGCCGCGATGGCATCCACGGCGGCGCTGGCGAGGGCGCGGCGGCGTTCTTCATGGTCGACTATTTTTGGCATAATGGTAATAATAAATAAAAAGGGACGTCCGTCAATCCCTGTTCGCGAGTGAGGCCTCGCCGCCGCCGCGATTGACACCGCGCCGCCACAGGCAGAGCGTTGCAGCCACTCGTGGGAGGATATCATGATGCGTTTCAGATTTGCTGGCGCCGCTCTGGCGCTTCTTTTGGCCGCTCCGGCCGGTTTCGCTTCGGCGCAGGACATGGAGCGGATGATCGTCACCGCCAACCGCATTGATGCGACCGCGATGCGCAGCGCGCCGGCGGTGTACCGGCGCATTCCGGCTGACTTCGTGCTGGTCGCCGTGACCTTCCAGAGCGCAACCCGCGATGAAGGCGAGCGCCAGAAAGAGCTGGAGACCATGTTCAAGCGCCTCAAGACGAAGGCGGCCCAGACCGACGGCATCGACCTGTCGGGCGGCACGCTCGGCAGCTCGACCTCTGACATAGAAACCGTTCTGTTCACGGACATTTACGTGGATGACTATAACGGCACGGGCCGCTTCACGCTGACGCTGAGTGTGGACACGCGGCCCGGCGAGTCGTTCGAGAACCTTGTCGCGCGGGCGGAAGATTTCGTGATGACGATCAAGGCGGAGGGCCGGGCGGAAGCCTATCTCGGAGATGAGCAGTTCATCGGCGCGCGCGATGTGACCAAACACCGGTCGGACCTGATGGCGGACATCGCGAAGGAAGTGATGGCCCTGCGTGCGCTGTTCGACCCCGCCGAAGTCACGCTGACGGGCATGGAAAATCGGATTATCACCCAACCCTCCGGCCCGCTGGAGCTGGAGATATTCGTGCCCTATACATTGACGGTGCTGAGCGGCAAGCGGGACTGACGCCGCGGCGGGCAAGCTTGACTCATAGCCCCGTGAGGTAGATTCTCGGCGGCAGGAATGTCGAGGACACTGCCATGCGCTGGTTCTGGGTTCTGCTCGCGTTTGCCACGTTCAGTCCGGCGGCCTTGAGTCAGGTTATCGGCGGGCGGGACGCCCGGATCGAGGACTGGCCGGGGATGGCGTCCCTGCAGTCCGCGAGCGGAAATTCCGTTTATCACCAATGCGGCGCGACGATGATTTCTCCAGACTGGGCGCTGACTGCAGCGCATTGCCTGGAGGGCGTGGAAATCGATGCCCGCGGCCACGCGGTTCTGTTCGCCGAGGCGGGACCAGGCGCGGCGCGCGTCCGGCTAGGCTCAGTCGGGCTGGCGATCGGCCGGGCCGATCTGCGCGAGACAGACGCCGGCGCGGTCCGGCGGGTGACGCGTCTCGAGCGGCATCCGGGCTATGTGGCGGGGTTTCCGGAAGGCGGCGATGATCTCGCGCTCGTGAAGATACAGGGAGCCTGGACCGGAAGTATCATGCCTGTGGATGGTTTGACGGGGCAGGCGGCGGGGTTGGATGATCCGTACCCGTATCTTGCCGTGGCAGGATTCGGCAAGACCGGTGAAACGGCCGCAGACCAGACCGGGGTCAGCGAAACCGGGCGGCGCATTCTCGCTTCAAGTCTCATCCTGCAGGAGGCGCCCGTGCCGATGGTGGCGGCGAAAGCGTGCCAGACACAGATCGCCGCACAGATTAAGGTGCTGGACCTGCCGGCGTCCTACCGCCGGGTGCGGGTCGATCCGGTGACGCAGGTATGCGCGGGCACGCGGGGCGTCGATTCCTGTCAGGGCGACAGCGGCGGGCCGATGCTGGCTTTCCAGGCGGACGGCGCGCCGGTTCAGGTGGGCGTGGTCAGCTGGGGCTTTGGCTGCGCGCGGGCCGGCAGCCCAGGCGTCTACATGCGGACTGCGCCGTATGCGGATTGGATTGCGAAGGTGACGGGACGGGCAGTGGCGCCGACGGACTAGAACGGCACGTTCGGATCGTGCTCGCCCGCCCCGCCCGGGAGAAGGCCCGCAAAGTCGAACACGCGCGCATCGTGAAGATGGCTGGGCCGGACATTCGCCAGCGCGTTTGCCATGACCTGGCGCACGCCGGGCTTCTTGCGCTCCCACTCATCGAGCAGGTGTTTCATCGCGGTGCGCTGCAGGCCGTCCTGGCTGCCGCAGAGATTGCAAGGGATGATCGGGAAGGCCATCGCTTCGGCGAACTTTGCGAGGTCGGCCTCGGCGGCGGTGATCAGGGGACGGAAGACCATCACGTCGCCCTCGTCGTTCAGCAGCTTCGGCGGCATGGCCGCGAGGCGTCCGCCATGCACGAGGTTCATCATGAAGGTTTCGAGGGCGTCATCGCGGTGGTGGCCGAGCACGATGGCCTCGCAGCCTTCCTCGCGCGCGACGCGGTAGAGGATGCCCCGGCGCAGGCGCGAGCACATCGAACAATAGGTGCGCCCGGCTTCGACCTTTTCGGTGACGATGGAATAGGTGTCTTCGGTGATGATCCTGAAGGGCACGCCGGCTGAGGCGAGCCAGTCCGGCAGCACGTGTTTCGGAAAGCCCTGCTGGCCCTGATCAAGGTTGCAGGCGAGGATATCCACTGGCAGGGCGCCTTGCCAGGCGAGGTCCATCAGCACGGCGAGCAGGCCGTAGGAATCCTTGCCGCCGGACAGGCAGACCAGCCATTTGGGTCGGGGTTTTTCTCCGGCTTCGATGGCGCGCCGGTCGATCAGGCCGTAGCTGTCGATCACGTCCTGCGCGCCGCGCACGAGGCGTTTGCGCAGCTTCTTGAAGCTCACGCTCGAGGGCGCATTGGCATAGAGGCTCGGAGAGGCGGAGAGCGTGTCGGGCATGCGACCGGATTTGCCATGCGCGAGCTGGAGCGGCAAGGGCGGGCCGCGCGCAGCACGAATAGCCGGACGCAGCAGGGGCTGGCCGGTTATGTTCTCTGAGTTTCAACCTTTGTCATCCCGGCGGAAGCCGGGACCCAGACTTTGAAGCGGCAGCAAGGCGGCTTCTCTGGGTCCCGGCTTTCGCCGGGATGACAGGAAACTAGCTGGTGTTGAAGCGTTGTGAGGTCGGAGCCCCCTCCGAATCGCGCCTGAGGCGCGAGCCATCTCCGCCCGCTGCGCAGGGGAGGCGTGGGACAGCCGCCAGCGTTTCGCTTGTGGCAAGGTTTGCGGGCGCATCGCTCGCATAGCCCGGATCCGTCAGGGGACGGAAGGTTCTGGTGAGGGGCTTGTAGGCGGCCGGGTCTTCGCGGTCGCCGAGATAGTGGACGGTCAGCCAGCCCCAGCGGTTGACGCTGTAAAGGGCGTTATGGATGCCTTCGCGGATGGTCCAGCTGTAGAAACGGTTGAGTTGCCAGACGAGGATCGGCCAGCAGAGCACG
>JAIXRO010000205.1 GCA_027485145.1 Hyphomonadaceae bacterium | reverse complement strand
TGCGGCCAGAAATCCCGTTCCACCGCGTCCCGGATGCGCCGCTTCTCCGGCACCGGCCGCGCGCGCAGCGTCGTTGCCATCAGCGACAGGCGCTTCATCAGCACCGGCCCGAAGTTCACGTTCGCGGCAAAGCCGTTCTGATAGGCGATGTTGATGATGCGCCCGTCGAGTTTCGCCGCGGTGATGTTCTTCTGGATGTAGTCGCCGCCGACCATGTCGAGCGTCACATCCGCCCCGCCTTCGGCTTTCACCACCTCGTCGAAGGCCTCGGTGCGGTAATTGATCGCCCGCGTCGCGCCAAGCTCGCGGGCAAGCGCGCATTTGTCGTCCGATCCAGCCGTCCCGAAAATCTTCGGCGCGCCCCACACCTTCGCCATCTGCAGCGCCATCACGCCGATGCCGCTGGTCGCGCCGTGGCAGAGAAACGTCTCGCCGGGCTTCAGGCCGGCGCGGTCGAACACGTTCGCCCACACCGTGAACAAGGCTTCCGGGAAACAGCAGGCCAGCGTCAGGTCGAAACCGTCCGACACCGGCAGGACGGAGCCTTCATCGGCGCACACATGGCTCGCATACCCGCCGCCCGCGAGCAGCGCGGCCACCCGGTCGCCCGGCTTGAAGCGGCTCGCCCCCGGCCCAACCGCCGACACCACGCCGGACACTTCCAGGCCCAGGATCGGGGAGGCTCCCGGCGGCGGCGGATAGGCGCCTGCCTTCTGCGCCAGGTCGGCGCGGTTGAGGCCCGCCGCCGCCACCTCAATCTGTACTTCGCCAGGCCCCGGCTCGTTGCGCGGCATCTCGGTCAGCACCAGCGGCTGACCGGCGGGGGCAAAGGCGGCTGTCATCGTGGCGGTCATGGCATCGCCTCCGTCAGGGGTTGGGCAACAAGGATTCAGAGTCGCTTCTAGCCCGCCTTTCTGCTTTTCTGAAACCTCGGAAAAAGGAGACGCGCATGGCGATCCAGGACGAAGAACCGATCCGCATCAAGCGCCCGCAGGCGCTGGACCAGATGTCGGTCGCCGAGCTCGAACACCACATCACGTGGCTGAAATCCGAAATCGCGGCCTGCGAAGCGGAGATCGAACGCAAGATCGCGCAGAAGCGCGCGGCCGATTCACTGTTTGGCGGCGGGAATTAAGCCTCGCGAAAGGGCTGGTCTTTAAGGTTTGCGGTTCGGACGCGGAAAGCAGAGTGGGTCTTATGGCAGAGCGTGAACCGGTTGACCCCTCGGGTTCGCTTGAGTCCTTTACGGGCGGCAAGCTGTTCGACACCATGTTTACGCGCGGCATGGCGCTGGTCGAGGAAACCGCCTCCTATCTCGATGGTCCCGGCCGCGACCAGGCCAAGACCCTCCCGCGTGACGCAAGCCTCACCTATTCGGCCTGGAGCATGGAGCTGACGACGCGCCTGATGCAGGCCGCCTCCTGGCTGGTCATGCAGAAGGCGGTGCGCGACGGTGAAATGCCCCGCGAGGACGCCAGTTCCCGCAAGTACCGGATCCGCCGGGACGAGCCGCCGCTGGATCCCGTCGCCCAGAAAGACCGCGGCCTGCCGCCGCGCTTCCTCGAACTCGTGGGCCGCGCCGAAGCGCTGTACGAACAGATCTGCCGGCTCGACGAAGCGCTCTACCGCGCCACCTCGGCCAAGCCGCAGCCGAACCCGGTCTTCGACCAGATGGCCCAGCTGCAGAAAGCCGCCGAAACCGGCCTCTTCGATCCGCTGAAAGTCTGGCGCGGGACGACTTAGTCGCCGAAATCCGTTCCCGATCTCTCGGTTTGTCATCCCGGCGAAAGCCGGGACCCAGACTTTCGTTCAATTCAGGTCGTGACGCATGGGCCCCGGCTTTCGCCGGGGTGACAATCATCGTCAGTGAAAATGAGTTGAGCTCAGAACGCCCCGTAGGTCCGCAGGAACGCCGCCGACTGGTCGGCGCAGAAGCCTTCTTTCACCGGGGCGCGCATGATCGTCAGCCGGTGGAAGATCGGGCCCAGAAGCTGCTCGATGACATCATCCAGCTCGAAATCGCGGCGGATCACGCGTTTGGCGGCGAGTTCGGCAAGGATCATGCGCAGCGGCTGGCGAATGTCGCGGCCGACCCAGGCGCGCCAGGCCTCGCCCGCTTCCTTGTCATCGGCGGCGGCCAGCAGCGCAACGCGCAGCACGGCATGGCCCTGACCCGTCCGGGCGGCGGCTTCGAGCGGAATGATCAGCGCGGTGATGCGCTCCTGCGGGTCGCGTCCGCCTTCCGGCGCATCCGGGATCAGCGCAAGGGCGGCGTCCACGCACATCGCGCCGATCGACGGCCACCAGCGATAGATCGTCTGTTTCGAGGCGCTCGCGCGCTTGGCAACGGAATCCACGCTGAATCCGCGCCAGCCATTCTCGGCCATTTCCTCGCGCGCGGCCTCGAGGATCGCGGACTTCGACACTTCGCTGCGCGTCGGCCCCTTGCGCGACTTGCCGGGGGTTGCAGGCGGCAGGGAAGGGGCGCTTTGCGGGTCGGTGGTCGTGTCCATGATCAAACTCCTTGCGCGGCCCAGCTATAGCCGGAATCGGTGCTGCCGCGATACTGACCGTTCCGTTCTAACTGGCAATGGTTTCGAAATTGCTTGCGGCGCGATCAGAATTGCTTATCCCGCCAGTGAAATTGCTGCAGGGGCGAACATGAAGACGGTGGACGATCTGATCGCCGGCTACAGGCGGTTCCGGGCGGGCGTTTACGCTGAACAGGCCCAGCTCTACCGGGAACTGGGCGAGGGGCAGGATCCCGATGTGATGCTGATCGCCTGCGCCGACAGCCGCGCCGAGCCGTCGGACATCTTCAACGCCGCGCCGGGCCAGATGTTCGTCGTGCGCAATGTCGCGAACCTCGTGCCCCCCTACAAGCCGGATGGCGGCCTGCACGGGGTCTCCGCCGCGCTCGAATTTGCGGTGAATGTGCTGAAGGTCCGCCACATCGTCGTGATGGGCCATGGGGGCTGCGGCGGCGTCACCGCTTCACTCACCGAATCCAAGAGCCCGCTGATCGGCGAGTTCGTGGCCCCCTGGGTCAAGCTGCTGGACGAGGCCCGCGCCCGCGTCATGGACAGCGGCTCGCTCAACCCGCAGTTCGCGCTGGAACTCGAAGGCATCGAGACCTCCCTCGAAAACCTGATGAGCTTTCCCTGGGTGGCCGAAGCCGTCGCCGCCGGAAGCCTCGAACTCCACGGGGCGTGGTTCGCCATCAAGCATGGCGAGCTGCACTGGCGAAATCCCGCCTCCCGCCGCTTCGAGATCGTCGCGCCCTAAGGCGGGATTGATCCCGCCCTTTGGTACGCCCTCAGCTCTTCGCGCCGCGTTCCACGGCGGTGCGGATCAGCTCGCGCGCCTTGTCCACGCCGTACCAGCCATCGACCTTGGTCCACTTGCCGGTTTCGAGGTCCTTGTAGTGCTCGAAGAAGTGCTGGATCTTGTCGATCAGAATCTGCGGCAGGTCGTGGTAGGTGGCGATCTTGTCATAGTAAGCCGTCGTTTTCGGGTGCGGCACGGCGAGGATCTTCTCGTCCTGGCCCTTGTCATCGGTCATCATCAGCACGCCGACCGGGCGCACCCGCAGCACGCAGCCCGGCACCAGCGGCCGGTTGCCCACGACCATCACGTCGATCGGATCCCCGTCGAGGCTCATCGTGTGCGGCACGAACCCGTAATTACAGGGATAGCGCATCTCGGTGTACAGGAACCGGTCCACGAACATCGCGCCGGATTCCTTGTCGATCTCGTACTTGATCGCGTCCCCGCCCAGCGGCACCTCGACCAGCACGTTGATGTCGTCCGGCGGGTTGTTGCCGGTCTTGATCTTGGAAAGGTCCATCGCGCGTATCCTTTGGCGGGCAGGGGAGTTTACGCCGCCCCGATGCAGCGCCGCCGCGCGGGCGTCAAGAGTGCGCGCCGCGCGAGACGGTTAACGCCGCCGCAGCGCGTAGTTGAAACTCACCGAAATCCGCGCCTCTTCGCTGGTCCCGGCCACCACTTCATGCCGCAGCCAGCTCTCCCAGAGCAGGCACGTGCCTTGCGCGGGGGTCACGTAGACAAACCGCCGGGCGGCCTCGGGCGCGTCATCCAGCAGTTGCGGCGCCGCCATCATCTGCCCGAGGCGCGGGTCCTCGAACCTGATCCGCCCGGCGCCCTCCGGCACGCACACATAATAGGTGCCCGAAATGACCGACCCCGGATGGATGTGCCCGGAATGGTGCCCGCCTTCGCCAAGCACATTCACCCAGATCGCATCCAGTTCGAGCGCGAGGCCGTCCATGTCCCAGTACAGCGCCGCGGCAAAATCTGCCGCCGCCGCATCAAGGTGTGTCTTCAACTCGGCAAATTCCGGAAACCGCTGTGGCAGGTCGTCCAACGAGGCATAGGACGTATAGCCCGGATACCCCTCGCGCTCGCACCAGTCATTGCCCGCCGCATCCTCGTCGGACAGGACCCAGGCGCACTGTTCCAGCGCGGCGCGGAGGGACTCCTCGGCCAGCGCCAGTTCTTCAATCGTCGTCGCAAACAGATGCCGCATGCCTGCGCGTTACAGCGTCTTGGCCAGCGCCTCAAGCTGCGCGGCTGCCGCGCCCCAGCCGTCATGGAAGCCCATCGCCTCGTGTTCCTTCATCGCCTCTTCGCTCCAGTGCAGCGCCCGCCAGATCATGTGCGTGCGGCCTGGCTCGGCTTCGGCGAGCAGCGTTTCGGTCACGATGTAGGCCCGCTCGGACGGCGCCCACCCGGCCCGGAAGGCGTCGGTCGAGACGATCTTCCGCATCGGCTCGATCTCCAGATACACCCCGGCATTCGGAAACGATTCCCCGTCCGGTCCGCGGAACACCGAGGTCATCTCGCCGCCCGGGCGCAGGTCCATCGCCACCTCTGTCGCCCGCCAGGGCTTCGGGCAGAACCATTCCTCGAGCAGCCGGGGCTCCGTCCAGCAGCGCCAGACATTCGCCAGCGGCGCATCGATCAATCGGTCCAGCGTCAGCACGTATTTCGCGGGGGCAGGGGTCGTCATGGTGCATCTCTCCTGAGTTCAGTTCGCGTCTTGTCCGAAGGTGCCGGTGCGCAGTGGCCCGTCGGGCTCAAACGTATGGACCATCACGCCCGAGGCGCCGGTCCGGGTACGGATCAGCTTCAGCGTGCGCGGCGGTGTGCCCTCCGTAAACAGGCGCTTGCCAGCGCCCAGCAGCACTGGCGAAACAATCAGCACAACCTCATCCGCCAGCCCATGTTCCAGCAAGACTGGCGTCAGTGTCGAGCTTCCCCACAGGATCAGGTCCGGCCCGGGCATCGCCTTGATGCGCCGCACACCGCCCGCAATGTCCGTCCCCAGACCTTCTGCCGGTCCCCAGCCGAGGCTCTCCGGCCGGCGCGTGGCGACGAATTTCGTGGCCGCATTGAACGCGTCCGCAACCGGGCTCGCCGGCGCATCCGGCCAATGCCTGGCCCAGATGTCATACGTCCGCCGGCCCAGCAGCAAGTCCAACGGACCGCCATGCGACGCGCCCAGCACGTCGTCCACCACGGGATCGTCAAACGGCGCGGCCCATCCGCCATGCGGATAGTCCCCGTCTTCGTCCGGCCCGCCCGGCGCCTGGATGATCCCGTCCAGCGAGATGTATTCGAAAATCGTCAGCCTACGCATCGATCGCGCCTTTCGTCCCCGTGAACAGCAATTCCACATACCGGCGCAGGTGCGCGGCGCTGTCGGCGCCGGCGGCCGCATCGCCGCTCGCCTTCGCCAGGATGAACGCGCCCTGCACCACGGCCACCATGTGCAGCGCAAGGCTGCGCGCATCCAGCTCGACCCCGCGCGATGCCTTCGCCGCCTCGATATCCGCCACCAGCGCGTCCGCATGCCGGCGCATGCTGTCCCAGGCCGCGGCGCGCACCGCCGGGCTCGTCGCCCAGGCCTCCTGCACCATCGTGCCGGCCACGCAGGTGAACTCGGCAATCTCGCCCGCCATCATGTCCCGCCGCAGGTCGATATAGCCCAGCACCCGGTCCAGCGGATCGTCCGGCGCATGATAGGGCGCCGCCTCGAAGAAGGGTTCGGTCACCGCCGACCAGTGATAGGCCGCCGCCGCCGCCAGCTCGTCCTTGCTCCTGAAGTGATGGAAGAACGCGCCCTTGGAGACGCCTGCCGCCGCGCAGATCTGGTCGACACTCGTCGCCGCCAGCCCCTGCCGCCGCACAAGGCCGAACGCGGCTTCCATCAGGCTCTCGCGTGTCTTGGGGTTCGCTGTCCGGGCCATGGCACTCTCTTCGACCCAAACATACCAACCAGTCGGTATATAGTCAACGGCTTCCTTTTAACCCCGGCCTTTCGGGCGCGGACAGGCCGATGGAACGTGTGGCTTACTCCGGCGCCTGCGGCCAGGAGGAGGGCATGTCCTTGATGTCCTCGGCCCACAGCGTCCGGATCCCGTCGCTGATCACGCGGGGCACCACGGTGTAGTGGTCTTCATCCGAATAGATCCGCGTGCTGAGCGCCATCGAGGGATAGCGGCGCAGCCTCAGCGTCTCGGAGAACGCCGCCGCCCCGCTGACGATGCCGGACGCTGCCAGGAAATACTCGTCCGTCTCGTCCGCGCCCACGCCGATGAACAGGTCCGTGTCGAGGTCCTTGTTGTGCCTGGCATAGGCCTCCTCGGCCTTGAACGCCGCGCCGCGCACGCCTTCCAGGTACGGGCTGCCGATGATCATCTTGTCGAAGGCGCCCGGCCGCGCGAACAGGCTGTGGGCCGCAAACATGCCCCCCGCCGAATGCCCGAACAGCGCATGCTCGCCCGAAAACCGGTAGCGCGCCGCCAGCTCAGGCCGCAACTCGTCCACCAGGAAACCGAGGAACGCATCCGCAAGGTGCGGAAACTCGGGCAGGGGGGCCAGCTCTTCCCACGCCTCGCCGCGCAGGCCACGCGGAAAATAGTCCGCCCCCGGAGGAGAGAAATCCATCACCCGCCGGCCAACACCCGCCAGCCCGTCCTCGCTCCGGCTGCCAACGCCGATGATGATCATCTCCGGCGCCATGTTGCCGATCACCAGCGTGTCTTGGATGCCCACCACCGTGCGCAGCATCATCGGCGCGTCCAGCACCCACAGCACCGGATAGGTCCGCTTGGGCTCGCCCGCATACCCGGCCGGCAGGTACACGGTTATCTCATGGTCATGCGGCAGGCCGGTCCCGCGCATCATGAACGGCGCCTGCGCCTCCATGTTTACCCGCGCGCCCTCGATATAGGCCAGCTGCGGATTGGCCATGGCCGGCTGCGCCATCAGACACACCGCCGCGACGGCCGCGCACGGCCAGGACAAGAGCTTGATCATGGTCAGGATCTCCGGGAACGATTTATTGATAAACAATAATCTTCGTATCGGGCGAAATGCAACCTGTCCAGCACTGGATTCGCGCGTGCGCCCTCGCCCGTCTGTCGTCACCCTCGACCGGCGCCGCTGGTCCGAGGGCCCATCTCGCGCGCCCTCCCCAGCGTTCCAACCCTCCCTCCGTGTCATCGCGGTATCATCCCAGCAAACACCTAGGCCGCAGAGGCTTCAAACAGAAAAGCCGCAGACCCGACCGAGCGGACTTGAGAACGATCCGGATCAAGCCGCTCTCGAACGGCAGCTATTCGCCGCAAGCAGTCATTGATGAAGCCTTTCCGCTCAACCACACCCTCTGTGCAAAGATTAACTTATCCAGTGATCGATACCGTATGTACAAACCGTGCGGCGTCGGATGAGAAGCCTGAAGCCGAATCAAAAAAGAGAGCCCTGCGGAAAGGCCCAGGCAGATCGAGGTCCGTTCATCGAAACCAAACTAACGCCGCGCTTTAGGACCATCAGGAACTTCTCCCCGCCCGACACTAACTTTCGCGCGACGTTAGAAAACGGGCTCGCATTCGTTTGACATCCATTTGGCAGGGATATGGGCAGCCGGACGTCACGGCGTTTTTCAAGGACTGGTTAATTTTGGCCGCGAAATTCTGGGCCGCGTTTGGCGCAGCATGAACTAAGTTTTGTTAAGCACGAGGGATGAAAGCCGCACTCCGCACTTCACTGCGACGGGTATTCGGGCCCGACTGGTCGCTCGGGGCCGAACATGCCGCTGCGTTCGACATCGCAACGCATCTGAAGGCGGACTGGGGCGGCCGAGTAATTGGGCTTCCATTGACCGTCTTGGCTCTCTGGATCGTCCACCCGGCGATCGCGCTTGCCTGGTGTTTTCTGATCTTGCAGAATGAGTGGGTGGAGCGACGCTTTGCTTTCCACCAGCGTCTCGATACACCATTTGGTCGATGCCAGCTTTTAATCCTGATCCTGCACAGGACTTGCGGGACTGTATTCTGGGTCTTCGCCGGACTTGTCTTCATGGCCGAGGGGTCCAGCCACCGGCTGCTCGGGCTGACCTTGCTGATAGGCGTTATGCTCCACGTTTCGCTTGTGTATAACGCGAGCCGAATACAAACTTTGGCGACCGGCATTCCCTGCCTTTTGGGCTTCATTGCCGCTACCGTGATCACGCTGTTTGACCCAATACTGACGCTCAATCACAAGTTCATCACCATCTTCGCCATCATAGCGATCTTCGGTTACATGATGACGGCGACCGTCCAGAACCTGAAGATCCGCGACCGTCTCAAAAACCTCGTGAGCGAGAAGACGCAGCTTGCCGCGGAAGATCCACTGACGGGCCTCCAGAACCGGCGCTCCTTCGTCGATCTCGTTGCGGCGCAGAAAAGCACGGGTCGGCCGCTCATCCTCGTCTTCATCGACCTCGACCGCTTTAAGCCACTGAATGATCAATACGGTCACGCGGTCGGTGACCAGGTGCTCAGAGAGATCGGCCAGCGCCTTATCGAACAACCGGATATGCTCGGGGCGGCGCGCTTCGGGGGGGACGAGTTTGCGGCGCTCTTTGCAGCGCCAGCAGACGCGCACACAACCCACAGCCAGATGCGGGCGCTCCACAACAGCCTGACGGCGCCTATCCAATACGTCTCCTGGGATGTTTCAGTCGGCGCATCAATTGGCTGGGTTAGGGCCGGAGGCGACAGCACATCTGTATCGGAGGTGCTGCACTCCGCTGATGTTGCGATGCGCCGCGCCAAGGTCGAGCATCTTGGCTTGGTCGAGTTTGATCCAGTGACCGATCAGGCTGCACTTGCATCTTCCGCGATCGAGATCGCCTTCCGCCATGCGCTCGCGAAGGGCCGGATCCGGCCCGCATTGCAGCCGATCGTCTCGGTCAGCAGCGGCCAAATTGTCACGATGGAGCTTTTAGCGCGCTGGCCGGACAGCGGTTTCCCGCGTGATCCCGGGCCGCAGGACTTCATCCCCATCGCGGAGCGCCTCGGCCTTCTCAACGACATGCTCTGGTCAACCCTTCACCAGGCCCTGCCAACGCTTGCTGGGTCCAGCTGGTCGCTCGCCATAAATGTCTCGCCATCGCAGCTGACTTCCCAGCATTTCCTGCGCAAGCTCAGCGGTGTCATCGCCCAGCATGGCATTCCGCCACAAAGGATCGAGCTCGAGATCACCGAGCAGGTTGCCTTCAGGAATGTGATGGAGAATTGCGCGGTTCTCGACCAAGCGCGGGCGCTCGGCTTACGTGTGGTGCTGGATGATTTCGGCGCGGGCTATTCCTCGCTCGCGATGCTCGACCGACTCCCGCTCGACAAGATCAAGTTGGACCGGGCCTTCGTTGGTGAACTGAGGGACCGCGCCGTTACCCAGAAAATCCTCAAGGCGACCATGTCGCTTGCGCATGAACTCGGTATTTCCTGTACTGTTGAGGGCATCGAAAACGCTGAGACGGCGGCGCTCGTTGCATCTTTCGGATGCGACCACATGCAGGGATACTGGGTCGGCATGCCCGACCTCGTCGAACCGCGCCAGCACCTCCTTGACCTCGCAAGCTGAGCGCGCCGTGTATTCTGCCACGCGGGCGCGCTGCTTCGCGCCAGGCCGGGATTGATGTGATCATCGACCCGCCCCTTGAGTTTCGGGCCGCGATAGCTCGGATCGTCTTCGCCGGTGACTGGAAAAATCACCCCGGTCTGGTCATCGGAATACTTGGGCGAGACCCGGCGGGGTATCGCCGACTGCGAATGGTCCCCTAGTGAAAAGCAAGTGTAAATCAGCATGCAGTTTGGACGCCGATCGGTGCGCCGCTTGTTTGATTTCAGTGAAAGCTAAGAGGGCATCTTGCGCCACGGCTTCTCAGCGCCACACGATGTACTGTTGATCGCGGAAACGTTGCTATCGGCGTAGCAACTGTCCAGCCGCGGCAAGCTGGGGCGCGTATTTCGGACAGACGCCGTGGCAGCGCCCATCATGGCTCCATTCCGGTGGGCGCCAGAGATAGGCAAGCTTGTCCTGCCAGCGCGTCGCGGCCGCCATTTTCTCGCCGAGCTGGCCGAGGCCGGCGAACTGTGCGGTCAACGGATTGTTGTCATGAACTGGGGTGACCAGGCCGACGACGGGGTGCTCCTCATAGGGTTGGAACGTGCCAAAGAGGCGGTCCCACACGATCAGGACCTGAGCGTAGTTCTTGTCGATGTATTTTGGCTGATTGGCGTGGTGGACCATGTGGTTGCGCGGCGTCGCAAAGACCTTCTCCATCCAGCCCAGATCGCCGACATAGCTCGCATGGTTCCAAATCCCGAAGGCGCTCTTGACGACCACAATGGCGAGATAGACCGTCGGCGAGACACCTAGCATTGATGCCGTGAGGGCGCCCACAATCTGGAGCTTTCCATCGAGATAGAAGCCCCGCGCAGCGGTCGAGTGGTTGAACTCGTTGGATGAGTGGTGAATCGAATGAAAGGCCCAGAACAGGCCGACCCGGTGGCCGAGCCGGTGCTCCCAATAGTAAGCCAGCTCATGGCAGACGAAGGCGACGACAAGCGCCAACCAGATTGCGTCGATCGTGAATATACGTGCGTTTTCGTAGAGCCAGACCGACGCCGCAAAAGGCAGCGCAAATCCGACAACAATACCAAGCAGGCTGTTCATCAGGTTCAGGCCGATGCTGCACAGAGCATCGGCATTGTTGTACTCGCCGCGGCGCGAGAGCACATAGAAAATGCGCTCACCGATGACCATGCCGAAATAGGCACCGGCAAGCAGCCAGATGCTCATCGGACCTGCGATGAACTCGACCAGGCGATCCAGCATGTCAGACCTCTCCTCCAACCGGGTATCCAAACCACGCCGATAAGAAATACGAAAAGGGCTTGCGATCGTCGAGCGTATTCTTGGTGTGCCGAGGCGCTAACCGGGTCCAGCGCCGCTGGCTGCGGAGGCCCGAGCCGCCCCAGAGCGTCATCGCGGGTGACTGGCAAGGCCACCCCTGTCCGGTCATAGGGATACTGGGCCGAAACTCGACGGTAACAAGAAGCTGAAATCAACGCCGTTCCGCGCGATCACAAAGGCGGTGTTCGTTAGCGATCGACGCGCCTTCAAAAGCGCAAAACTCGCCAACCAGTTTCCGGCACCCTAAAATTTCACCGACTAGATCGACGTCACTTTAAACCCCGTTAGGTATAAGGGCGCGGTAACCAAGCCCGTTGGGGGGACTGACCGTTGCTACAGTATCCGCCGCCTCGATTCCAACAGCAGAAAGCCGAAGTGCTTCAGCGCTACCGAATTCTGTGGGGCAGCGAAGTGCATGATGCCAGCGAGATCGCGGCTACAGTTTCGCTCGTGCTTGAAATGCCACGCGTCCTTATCTGCCTGAACGAGCGCTATCGCAGCTGGTATACCGGAGCGCACGGCATCACTGGTGAAGACATGGACACGCTGTTGGCCTTCTGCGCCAATGCAAACCTTGCCGAGAGCACCTTTGCGGTGGCCGATACCCGCAAGGAGGCTTATTTTGCCCGGGAACCGGCTGTCTCCGGCCCCGCTGGAGTCGTCTTTTTTGCTGGCGCCCGGCTCAGCGATCCCGAAGGCAAAAGCTTCGGCACGCTCTGCTTGATCGATGATGCGCCCCGCTCGCTTAACTCTGCGCAGATGAAGGTACTCGAACGGTTCGCCGCGCTGATCAGTCAGGACATCTGCCTGCGCAGCGCCGGGCGTTATGCCATCCGTGATCTGATTGATGCCGAAGAAGACAAATGCGCCCTCTACGACCTCGCCGTCACCGATCCACTAACCAAGGCGCTCAACCGCCGCGCCTTCTTCCGCTTCGCCGAACGTGAAGTCCTGAGGGCGAAGCGCCACGGCACAGACGTGAGCGTACTCCTCTTCGACATCGACCACTTCAAACGTGTCAACGACATACACGGGCATGCCATCGGGGACGAAGTCCTCGTAAAGCTGGCTCAAAAAATCTCGTCCAGTATCCGCGAAGAAGACCTGTTCGGCCGCCTCGGCGGGGAAGAGTTCGCCCTGGTCCTGCCCGAGACCGACGTGGACGCAGCCGTCCGGACAGCGAACCGGCTGCGCCAGAAGGTCGGGGAGATGAGCTTCGAAAGCCGGCAAGGCGTTTTCAGCATTACTGTAAGCATGGGGATCAGCTGCCCGGCGGCGGCGGAAGTTGATATTGTCACCGCACTCGACCGGGCAGACAAGTCGCTCTACCGCGCCAAAAGTCTCGGCCGAAACCGGGTAGAAGTCCTGCATCCACCAGGCAGGCATGATGTGCCCATCAATCCCCTGCCGGTTGTGCACCACAATTGAGGTGAATCTCTAGCGGCACGTTTGCATGCCTCCCGTGTAGCCGCCTGCGCTTTGCAGCGGCTTGAACAGGAGGAACATCATGGAAGACGAAGTGAAGCGGGCTGGTGTGGGCTCAGGAACAGAAGGGCCTCGCCGTTTGACTGCGGGCAAACTGACCGGTCAGAAGCCGGCTCTAAAAATGAAGGAGGTCTGGTCGATCCGGACCCGGCTTGAGCTTGAAGGCGACGTGAGAAATCTCGTCCTCTTCAACCTCGCAATCGACAGCAAGCTAAGGGGCTGTGACTTGGTCAGGCTCAAGGTAGGGGATGTGGCAGCAGGCGGACACGTGAAGTCGCGCGGCGTGATCATCCAGAAGAAGACCGGCAGACCGGTTCAGTTCGAGATCACGGAGAACACCCGCCGATCGATCACCACGCTGTTCGGCGGCCGCATACCTGGTGCGGACGATTATCTCTTCCAGAGCCGGCTGGAAGCGTCGCCTCATCTCTCGACCCGGCAATATGCCCGCATCGTCCAGAGCTGGGTAGCATCGATAGGGCTCAACCCGGCAACCTATGGCACGCATTCCCTGAGGCGCACCAAGGCCGCCCTCATTTATCGCAAGACCGGCAATCTGAGGGCTGTCCAGCTGCTGCTTGGACACACCAAGCTTGAGAGCACGGTGAGATACCTCGGTGTCGATGTTGACGATGCGCTGGAAATCTCTACCGGCATCGATCTCTGAAAACGTGGAGCGGCAGAAAGTGGATTTGCCTGCCGTTCCATTCTCGCTGGATCGGGGGCACTATCTCGCCGAAAGCTGACGTTGTGTTCCAGAGGCAGACCGTGATTATTGGAGCAGTTTCAAGTTGGGCGGGAAGCAAATGCTGGACGCAATGGAGCTATTGTTGCCAATCGGTACCGGCGTCGCTGGCACCCTCCTGGGGTTCGCTACAACGCGGTGGAACGAGCAACTGAATGAGCGGCGAGAAATTCGACGCTCGGTGAGCCACATTCTTTCAGAAACGCTCAATGCCCGCCGACACTACACGTTTTCAAAAGACGAGAACTCTGACATCGCGAACCTCCCTACTTGGCGAAGAATTGTTCAGCTTGGAAAGTGCCGCTTCTACGGGAATGGCTTGGGCTCGTTTGAATTCAGCTCCCTTCGTCTTTTCAAGCCGAAGATTGCGGAGCAGATTTTAGATTTCATGCTCGTAATTAGAAACAACGATCTCTATTTGGATCAGGCGATTGCCCATTCTGATGCGAGCGCTGCGGCGGAATTCGAGGTGATTTGGCGAGACTTACTAAATCGCTTCGACATAACAATCGAGCAATCGAAGCGGCTCGAGGCGCTGATCCGCAAGCAGTACTGACGATCACCAAACTTGCTGTTGAAGGCTGCAGCTCAACAAAAGCGGGTGGCCAGATTAAGCCAGTTGGTTCCTATCATCGGGCTCGGCGTCTGGCGTTGTCACCCCAGTTCGGTCATTCGGTTGCATCGCCAGCACCAGACGGGAGATCGCCGATGTGGGTCTTCGATCTTTGCCGCCCCTAAGGTGCGTACAACTCGCATAGATTCGCTTTTCCGGCAGCCAGTACCGCTACAAATGAACAGAGCCAATTCTGTGCCTATTTCCGGCGGTTTATTGAAGTAGCAAGCTAAGCAAGGAAAGGAGCATCCAAACTACTGCCAAGACAGTTGCCGCAACGACCAATTTGGCAGCGCTGCGCCTTTGCTGCTTTGCTCGAACAAACTTGTGAGACGCGACTACAACGGCATCTTCAGCCGGTCGCATTCCGAGTTTCAAGTCTTTCATTTGCTTCAAACTAAGGTCGGCGCCGTCGTTCGCGCGACGGATAGCACGCCGATTTTCGCGATAGGCGTTTTCAAACGCGATGTTCAGGTCGTGTGAAGCAAGACTTTGTTGCGCATGTGCGCGTTTTGCGAGTGTGTAGCGCAAAACAGAAAGTACTGGGCCAGAGCCCGCGATGAGCAGATCGGTAAACGCTCTCGGCAAGCTAATCTGTACCAATTGTGTCAGGAGGTCATGAAACGGCTGTGTGAAAGTTCTCCACGCGGCCACGACAGCAACGGCGACGTCCCAAATTGTGTGCAAATCCGGCAGCAGCTTGAGAGCTAGCATCGCCCACTGGATGACAAGCTGCAGGTCTAAAATGAGGCTGAGGAAACTCGCGGGAAGTGTTATCCACGCGATGAAGTACGTCACATTCCATAGCGCATCGCCTATAGACTTTGGAAGAAGCGCAACGAAGCGCGCGAACAACGCGTCGGGTGTGGCGATCCGCATCTACACGTCCTTCACAGAGTTGTTATTGTACCGCACGAAGATTTGTTGGACCAAGGCCAGCATGACCAAACCGTCGCTGAGCCCCAACTGCACCTATTTACTCGTGCAAAGTTGTCTAGGTGCACCCTCGCTCGGCGCTGATTGCACGGCCCATTCGGTCAATCTCTCTTTCTGGAGTCAAGCTGCCAGTTTTCGTGCATGCTGCGAACGACTGTTAAGGGCCAACAGCCGCCATTCGCCGTCTCCTGCGCCCGATTACAATTCGCGCGCCAGGCATGGCTCGCTGAGGCGATTCCACGAAACGCCTCCCAACCCAAAAGAGAAAACCGTCCACACCTTCGTGTGGACGGTTTGTGGACGGGTCCGGACTTCCGGAAAACGTCAGGGCGTCGGGGTTGCTTCCGGCTTGCGGAACTTCAGGGTCATGCGGTCGCTTTCGCCGATGGCCTTGTATTTCTCCGGGTCGAAGCCCTCGACCGGTTTGCCGTCGCGGCCCGTGGTCGCGAGGTTCGGGGGCAGGGTCCAGACGCCGAAGGGGTGGTCGGCGGTGTCGGCCGGGTTGGCGTTCACTTCGCTCGATTCCACGAATTCGAAACCGGCGGCGGCCGCCAGCGTCTTCACATAGTCCTCGTGCACATAGCCGCTGCTCGCGGTCGGGTCCTGCGTCTGGGCGGATGGCAGGCGGTGCTCGACCACGCCGAGCACGCCGCCGGGCTTCAGCGCGGCGTAGGCGTCGGCGAAGAATTTCTCGGTATAGCCGCCGGACATCCAGTTATGGATGTTGCGGAAGGTCAGCACCACGTCGGCGGTGCCTTCCGCCGTCAGCGGGCCGGACGTGGCCGAGAAGGCGGAGTGTTCGATCGTGCCGAATTTCGGGTCGGAATAGGTCGCCTTGAACTCGGCTATGCGCGCCTCGGTGCGGGCGCGGCGCTCGGCGTCCTCGATCGAGGCGGCGTCCCAGCCGGCCGCCACCAGCGTGCCGCCGCCATCGGCGAGCCAGGGCGCGAGGATATTCGTGTACCAGCCGCCACCGGGCCAGACTTCGATCACCTTCATGTCGGAGGTGACGCCGAAGAAGGTCAGCGTCTCGACCGGATGGCGCCAGGCGTCGCGGGCCTTTTCCTCGGCGCTGCGCAGGTCGGAGGCGACCGCTTCGGCGAGCGTCATGGCCGGCTTTTCTTCGACCACGGGCGCGGTCGCTTCAACCGAAGCCGGGGCGGGGGTCTTGGCCGGCGTACAGGCGGCCAGCGCCAGGGCCGAGGCGGCCACGAGCATCAGTGTTCTCATGTTCAGGTCTCCGTTGAGGGGGCTCTTGATACAGGTCATACGCTACCCACATAGCCGTTGTCACGGTGCCGCAAGCGGGCCGTGGCCGCAGGCGGGCCGCCAGCGCCGGGCAACCGGGCTGACCTTGTGGACCCACTGCGATGTTCAAACCGGGTGGTTTTCCCCACCCACAGTTGCTTTGAGAGAAAGGACTGTCATCCCATGAGTACGATTGACCTCACCCCCCTCTACCGCACGATGGTCGGCTTTGACCGCCTCGCCGGCATGATCGACCAGGCCTCCCGCCTTGACGGCACGCAGGGCTATCCGCCCTACAACATTGAGCGCGTTGACGAGAACGCCTTCGCCATCGAGATCGCGGTCGCCGGCTTCACCGAAGCCGAACTCGACATCGAAACCAAGGAAGGCCTGCTGACGGTCGCCGGCAAGAAAGGCGAAACCGAAGATGCCGCCGGGCGCAATTTCCTGCACCGCGGAATTGCCCAGCGCAGCTTCATCCGCCGCTTCCAGCTCGCCGATCACGTTCTCGTGACCGGCGCGAGCCTCGAGCACGGCGTACTGCGGATCGACCTGATCCGCGAGATCCCGGAAGAGAAGAAGCCCCGCAAGATCGAGATCGGCCAGTCCGCCGTTCCGGAACAGCCGCGCCTGATCGGCAAGAAAAAGGCCTCCGACGCGGCCTGATAGACGCGTGATTCTCCGTTCACTGACGAGCCCCCGCAGCCCCTCGCTGCGGGGGTTTTTCGTCAGCGAAGAAACGCGCTGGCACCCGCCGCATCAAGGAACGCGGTCAGCTCGGCGTCATCGGCCAGCGGGGCAAGCGCCGCTTTCACCGCCGCGAAGGCCCGCGCGGCGTAGGATTGCGTGGCCTGATCGAAGGCGCCGTCATCCAGCGTGACCGAGAATCGCTTCTTGTCCTGCGCCGCGCTCGCCGCATTCGCGAAGGCCCAGGGCAGGTAGGTGCGCGACACTTCGGTTTCGAAAATGGGAAGCAGCGTCGGCGAAAGCGCGGCAAACTCCGCGAACGGCCCCGAGCCTTTCGGATCGCCCATGAATCCGCACCAGGCGACGACGAACGGCGCGCGTTCATTCAGCCAGGCAGCCGGGGTCGGATCGGTCAGCATCTGCTGGAACTGGCCGGCGATGGAAAAATCCGCCGCGCTCGGGCGGCCGCCGAAGATGAAGAGGTGGTTCTGTAGGTGCGCGTTCAGGCGGAGCGCAAAACGCTTGTAGGAGTTTTCAAGCGCGGCGGCATTGGCAGGCTCGGCCCCGACGAGGGGAAGGCGCGCGAGCATGCGCGCCGCGATCTGCTTGGCGGGCGCCTTGAAGGCGCGCGGCCGTTTGCCGTCGTTGAGCTGGATCAGCACACGCAGCGCCGCCGCGTCGCGGTCCGGCTGCTGGCCCCAGCGCTGCTGGAACATGCACTTGTTCAGCCACTCGTCGCCATAGTCTTCGAGGATCAGCGCAAGCGCGGCCGCGGCGGGCGCTTCGGGCCGGGCCGGCGGTTCCGGGTGGGTGCGTTCCAGCGCGGCGAGGATAAGCGTAGAATCCTGCGCCGGAGGCTGGGCCGGGCTGAGCAGCAACGGAACAGTCGGGGTAGCTGCGCTCTTGCGAAACTCGGCCTCGTTGCTGGCCGAGCGCGCGATCCAATCGAACTCGATCCCCTTGTAACGCAGGGCCGACCTCACCTTGAGCGAGTAGGGAGACGTCTCAGCCCCGAAGAGGCGATATTCGGCCATCAGTTCACCGGTCTCCTGTGTTCGCGCCTGTCTAGGCAGTTCGGGCATCACTGCCAAGCAGAGTTTGCCCGCGCGCGCGATCCCCGCTAATCGCAGGCGGGACCGGGCAAGGCCCGCAAGGTGTTTGGGGGCAGGAGACGCCGATGCGCGTGATGCATGTAATGGCGGGCGCAGACGAAGGCGGCGCCGAGAACATCATGCTGGAATCCGTCCTGGCGCTCGCCGAAGCGGGCTTCGCCCAGCACGTCGTGACGCGGCCCGGCAACACGTTCCGCACCGGAAAATTCGGCGCGGCCGGCATCGGCGTCGACACCGCGAGCTTCAACACGTCGTGGCCGTTCCCGACCCGCCGGGTGATTGCAGACGCGATCGCGGCGTTCCAGCCGGACGTGATCGAGTACTGGATGGGCCGCGCCGGCCAGTTTGCCCCGGCCGAGCACCGCGCGCGGTCGATCGGATGGTATGGCGGCTATTACAAGCGCGCCCGGTTCCGCAATTGCGAGTGGCATGTCGGCCTGACGATCGATCTGCTGCGCCACATCCGGAAACAAGGTGTCAGTGAGGGGCGAAGCGGAATCATTCATACGTATGCGGATTTTCACGGCGCCGAGCCTGTCTCCCGCGAAAGCCTCTCGACGCCGGAGGGCGTGCCGGTTGCCCTGGCGCTTGCGCGGCTGCACGAGAAGAAGGGGCTCGATACGCTGCTCGATGCAACCGCGCAGTTGCCGGACCTCCATGTCTGGATCGCGGGGGAGGGGCCGCTTGAAGCGGAACTGAAAGCGCACGCGGCCCGGCTCGGCCTCGACGCCCGCGTCCGGTTTCTCGGTTGGCGCAATGACCGGGGGGCGCTGCTGGCGGCGTGCGATATCGTGGCGTTTCCGTCCCGGTACGAACCGTTCGGCACGGTGACCGTCGATGCCTGGGCCGCCGGGCGCCCGCTGGTCGCTGCCGACGCTGTGGGCCCGGCCGCCTATGTCAAGGACGGCGTCAACGGCCTGCTGGTCCCCAAGAATGATCCTGCGGCGCTGGCATCCGCCATCGGGCGCATTCTGTATGACAAGACGCTGGGGCCGAAACTCGTTGCGGGCGGGCGCGCCAGTTACGAGGCGCAATTCACGAAGGCGGCCTTCCAGCGCGACTCGCTGGCGTTCTATGAAACAGTCCGCGCGCAGGCTGGACCGTTTGCCGGCTGATCAGTGCCCGGCCGTCCGGAAGAACCAGGCGTAGCGGCGCGCGGCGCGCCGTCCGCCCGGCCCGGTGGAAACGCGAACATTTGCCTTGCGCAGAATCTGGAGACCATCTTTCGCAGTCGGGTGCGGGTCCTCGATGGCGACCACCACGCGGGCGATGCCGGCGGCCACGAGCTTGTTGGCACAGGACGCGGCGCCATTGGACCGCTCCCGGCACGGCTCGAGCGTGACATAGGCCGTTCCGCACCTGGCGCGCTCTCCGGCCTCGGCGAGCGCCACTTCTTCCGCATGCGGACGGCCGCCCTGGCCGGTGACGCCTTCGCCGATGATGTGCCCATGCGCGTCCGTGATGACACAGCCGACGGAGGGGTTCTGGCCCGTCAGCCCCTGGTTCAGACCTGCGAGCGCAAGCGCCCGGCCCATCAGGCGGCGATCGCGGCGCCGGGTTGGCAGCGGGCTCAAGGCAGCGCGGGCAGCGGCTTGGCGCGCGCGGCGTCGAGGTAGCGCACCGAAGCCGGCTTCAGCGTCTTGTCGAGTTCGATCAGCAGCGGGTTGCCGGTCGGGATCTCGATCTCGGTGATCGTCTCGTCAGGCACGTTGAAGAGATGTTTCACGAGCGCGCGCAGGGAGTTTCCGTGGGCAGCGATCAGGACATCGTCGCCATTCGCCAGAACCGGCGCAATCCGGTCCTGCCAATAGGGCAGCACGCGCTCGAGCGTCGTCTTCAGGCTTTCCGTGTCCGGAATATCGAGGCCGCGATAGCGCGGGTCGCTCGCCAGGTCGAATTCCGAGCCGGGCTGCAGCGGCGGGGGCGGGATGTCATAGCTGCGGCGCCAGATATGGACCTGTTCCTCGCCGTGCCTGGCGGCCGTCTCGGCCTTGTCGAGGCCCGTCAGCCCGCCATAATGGCGCTCGTTCAGGCGCCAGTGTTTCTCGACCGGGATCCAGACCCGCTTCATTTCCGTCAGCGCAAGCCAGAGCGTGCGGATCGCGCGGGTCTGGACGCTGGTGAACGCGAAGCGGAAATCGGCGCCGGTTTCGCTGAGCAGCTGGCCCGAGGCGCGCGCTTCGGCCTCGCCCTGCGCGGTCAGGTCAGCGTCCCACCAGCCCGTGAAACGGTTTTCGAGGTTCCAGGCAGATTGCCCGTGGCGGATGAGAGCGAGCTTGGTCATGCAGGTCCTGAACGTGAAGGCGGGGAAGTCGCCGGGTTATGCGCCGCAAATCCGTGTGATTTCAAGCATCCATCACGCGGATAAGTTCGGCGAGGGCAAGGACGACATGGTAACCGGTGGAGGCCGGCATATCCTTGGCCAGCACGCTGCCATCGGCG
>JAIXRO010000164.1 GCA_027485145.1 Hyphomonadaceae bacterium | reverse complement strand
GTCGGGATCTCGATCTCGGTGATCGTCTCGTCGGGAACGTTGAAGAGATGCTTCACCAGCGCGCGCAGCGAGTTTCCGTGAGCGGCGATCAGGACATCGTCGCCGTTCGCAAGGACTGGCGCGATCCGGTCCTGCCAATAGGGCAACACGCGCTCGAGCGTCGTCTTCAGGCTTTCCGTGTCCGGAATATCGAGGCCGCGATATCGCGGATCGCTGGCGAGATCGAATTCCGAGCCGGGCTCCAGCGGCGGGGGCGGAATGTCATAGCTGCGGCGCCAAATATGCACCTGTTCCTCGCCGTGCTTGGCGGCGGTCTCCGCTTTGTCGAGGCCCGTCAGCCCGCCATAGTGGCGCTCATTAAGGCGCCAGTGTTTCTCGACCGGTATCCAGACGCGCTTCATTTCGGTCAGTGCCAGCCAGAGCGTGCGGATGGCGCGGGTCTGGACGCTGGTGAAGGCAAAGCGGAAATCCGCGCCGGTTTCGCTGAGCAGCTTGCCGGAGGCGCGCGCTTCGGCCTCGCCCTGCGCGGTGAGGTCGGCGTCCCACCAGCCCGTGAAGCGGTTTTCGAGGTTCCAGGCGGATTGCCCGTGGCGGATGAGAGCGAGCTTGGTCATTGAGGTCCTGAACGTGAAGGCGGGAGTTCGGCCGCGTTATGCGCCGCAAATCCTTGCGATTTCAAGCATCCATCACGCGGATGAGTTCGGCGAGGGCGAGCACGACATGGTATCCGGTGGATGCCGGCATGTTCTGGGCAAGGACGCTGCCATCGGCGGCGAAATGATCGATCCAGCCGCCATCCTCGGTGAGGAATTCGTCCATCAGCACATCGAAACTGCGGCAGGCGGCGGCTGCATGGCGGGCCTCGCCGCGCTGCTCGTACATGGCGAGATGGGCTTTCAGCGCTTCGGTCTGCGGCCAGGTGCGGCGGGAGGCATCGTGCGGCGCCCCCGTGCGCGTCACTTCCTGGCAGGCGCGGCCCGTCTCATCCAGCGTGGACAGGCCGAAGGCGTAGAGGCGGCCCGCCGCCTCGGGCAGGGGCTTCTGGGCGAGCCGTGACCAGGTGTGCAGCAGCCAGACCCATTCGAACTGATGGCCGGGCTCCACGAGCGTGGCCGCGTCGCCGTCCGGCTCGGACCAGTCGGCCTTGAAGCGTTCGCCCAGAAGGCCGCCGGGGCCGGAGGTGAACTTCGTCTCGAACAGGGAAACGATCTCCGATGCGCGGGCGAGGTGGCCGCCGTCCCGGTCGGCACGGTGCAGGGACAGGCAGGCTTCGAGCAGGTGCATGTGCGGGTTCTGCAGCCGCGTGGCCGGGGCCGGCAGCGATTCGGCGTAACCGCCATGCACGGTGTCGCGCGCCAACCGGTCCAGCGCGCCCAGGATCTGGTGCGCCGCCGCAACGGGCACCGCCGGGGAGAGCGGCCCGCGCCCGGCTTCCGCCAGCGCGAACAGAACGAAGGCTGTGTCGTAGAGATCGGCCGAAGCATCGGCGAGTGTGCCGCGCCCGGCGTCCAGGATCCGCCCCGGCAGGCCGGACGGCGCCAGCGCGCGGCTTGTCAGGATCGACACGCCGGACTGCACGAGCCGGGCGACATGGTCGCGCTTCCACTCCATCCGCCAGGCCTCGGCGAAGACGTAGGTCTGACGGGCCTGGACGCGCACGCGGGTGGTCTCGCGGGCCAGGTCGTCATGGCTGAGCGTCAGGACTTCGGGGAAGAGGCCCGCGGAGGTCAGGCCATGCTCGGCCCAGAGCGGGAAACAGCTTTCGGTCAGCCATAGCCGGGCTTCCTTCGCACGGCGGCGAAGCGCGTTGGTCGACATTCGGTTGCCCCCCTCCGTGCAGCAGTTGTTCGGCGCAAATGGCTCGCCAATCCGCGTCTGACCCTGCTAACAGGAGCATCCGGGCTTGGCCAGCCGGGCCGTTTCGGAGGACCTGCCAGACATGCGCGACCGCTTATTCTTTCCCCTGGCGGGCCTTCTCGTGATCATGATGGTGTTTCTGGCCCTGCAGCCGGGGATCAACCGTCTGCCCAGCGGCGCCGTGGCGGGAGACGGTCTCAACTATGACCGCATCGTCATCGACGGGCGCTACCTGAACAAGATCATTGCCGGCGGGGAGGCGCGCACGCGGCTGCTGCGCACGCCGGACGACGGCTACATGCTGCAGGTCGAGGCCGATGCGGACGCGCTGGACGATGCGCCGGAACTCGGGCCGCATTTCCGGCTGGCGCCGGATCTGGAAGTTCAGTTCTCGGGCCGGAAGATCCGCGCCACCATCCGCGTGCGCCCGACGAGCGACCAAGGCGCGATGGAGGTGAAGGCCAATTACTCGGCTGGACGCGCCGGCGAGTCCGGCTGGCAGACTTTCGCCCTTCAGCCGGGTTTCGCGGATTTCAGTTTCGAGTATGACGTTCCCCTGATGGGCGCCGAACAGGGCGTCGATTATCTTGCGATCCGGCCGGTTGTGCCGGAGAAGCGCCGCGGGATCCTGATCGAACGGGTCACGCTCGAGCGGCTTCCCTGAACCGCCAGGTTCGGGCAAGCCCAAAACCCATGCCAGCCAGGAGTATCCATGCGCCTCAAACTTGCTTTGCTCAGCGCGCTCGCGCTGGCTGCCTGTGCCAATGTGCCCAACCCGGAGACTGATGTGACGTCCAACATGGCGACCCCGACTGCAGCGTTCGATGCCGACTCCCACCTCTGGCTTGAGGAGGTCGAAGGGGCCGAGGCGCTCGCCTGGGTGACGGCGCAGAACACGCGCACCCTGGCGGAGCTGGAGGCTGATCCGCGCTATGCCGGATTCGAGGCTGCGGCGCTCGATGTGCTGAACTCGAGCGAGCGGATCCCGTACGGCACGGTGCGGGACGGGCTCGTGTACAATTTCTGGCAGGACAGTGTGAATGTGCGCGGCCTCTGGCGGCGCACGACGCTGGCGAGCTATGCGACCGAGGCGCCGGTCTGGGAGACGATCCTCGATTTCGACAAGCTGGCCGCGGATGAAGGGAAGAACTGGGTGTACAAGGGCGCGGACTGTTTCCGCCCGAAGGCCGGCGGCAAGTATAGCTGCCTTGTGTCGCTGTCGGATGGCGGCAAGGACGCGGTGATCAATCGCGAGTTCGATCTCGAAACGAAAACGTTCGTGGACGGCGGGTTCGTCACGCCGGAAGCCAAGCAGGGCCTCGCCTGGGCGGGGCGTGATACGCTTCTGGTCGCCACCAACTGGGGCGAGGGCACGCTGACGGAGTCCGGCTATCCCTCGATCGTCAAGCGCTGGACGCGCGGCGCGCCGCTGGTGAGCGCGGTGGAACTCATCCGCGGCAAGGAAACCGATGTCGGCGTCTGGCCGATGACGATGCAGCTGGAGGATGGCCGCGTGCTGCAGGGCGCCGTGCAATCGGAAACCTTCTTTACACAGAACTATTTCTGGTTCCCCGACGGCGAGACGGCGCCGGTGCAGTGGCCGATCCCGCCGATGGTGTCGGTGAATGGGATCTACAAAGGCCAGTTCCTCTTCTCGCTGCAGCAGGACTGGGCGCCGGAGGGTCAGGACGCGTTCAAGGCCGGCGATCTGGTGGCGTTCGAACTGGAGGCGTTCCTGAAGACGCGGAAACTTCCGAAGGTCAGCCTCGTGTTCCGCCCGACCGCGACGCAGGCCGTAGACGGCGTGGCAGTCGCCAAGGGCGCGGCCCTGCTGGCGATCAGCGACAACGTCACCGGCAAGGTGCTGCGCCTCGAGCCATCCGCAGGCGGATGGACGACGGCGCCGGTGGAGCTGCCGGGCACCGGCCAAGTCGGCATCGCGTTCGCGGACGATGACGAGACGGCCGTGTTCCTGAATTACGAGGACTTCCTGACGCCGTCCTCGCTGCTCAACTACGACATTGCCAGCGGGGCCGTGACGCCGCTGAAGAGCCTGCCGGCGAAGTTCGACACGGCGGGTCTCAAGGTCGAGCAGTTCTTTGCGACCTCGACGGATGGCACCCGGGTGCCATACTTCATCGTGCACCGCGAAGACATCACGCTCGATGGCACGACGCCGACGATCCTTTACGGTTATGGCGGCTTCCAGGTCTCGATGAACCCGGCCTACAGCGCCGTGATGGGGCGCAACTGGCTGGAGCAGGGCGGCGCCTATGTCCTCGCGAACATCCGGGGCGGCGGCGAGTTCGGGCCGAACTGGCACCAGGCGGGCCTGAAGCTCAACCGCCAGCGCATCTATGATGACTTCATCGCCGTCGGCGAAGATCTGATCGCCAAGAAGATCACGTCGCCTGAGCATCTCGGCATCATGGGGGGCTCGAATGGCGGCCTGCTGATGGGCGTGATGCTGAACCAGCGGCCGGACCTCTGGAACGCGGTGGTCGTGCAGGTGCCGCTGCTCGACATGCTGCGCTACCACCTGCTGCTGGCAGGCGCCTCGTGGGTCGGCGAATACGGCTCGCCCGACGTGCCGGAAGAGCGCGCCTTCCTCGAGACCATCTCGCCCTACCAGAACTTCGATGCCTCGAAGCCGTATCCGGTGCCCTTCTTCGTGACCTCCACGAAGGATGACCGGGTGCATCCGGGCCATGCGCGCAAGATGGCGAAGCGCTTCGAAGAGGCGGGCCTGCCCTTCTATTATTTCGAGAACATCGATGGCGGCCACGCCGCCGCCGCGGACCAGACCGCCCGCGCGAAACGCTCGGCGCTGGAATACACTTACCTCGCGCGGCAGCTGTTTTCGAAGGCGGGGGAATAGAATCGAGGGGTTGTCCGACAATCGAGGCCCCGCGCTGAATCAAAAGGGCCGAAGCGGTGACGCTTCGGCCCTGTTCAATGTCTTGCTCGGGCGCTCTGTGCCTTATTCGGCGCCGGTCGTTGCGCGGTTCAGCATCGCCTGGATGCGGGCGCGCTTGGCGTCTTCGGTTTCCGCTGGCGACGAGGCCGTCAATTGCGCGGCGGCGGCCGGCGCTGGGGATGCAACGGGAGCCGCCGCTACGGGTGGAGCCGTGGAGGCGGCCTGAGGACCGTCTGCGACGCAGCGGAATGTCATTTTGACATCATAGTTCGTGTCGTTTTCCAGCTTGGCGGCAAACTCGACCGCGCTTGCGATCACGCTTCGCGTGGTGCCGCCTTCGCCCCGGTCGATCGAGACGCCCGTAAACTCGCTGTCGGTTCCATACGAAACGAAGCGCTTGTTGCCCGTCGCTTTCTTGCAGGTGTTTTCTGCATCGGACTGGGCGGCCTTCATCGCCGACCCTTTGGACTTGCCCGCCGTGATGACTTCGTAATTCCCGTCGGCCTGCGGCAGGACCGTGCCGTACATCGTGGTGCAGCCAGCTGCCAGGATCAGCGCGGGCAAGGTCAGTGTCACCTGTTTGAACAGTCTCATGGGCCGGCACCTTCTTTCAATGATGGATGGAAAGACTTTTCGCATCGCATCTTGAAGGATCGGTTAAATCCCGGCTCCGGCATCGCGGCCCCGTGAATTGTCCGGGTCCGTCCTTTGTGGCATATTGAATGTCATGAAACTGGACGCGCCCGGCCTTACCGTTGCGGATGTGCGGCTCGAACGCCTGTCCGAGGCGCACCGGGCGGCGCTGGCCAAGTCCGGCGCGGTCGAGGCGATGTGGGCCTGGATGCCGGTGATCCCCAGCGGCACCAATTTCGATGCCTATTTCGACCATACGCTGGCGGACGCCAAGGACGGAAGGTCGATCCCGTTTGCCGTCACCCGCATCTCCGATGGCGCGTTTGCCGGGGTAGCCGCCTATCTCGAAATCTCGCGAACCCACCGGCGGCTGCGCATCGGGTATCAGTGGCACCCCGAGGAGATGCGCAGCGGCGTCGTGCCGGCGGCCACCGCGCTCGCGCTGATGACACGGGCGACGGCCTGCCGGATCCGGCGCATCGAATACCTGATCGACGAGCAGAACGCGGCGGCGATCAAATCCATCGAACGCCTCGGCGCCGTGCGCGAAGGGGTGCTGCGCGGATATATGCGCGCGGCCGGAGGCACCTGGTCCAACATGGCGCTTTACGCCCTCCTGAACGGCGAAATCGAGGTGGCGGTCGCGCGCCTGCAGGCCCGGGTCGAGGCGCTGCACCTTGCTTGACCTCTCGGAAGCCCCGTGCTTTACGCGCCGGACATCTCGCGCACCCTGATCAGCGCGCCCTGACCGGCACACGTCCCCAAATGCGGGACCGGAGGCCAGCGGGGCCCCCCGCCCGGCGAATTTTCGCTCAGCGGGGCTTTTTGGTTTTGCGCGATGTGAGGAGACGAAAGCGATGTTCGACGCCTTAAGCGAACGCCTTGGCAGTATCTTTGACGGCCTGACCGGTCGCGGCGCGCTGTCCGAAAAGGACGTGGGCGAAGCGCTGCGCGAAATCCGCGTCGCGCTGCTCGAGGCGGACGTCGCGCTCCCCGTGGTCAAGGATTTCGTCGACAAGGTGCGCGCACGCGCTGTCGGCGAAGAGGTCATCCGCTCCGTTCGCCCCGGCCAGCAGGTCATCAAGATCGTGTATGACGCGCTGGTCGACATGCTCGGCGCGAACGAGGAAGAGTCCCATCTTCGCGTGGATGTGCCCCCGGCGGTCGTGATGATGGCCGGCCTTCAGGGGTCGGGCAAAACCACCACCACCGGCAAGATCGCCAAACGCCTCGCCGACCGCGGCAAGAAGCGCATCCTGCTCGCCTCGCTCGACGTGCGCCGCCCGGCCGCGATGGAGCAGCTGGCGATCCTCGCGCAGCAGGCGGGACCGCTTGTCACCTCGCTGCCGATCATTCCGGGCCAGCTGCCCGCCGACATTGCGCGCCGCGCGCTGCAGGCCGCCAAGATCGGCGGCTATGACGTCCTTTTCCTCGATACCGCCGGCCGCACCTCGATCGACGAGCAGATGATGAGCGAAGCGGCCGAGATCGCCGCAATTGCGAATCCGCAGGAAGTGCTGCTCGTTGCGGACGCGCTCACCGGTCAGGACGCGGTGGAAACCGCTCGGCGCTTCCATGAACGCCTGCCGCTGACGGGACTCGTCCTGACACGGATGGACGGCGATGGCCGCGGCGGCGCGGCACTGTCCATGCGCGCGGTCACCGGCCTGCCGATCAAGTTCCTCGGCGTTGGGGAAAAGCTTGACGGGCTCGACACATTCGATGCCAAGCGCGTGGCCGGACGCATCCTCGGGCAGGGCGACATCGTCAGCCTCGTGGAAAAGGCGTCCGAGCAGATGGACGCCGAGAAAGCCGAGCGGATGGCCGCGAAGCTCAAGAAGGGCGAATTCGACCTTGAAGACCTCGCCGAACAACTCCGCCAGATGCAGCGCATGGGCGGCATGACCGGCATCATGGGCATGATGCCGGGCGTGCGCAAAGCCAAGGAAGCGATGGCGAACATCGATGACCGGGTGCTGAAACGCCAGGAAGCGATCATCCTGTCGATGACAAAGGCAGAGCGGCGCAAGCCCGCGCTGCTGAACGCCTCGCGCCGCAAGCGTATCGCCGCCGGCGCGGGTGTGGATGTGTCGGACGTCAACAAGCTGATGAAGATGCATCAGCAGATGGCCACCATGATGAAGCAGATGCGCACCAAGGGCGGCATGCGCAACATGCTCGGCATGGCGCAGCAGGCGGGCCTCAATCCGGCCGACCTCGCCAAGATGGGCGGCATGGGCGGCGGCGGGATGCCGGGCGGAATGCCAGGCCAATTGCCCGGACTGGGCGGACCCTCCGCAGGCGGACTGCCTGGCCTTCCCGGGAGCAAGAAGAAATGAACAACCCCGAACAGACCCTCGCGCTGTTCCAGCTGAACCAGCTGCGCGCGTCCATCGACAACATGGACTCGATCCTTGTCCACACGCTGGCCGAGCGCTTCAAGCTGACCCAGCAGGTCGGCAAGCTGAAGGCGCTGCACAATATGCCGCCTGCGGACAAATCGCGTGAGGCCGAGCAGATTGCCCGGCTGCGCCGTCTTGCGCACGAGACCGGGCTCGACCCGGCCTTCGCCGAGAAATTCCTCACTTTCATCGTGGCGGAAGTCATCCGCCATCATGAGCAGCTACGCGGCCACGAGGCCGAATAAGAAACCCCGAGAGACAAGACATAACAGGAGATTCCCATGTCACTCAAAATCAGGCTCGCCCGCGGCGGGTCCAAGAAACGCCCCTTCTATTCGATCGTCGTTGCCGACGCCCGCGCCCCGCGCGACGGCCGCTTCATCGAGAAGATCGGCACCTATGATCCGCGCCTCGCCAAGGACTCGGCCGAGCGCGTGAAGGTCGATGCCGTGAAGGCCGCCGACTGGATCAAGAAAGGCGCCCAGCCGACCGACCGCGTGCTGCGCTTCCTCTCGAAAGTCGAAGTCGACGGCAAGCCGGTGGCCGTGTTCACCAATGGCAACAACCCGAAGAAAGCCGAGCCCGGCAAGAAAGCCCAGGAGCGGGCGAAAGAGCGCGCCGCCAAGGCCGCCGCCAAACTCGCTGCTGCGGAAGAGCCTGCCGAAGCCTGAGGCCCCGCCGCCTAATCATGCAGCCAGCGTTCCCGCCCGGGGGCGCTGGCTGTTTTTCGTTTGGCGGCGGACCTGAACAAAAGCCAACGGCGCGGGAATGGACCGTTCAGGCGAAGCGCGGCAACACTCTCGTCATTGCTTGGAGAGACTTCAGATGCCCCGCGATTTTCTGGCCCAGACCTTCCTCGTCGCCGCCTTCATCCTGATGGCCGCCGCGCCCGGGGCGCAGGCCCAGAAGGGGGATGAGGAAAGCCGCCGCCGCCCTCAACTGCCGTCCGGCCCGCCGTCAATCGTGCTCTACTCCGACACGGGCTTGCGCGGCACGTCCGTCGAGCTGACCGCGGACGCGCCGAATTTCAACATCATCCAGTTCAACGACAAGGCCCGCAGCGTTGAAGTGAAAGGCGGCGTCTGGCTGCTCTGCTCCGACGGAAACCTCAAAGGGCGCTGCGAGTACGTGGACCGGACCGTTACCAATCTCGGGGAGCTTGATCTGTCGGGAAAGGTCTCCTCAGCGCAGGTCACGGCGTATGACAAAGGTCCCCGCAGCTACGACATCGCCTTCTTTGCGAACGGCGATTTCGGCGGACCCTTCCTGGGCTTCGATGAAGGCGAAGCGAGCCTCGACCAGTTCCGGTTCAATGATACGGCCAGCTCGGTTCTGGTGAACCGCGGTGACTGGCTGGTTTGCCAGAACACAGATTATCGCGGCACGTGCGAGCTGCTGGAAGGCTCGATCAGCGATCTTGGCGTGCTTGGCCTGAACGATACCGTCTCGTCCTTCCGCCGATACGACGTGCGCCGTGAGGGGCCCTGGCGCCGGCCGGTAGTTGATCCGATCTATCCGCCGCCGCCGGTCAGCGGCGGGGCAGAGGGCATCGAGGGCGAACAGACCGTCTTCTTCCCGGCGCCGGCCTATCGGGGCGCGCGGATCTCGAACCGCGACGGCGCCGCCACTCGCTTCTGTCAGGATCAGGGTCTGTCCGAAGCGGTCTATAAAGGCTCGGGCCCTGTTCTCTCGGACGTTCTCTGCCGCTAAGAAGCGGCGGATGACAGGCAAGACCAAAGACAAACTGATTGCTGTGGGCGTCCTCCGGGGCGCCCACGGTGTTCGCGGCGAAGTCCGCGTGAAGAGCTACACGGCCGATCCCGAAGCGCTGTTCGGCTACGGACCGCTGATGGACGAGGCGGGCGCGGTGGTGATCACCCCGAAATCCGCCCGTCCGGGCAAGGATCATTTCATCGTCCGGCCGAAGGAAGTCCTTGAGAAGGAAGCCTGGGACGCGCAGCGCGGCAAGCTGCTCTACGTGCCCCGCGCGCGCCTTCCGGAGGCGGACGAAGACGAGTTCTATGTCGAGGACCTCGCCGGAATGGAGGTGTTCGCCGGCGGCGACTCGCCTGCCGGGCGAGTGCGCTCGGTGCAGAATTTCGGTTCGGGCGATCTTCTGGAAATCGATGTGAACGGCCAGGCGTCTACCGTCTTCGTGCCCTTCACGCGCGCGGATGTGCCGGTGGTGGACGTGGCCGCGCGGCGCGTTGTAGTGCCGGACCTAGCCGTCTGGGCCGAGCCTGCCGGAAGCCCGGACAGCGAATAGCAGCGAAGAGGATCCCTGTTGCATCCGGTTCAGATG
>JAIXRO010000048.1 GCA_027485145.1 Hyphomonadaceae bacterium | reverse complement strand
TCTTTATCGTCGAGGCGGGTCATTCAGGCTCCGGGTGCAGGAATCTTGTGAAATCAGAGCCCCATAGGTGCGGTGCCGCAGGCACGGGGTCAAGGCGCCAGCCTCACTATTCCCCAGCCGCTTGCCCCGGGGCCTGGCCGCGGGCGACGGGGTTCAGGCCGCTTCCTTGACGATCCGGGCCACATCCCCGGCATAGGCCTGGGCCTTTTTCTCGCCCACGCCGCTGATTTCGCGCAGCGCCTCGGCGCTGGAGGGGCGCTCCCGGGCGATCTCGGCCAGGGTCCGGTCATGGAAAATCACATAGGGCGGCACGCCCCGCGACTTGGCGAGCTGCGTGCGCCATTGGCGCAGGGCGTCGAAAATCGTCTGGTCGCGGGTGGACAGGTCCACCTGCACGGCGGTCCGGGCGGCGCCTTTGGTGCGGCTGCGGCGCCGCGGGGCTTCAAGGTCTTCGCGCAGGCTGACGGTCCGCTCGCCGCGGAACAGCGCCTTGGCGGCGTCGGCATCCGGCACGATCACCACCGGACGCATCGCTTCGCCGCCCTCCGCGATCAGGCCCTCGAACATCAGCGCGTCGAACACGCGGTTCCAGCCCTGTTTGGGCAGGTCCTTGCCGATGCCGAAGGTCGAGAGAGTCGACAGCTCGGTATCGAAGTCATCCTTCGCCTCACCCAGCAGGTGCTGGACCAGCCGTCCGCGCCCGATGCGCTGGCCGCAGCGCAGCACGGCCGAGACGGCCATCTGCGCCCAGCGGGTCGCGTCATGGCTGGCGCCGAGTTCGCCCCGGCAGGCATCGCACACGCCGCAGGGATCGACTTTCTCTTCGCCGAAATAGCGCCGCACGGCGCCCCGGCGGCATTCGTCGCTGTTGAAAAACGCGAACAGCTGGCGCGTCTTGGTCAGCTGAACGCGCTTCACTTCGTCCGGCGCATCGCTGGTATAGGTCCATTGCAGCGAGCGGTTCATGTCGGCGGGGCCATAGAGCGCGACGCCCTCGGCGGGCTCGCCGTCCCGCCCCGCGCGGCCGACTTCCTGCCAGTAGGCTTCCAGCGTCTTTGGCGGATCGGCATGGATGACGAAGCGCACATCCGGCTTGTCCACGCCCATGCCGAACGCGACGGTCGCGCACATGACGCGGCCTTCCTCCAGCAGGAACTGGCGCTGGCGCGCGGCGCGCACGCCCGCGTCGAGGCCTGCATGATAGGCCAGCGATGGCACGCCCGCCTTCTCCAGCGCCTCGGCCACATCCTCGACCGCGCTGCGGGTCGCGGCATAGACAATGCCGCTGGCACCGGCGCGGGCCTTCACGAGCTGGACCACGCGCTGCGTCCGGTTTCCGGCTTTCGGCTCGGCCGACAGGGTCAGGTTCGGCCGGTCGAAACTTGCAACGTGCACGGACGGATCGGTGAGATTCAGCTGCGCGAGGATATCGTCCCGCGTGCGGGCATCCGCCGTGGCCGTCACGGCAAGGCGCGGCACGCCGGGAAACAGGCCCTTGAGGCGCCCGAGGGCGCGGTAATCGGGCCGGAAGTCATGACCCCACTGGCTGACGCAGTGCGCCTCATCGACGGCGATGAGCGAGACGTTCAGGTCCGCCAGACGCTCCGCAAGGCTGCTGCCGAGGCCCTCCGGCGATACATAGAGCAGGTCCATCTCGCCCCGCGCGGCCGCCTCGAGGGCGGCATTGCGGGCGGCGAAATCCATCGAGCTGTCGAGCCGCTCGGCCCGCACGCCAACCTGTTTCAGCGCGTCGACCTGGTCGGCCATCAGCGCGATCAGCGGCGAGACCACGATGCCGCACCCTTCGCGCAGCAGCGCCGGAATCTGGTAGCAGAGCGACTTGCCCCCGCCGGTCGGCAGCACGGCGAGCCCGTCGCGCCCGGCCAGCACATCGGCGATCACCGACTCCTGCAGGCCGCGGAACGCGTCATAGCCGTAAACGCGCTTCAGCAGCGCGCGGGCATCCTTGAGGGTCGGGGGAGTCGGCATCGGCCCGGTCTGCCGGACGTCGCGAGTCGGGGCAAGTGGAGTTGGACGGCGACCATTCATGCGCGCCATGCATGGCTGCTACCGCTGCAGGCGGCTTCCTTCAGGCCGGGCCGGGACCATATGACGGCCAACACCAACCTCACCGATGGAGACATCCGATGATCGACATCCGCCCCTTCGAAAAGCTCGGCCGGTTCCGCAATGACTGGCTGAACGCCCACTATCACTTCTCGTTTTCCCAGTTCTACGACCCTGCCCGCGTCCAGCACGGCGCCCTGCGGGTCTGGAACGATGACGAAATCGAGCCGCGCACCGGCTTTCCCCCGCACGGCCATGACTCGATGGAAATCATCACCTACGTCCGCAAGGGCGCGATCACGCACAAGGATTCGCTCGGCAATACCGGCCGCACCGAAGCCGGCGACGTGCAGGTGATGAGCGCCGGTTCCGGCATCCAGCATTCCGAATGGAACGCCGAGGACGTCAAAACCGAGCTGTTCCAGCTCTGGATCCTGCCCCGCATCCGCGGCGGCAAGCCGAACTGGGGCGCGCGCAAGTTCCCGAAAGGTGACCGCTCCGGCAACTGGGCGGTGCTCGCCTCGGGCACCGGGGAAAATGACAGCCTGGTGATCAACCAGGATGCCAAGGTGCTCGGCGCCACCATCAAGGCCGGCGAGACGCTGACCTACACCCTGCCCGAGGGCCGCTACGGCTATCTCGTGGTGGCGGACGGCGAGGTGACGCTGAACGGCAAGGCGCTGAAAACGCGGGACGGCGCGGCGATCACCGGCGGCGAGACACTGACGCTGGAAGGCGTCAATTCGGCCGAGCTGGTGCTGGTCGATACCGTCTGAGCCCCGCCGCTCACGCGGGCGTGACTTCTTCGGCGGGCCGATCACTGGTATGTTACCGGTGGTCGGCCAGTTCGCCGCACGCCTCAGAGGAGCCTTCCGATGAAACATCTTCTCGCAGCTGTCCTTCTGACCAGCCTCGCCCCGGCGGCGATGGCGGCGGAGATCAACGTCACTTACGGGCCGGAATTCACCGAAAAGCTGGCCGAGGATTACGGCGTCAAGGAAGGCGACTATCTCGCGGGGCGCGTGCGCGCCGACCTTGAGCGCGAGCTGACAAAGGCGGGCGTGGACGTCAGCCGCATCGACGTGACGATCCTCGACGCCAAGCCCTCGCGCCCGACCTTCAAGCAGGCCGGCGACATGCCCGGCCTCGACGTGCACCGCTCGGTCAGCGTCGGCGGCATGAAACTGTCGGCGGTCGCCTATGACGCGTCGGGCCAAGCCTCCGAGCCGTTCGAATACAAATGGTTCGAGACCGACATCCGCCAGGCGGGCCTGACCACCTGGCAGGATGCCCGCCGGGCATCGAGCCGGTTTGCCTTCCGGTTTGCCAAACAGGTCAGATAGGGCGAGCCGGCTAGGTCTCGCCCTCGGGCTTGATCCGTACACTGAGCACATCGGGTGTCTTGAGGTGCAGGTCGCGCTGCGGAACCGGGATGGCAATGTTGTGCCGCTCCAGCGCCGAATGGATCTGCCAGACATAGTCGGCCATCACCCGCTGCGGACGCAGCACGGCCTCGTCGGTCAGCCAGACGATCAGCTCGAATTCGAGGCGGAATTCGCCGAACTTCACCAGCCAGACCTGCGGCTTGCGGTCGGCCTTGTCGTCGAAGGTCCAGGGCAGTGAACTGGCGGCCTCGAGCCCGGCCTTCTCGACCAGATCCTTCGGTGTGCCATAGGCCACCCCGAACGGCACGTGGATGCGGCGCTTCGCGTCCATGTGCGTCCAGTTGATGAGCTGGTTCTTGATGAAGGCTTCGTTGGGGACGATGATGTCGATATTGTCGTTGGTCGTCAGCACCGTGGAGCGGAAGTTGATCTCCTTGACGAGGCCGGAAAGGCCGCCCTGCAGCTCGATGAAATCGCCGACTTTCAGCGTCTTTTCCATCAGCAGGATGACGCCCGAGATGAAGTTCGAGAAGATCGATTGCAGGCCGAAGCCGATGCCGACGCCGAGGGCGCCGGAGAAGAAGGTGAGCGCGCCGAGATTCACGCCGACGACATTCAGCGCGACGACGAAGGCGATGATGAGCGCCGCCGCCTTCATCGTCTGCCCGAGCAGGCCGCCGACCGACGGCGGCAGGTTCGGCGAGCTGCGCATCTGCGACTGGGCGAGGTTGCCGATCAGCCAGCCGAGCCAGAGCGCGAAGGCGGCAATCGCGAGGCTCGTCAGCAGGCGGAGCAAGGTGATCTCGGCGCTGCCGATCGGGATCGACACCGCATCCAGCGCCCGGTTGACCGGCCCGAGCCAGCCCATGATGACGAGCGCGGCGACCGCCCAGAGCGTGTAGGCGAGCGCCCGCGAGATGAAGCCCTGGCGCATGCTGGTGGTCAGCAGCTGGGTGGCCACCCAGGCGACGAGCAGGCTGGTTGCGATGTGCAGCGTGCGGGTGCCAAGGTCGGCCGCCTCGAACAGCGCCGTGATGCCGACGAGCAGCAGCGCCGTGATCGCCGGCCAGAGGATGCGCAGCAGCGAGACGATGGCGAGGAGCACAAAGTCGATCCGGCCGCGCGCCTCGGCCGCCGCCATCAGGCGCTTGCGGGGATAGCGCGAGATCAGGTAGCCGAGCCCGGCAGCGAGGATGACAGCGCCGAGCTGCCAGAGCGTGCGCGGGGCGGCGAGATCGACGATCAGGTCCTGCCCCCAGCGCCCGGCCGATTCGAGCAGCCTCTGCACCGCCGGCACGGCGGCCGGGAATGGCACGGACAGCTCCTGGAACACGCTTGCCCCTCTTGGACTCAGACTCGGGTTGGCCGTGCGACCTTACCGGCCGCTTTCCCACGCGCAACCCTTGGCAGGCGGCAGGCTAGCTGATCTGGAACTTCCGCCGCACGGCGAGGCCCAGCAGGAAGTAGAGCGCACCGGCGAACACGGTCTGCAGCGTCGAGAGCATGGCAATGAAGGTGCGGTGCAGTTCGAGGCGGGCGAGGTCTTCGGCTGGCTTGCCATCCTCACCCAACACGGCCTTACCCTCTGCATCCTCGATCACGAAGTTCACCGAATCCGGCCTGCAGCCACCGGCGGCGACAAGCCGCTCCCGGAACGAGCAGTCACGAAGCTCCTCTCCCATATCTTCTTCCTGCTCCTCTTCGGGAGTGCCGAAACGCTTGGATTCATCGACCACGACCCGCACCGGCTCGTCACTGTCGTCCCAAGTGCCAAGTGGGAACACGCGGGAGAGCGAATAGCGCATGGCTTGCACAAGATCGTGATCGAGCGGCAAAACAACTGACGCACGCTCTGGCGAAGCGCCATCCTCGCCCTTGCCGCGCTCAATACTCCAGAAGACGCCAGCGAAAACCGCGATGGCGGCGACGAGCCAGCCTGCGGGCATCGCGATCGAGCCGCCATAGCGGGCGAAAACGAGATACGCGATCGAGAAGGCTTTCTCCGTCGGCGACGTGGCTTTCAGCTTGCGCCGGGCGCGCAGTTCCAGCCGATGAAACCGCTGCTCGCGGGCATAATCCTTTTCCGCGTCCATCGCCTGCTTGAGTTTGAGCGCGCCGGATTCGAGCGCGCGCAGAGCGACTTCACGGTCCGCCGCGCGGCAGGCAAGATCCAGCGCGTCCTTGTGGGCCTTGCGCTCGTCCCGCTCGTCGATGCGTTCCAGCATTACGCCGCGATCAAACCGGGCGCCCTCGAATAGCGAGACGCCCTTGGCGTCGATTCCGCGGGCGTCGAGCGTCGCCTCGAACAGGGCGCCGTCAAAGCCACCCCGCCAGCCGGCTTCCGTTTCGGGAAGCTGGACGCGCGCAAAATCCGCAAACCGCCGGAAAATGGTTGTATCGAAATTGATTCGTGACTTGAAAACAGCGCCGTCGAACTGGGCCGCGCCTTCAAAGATGGCATTGCTGAAGTCTGCAGGCCCGCCAAACGTGACAACGGACTTCTCGGGAGCCGCTACGAACCAAGCCGCGTCCTGAAACTGTGCGAAGCAGAAACTCACACCCTTTGAGAAACTCGTGCTTCGGAAATTGGCGACTCCCGAGAAAGCGGCGCCGTCGAAGTCCGCTTTGCCAGACAGCTCACAATGATCAAAGTCAGCATCTTTAGCAAATGAGGAGTCACTAAAGTTCGCGTCTCCAGAAAAACGCGCGCTAATGCTTGTAACCCGCGAAAATTTGGCATTGCTAAAGTTGGCGTCTCCGAAAAACTGGCCGGAAATTTCGACTTCGCCTTCGAAAGTCGCTTGACTGAAATCGGCCTCACCGAAAAAAACTGCCCAAGAGAAAAATGCTTGGCTCCGGAACCTGGCCAAACCAAACGTAGCGTATTCTGAAAAGAAGGCTTTTTGGAATGAAGCTACTCCAGAAAAAGTTTCACTGTCGAAATATGCCGCTCCCAGAAAAAACGTCTGAGTGAAATCGACACTTAGCTCGCAGTTCTGACCGTCTGGATGACGGACACTTGTGAACAACACAGCGCCTCGAAACGCTGCGCGACCGTCGGCGCCGCTAATTGGCGCAAAGTAACCGTCGCCGGACCATTTTGTTTCCGTAGCGGCTCGAAGACGCAGGCACAGAATCTCCTTTAACAAACCAGAATGCTCATCGGGCTGTTTTGCGGTCGGCGATCCGTCTTCATAATCGAATGGCAGATGTATGATGTGAAACACGGGCTGGTTTGGGGCCACAACGAGCTCGTGCGATAGTTCTGCGTCGCTCCGCAGGCGACCCGTCAAGGGATCAGCGCGCCAATAATCCTGAAGGGAGGCACTCTTATACCATTCGTAGTCAAAGGACGCGGGCATCTCAGGCAAAGGCCGGCCGTAAATGCGATCCGCATCTTCCACGCGCAGTAGGTCATTCGCGACGACCCAGCCTTCCAGCGGTTTCTTCGCGAGGCCGTCCCATGTGTAGTCTTCTTCCCACCACTTGGCCCACCAGTCGGCTTCGCGTTGTTCCTTGGTGCGCGTGTCGGACATGGGTCGGTTACCGGGTGTTTGGGTCGGAGCGAGTGTAACCGGGCGGGGTATGGCGTCGAGGGGGGATTCGCCGTCTGGGATCCAGCAGGGCTTCGAGGGCGGCGGGGGACACGGCGCGGGTGTGGCGGGTGTGGAGGTGTTTGGGGACGCGCAGGCAGGTGAGAAGGAGGACGCGGGTTTCGGGGTCCATCCGGTGGAACATCAGGCGGCGGCCGAAGCGGCGTTGGGGCATGGGGGGTCTCTTCCTGGTTGGTGATTTGCCTCGCCCCACCCTAGCCCTCCCCGCACGCGGGGAGGGGACGGGTTACGCTGTGTTGCAAGGTAACCTCTCCCCGCAAGGCGAGGTGTCCCCTCCCCGCGCGAAGCGTGGGGAGGGCCAGGGTGGGGCGAAGCATGCGTTGCGGGCCGGACCGGCGAATGCCGTCCGGGTACGGAGTGGGTAGGGCCGTGCGCGGCGGACGCGCCAGGCGTCCGGAAGAAGAGTGTTTGGCATTGGACACCATTCGTCCGCCGCGCGCCGCCAACCGGGTTTCGG
>JAIXRO010000114.1 GCA_027485145.1 Hyphomonadaceae bacterium | reverse complement strand
GGCCGTTCCGGAAAACACGCCCCAGGGCAGCGCGACGAACGCTGCAAGGCTGCCGAGCTTGAACGCGATTAGCGCCGAGAAGATCTGCAGCGCCAGGATGAAGAACCCGAACATGATGACGAAGGCCGCAATCAGGATCGTCACCAGCGGCACAAAGTCCGTCAGGATGTTCATGCCGCGGCCAAGCTCCGCTGTGCGCCCGAAGAGCTCCGTGCCAATCCCAGCGATCCGGCCGGGATTGTGCAGGTCTGGTAGCGTCAGATCACTGCCGCCAGCACGCAGCCCCAGCATCGCGCCCGATTGGTTGATCGCGGTCGCAAGGTCGTTCCAGTTATTGATCAGGAAGGCGAAGAACCCGACGAACAGGACCTTGCGGAAGAACGGCGCCATCGGTGCCTCGGCCGCGAGCGCCCATTGCGCCCCCGCCAGCGTCACCGAAATCACGATCAGCGCGTTCAGCACATAGGCGACGTCGCCCTGAATCAATCCGAACCCGGAATCGATCACCAGGATGAACTGGTCGAGGAAGGAGTTGATCGTCGAGGGATCCATGGCGCGCTCTCTCCCCTCAGAAGGCCGAACGGGCGGGATCGGCGGGCGGTGGCAGATCGGCCGGGAACGCGCGGCGCTGGATTTCTTCGGCGCGCTCTTCGCGGGCAAGGCGCTCCATGCGCTCGGTCTGAAGCGCGCGGCCTTGCAGCACCAGCAGCGAATGGATTTCGGCAAGCTGGCCCGCGCTCAAGGCGGCGAGCTGGTTGCCGGCCTGTATGGCGCCGGTCTGGCCTTCTGCGGCCTGGCTTGCGCCGAGCGCCGACTGAAGGCGGCCGCCCGTATCGTCGATCGACTGCGCCGCGCGCGCCTCCGCCTGCATCGCGCGCGAAAGGCTCGCGCGGCTCGCCGCCCGCCAGCGCTGAGACTGGGCGAGGACGCTTTCAAGGTCGTACGCTTCCCAGGTCTCGGGGTAGAGCGCCTCGATATCCCCGCCGATCCGGTCAATGTCGAAGGCGAGCGCTTCGGCCTCGGCAAACAGGGCTCTCGCATCTTCGATCGACCGGCTAAGCTCCGGGGACAGATCAAGGGGACTCCGCTGCAGCATCTTGGCCTGCTGCTCGATCGCCGCGATCTGATGCCGGATCTGTTCCAGCGCCCGCGCGGCCGACAATACACTCTCGGCATGCACGGCCGGGTCATAGACCACGATCTGCGCGGCGGCGGGTGCGGGCAGCATCGTTGCCGTGAGGGGCAGGGCGCCCGCGATGAGGGCGGCGAGGCAGGTTCGAACTTGGGTCATGCGGCTTCGCCTTCGGCTGATTGTGACGACGGGTTGGGGAAGGGGAGAATATCGGCCGCGTCGAACCGGCCGAGCGCGTCCGCGGCCGGCCCGAGCCCCTTCGCTTCCAGGAACCGGCGGGCAAACCGCGCCGCGCCGCCATTTGCCAGGAGGCGGTCGATCAGGCGCTGATCCTCGGGGCTTGCCGCGCCGGCAAAGGCGAGCGCGGCCGGTCCAAGCTCAAGGTCGATCATCCGGCTGCCGGACCGGCAGGTGACGTAATAGTCACGCTTCGGCGTGGCGCCGGCGATGTGTTCGATCTGGCGCTCATTGAGCCCGGCAGCGCGGTAGAAATCTTTGGTTTGCGGCTCGCGCGCCCGGTCATTGGCGAGGAAGATCCGCGTGGCCGCTGCCTCGTTGAGCGTTGCGGCCAGCGGCGAGGCGGCTACATCGGCGAGCTCCTGGCTTGCAAAGATCACCGCGACGTTCTTCTTGCGCAGCGACTTGAGCCAGTCCTGGATGCGCGCGGCAAAGGCCGTGTCTTTCAGGTAGAGCCAGGCCTCATCCAGCACGATCAGTGTCGGGCGCCCGTCGAAGCGCGCCTCGAGCATATGGAAGATCACCGGCAGCACGGCGGCCGCCGCACGTTTGGACGCCAGCAGCGCTTCCATCTCGAATGCCGTCACCGCGCCTGAGACAAAGTCTGGGCCAAACGCGGTACGGTCGGCGTCGAGGAGGCTGCCGAGCGGGCCGGCATGCGTCAGTGGCTCGAGCGCGGCGCGCAAGCCCTCATCCTGGATGAGCGCCGTGAGCAGCGACAGCGTGCGCTCGCGCGGCGGACGCAGGCTGAGGAGATCGAGCGCCCGCCAGAGCTCGCGCCGGCGCTCCGGGGTGAACTCGCCGCCGCCAGCCTCGACTTCGCCGCTCAGCCAGTCCTGCGCCCAGGTCCGCTCCGCCGGTGCATCAATCCTGCCCAGTGGCTGGAAAGCCGGCGCGCTGGTCTCTGCGGCGCCCGGGTCATGGAATACGCCGCCGAGGCCGAGCACCATCGCCCGGGACGAGCGGCCCTTGTCGAACACGAAGGCCTGCGCGCCGGGATAACGCAGCCATTGCGCGACCAGCACTGCGAGCAGCACCGACTTGCCGGACCCCGTCGGCCCGAGCACCAGCGTATGACCAATATCCCCCTGATGGAGGCTCAGCCGGAACGGCGTCGCCCCGTCACTCGCCGCCAGCATCAGCGGCGGCCCGCCAAGATGCGGGGTCGTCTC
>JAIXRO010000028.1 GCA_027485145.1 Hyphomonadaceae bacterium | reverse complement strand
CCAGCGCCGCCGACTTCCCCACACCCGCGCCGCCCTGAACCAGATGCACGCGGTCCTTGGAGGTGAGGATCGCGACGCCGGCCTGCTCCTGCCCGGGATTGAGGCGGCGAAGGCCGATGGCCCGCGCCTGTTCCTGCAATCGCGCAACGATGCCGTCCTTGTCCGCAATCGGCTGAACGCTGTCCTTGCCCGCCTGCGCGAGGGCGATGACCTTGGTCTCCATGGCCAGCGCCTGCTCGGTGGTGAGCATCCGGTCGCGATCCGCGGGGCCGCTGCCAACCAGCAACCCACGTTCCTGCAACAGATCGATCCGCGCTTCGATCTTGTCGACGGTGATCGGGCCCTGCCGTTCGAGCGCGGTACGGATAAGATCGTTGCGGGAGAAGGCGGCTTCACGTTCGCCAAGCTCCCGCGCTGCCGAGGCGACTGCCTGCGCGGCGGCAAAGGCCTTCGGTTCGAGCCGACCGAGCCGTTCTGGCACCAGCGGATCACGATCGCGCGGGGTCAGCCCCATGGCACTGGCAATCGCCATGCCGCGCTCGCCGATCCCTCGCACACCTTCGACGACCCGTGACCAGACGGTCTGCTCGCCCGCCGTTCGTGCCATGGCGTTTTCGATCAGGCGCGCGGGATCAAAGCCGATGGCGCGGGCGGTCTCTTTCCACGCCGCGACCTGCCGCGCTGCATCGGGCTCAAGTCCTTTCCCGCGCCGTGTCGATAGCGCCGCCAATTCGCGTTCGCGGGCACTGCCTCGGTCTTCCTTGGCTAGCTCGGCGAGGATTTCGGCGCGGCGCGTCGAGAAGGCTTCAACCGCCTCCCGCGTCACTCCCTTGATCTCGAATGCGCCGTCGATGGCATTGCGGGCAGGCACGGTCTCATAGCCCAAGGCTTCGACGCGGCTGCGCAGCTCGGCGTTGTGGACCGCCGACAGGACGTGCTGGGCGCGGTAGAGTTCATCATTGCGCACCGCGTGCCATTTGCCATCCGAGGCTTTCGTCGCGTTAGCGATGACGGCGTGGATGTGAAGCTGCGGTTCGCCATTCCGATTCACGTCGTGCAGGAAGGTCGCGGCGACGAGATTGCCAGTGCGTTCGGGCACCTGCCGTCCGAGCGCCGCATCCCAGACCCGCGCTTCGACAACGTTCTTCTCCGCCCAGCGCAGTGTCGCAGAAATCGACTCTTTCAGCGCTTCGACTAGACGCTTGTCGCCGCCGAGCATCGCCACCAGCGATACGGACTTCGACGCCGAGAAAGTAAGGTCGACGCCGGGGCGATGAACGCCATCCTTGCCAGCAATAACCGATTCGTCGGGCAATCTGCCTTCCAGCACGGCAGCAAAGGCCGCTTCCTCGACCTTGCCGACCAGACCCAGCACTTCCGCACCCTTGCCGAACCACGCGCTGGCATCCTGTGTCTGGTCCGCAGTGTAGTAGTTATCGGCCGAGTAATACTCCGCCGCCGACGAGGCTGAGCCGACCGACGCGAGCGTAATCATCGCCGATCCTCATGGGCAATAACGCGCAGGCCGAGATCGCGCTCCTGCTCTGGGACCCGGCAATCGGTAACGCCATACTTGCGTGCGATCAGCCGACACATTTTCGCAGGGTGGTCGATCAGCTTGCCGGACTGCCAGACCGACCAGCCATCGAACTGGGTAGGCAGGATTGTGGCAATGAGCGCGCCGATAAAGAGCGCCAAGCCACCGCATGCCGACAGAAACTTGAGCGACAGAAAGCGGTTGTCGCCGAGGTAGATGGATCTCATCTGCCGCGGTTCGCTGGCCAGTTTTATCGATCGATCCAGCTGCGCGGAGATCTTCGCCAGGTGCGGCCCGAGCAGTCTTAGCAGCTTGGGCTCCAGCGCCTCGAAGGCAGACAGCAGCTCACCAGTCTGCGTCATGAACGGCGAGAGGCCGGCTTCATCCAGCTCGCGAAGCTCGACAATCAGCTTCTGCAGGGCGATGCGATTGGCTTCCTCGCCGCCGTTCCATTTCTCGGTAAGCTTGCCGAGCATTCGGGCATTGTCCGCCTGCGCCCGGTCCAGCTCCATCACCAGCTCCCGCAACTGGTGCACCAGCCCGCTGACGGTCGCATCGAGCCGGGGCGCAGCTTCGGTCTGGAAGGTCGGCCGACCGGCGTCGTGCGCCTCGATCAGCTCCTGGATTGCTTTGCGCAAAAGCTCGGGTCGGCTGAGCGATTTTGCCTGCGCAACCCGGTCGAGGGCGGCAAGGACGCGGTCCTCAACCGAGACATTGACCTGTGCCATCAGACCCTCCCCCGGATTGCGAGGAGATCGACGGGCCTAGAAGCTAAGTGCCTGATATAGGATCGTTCTAGAAGGCCGCGCTGCCGTGCGCCACAGCTCTGGGGTGCTTCTTGGGCGTCCCTAGAACCGCGCCTAGGGCCTAGAATGGCTGATTTCTGCGGGTTTGCGCACCCCTTGCCACCGCTGAAATTCAGCGTGGAGTGTGCACTTCTATATGCGCTGCTTCGATACTGACGGCCTGATTTTGAGGAGTCCTGACGTGGCTTGGCATTTCCTGCAGGGTGCCACCATCTGAACAACCGGATAGCGATTATCGCGTTCTGCACGAGGTTCATGTGACGTCTCCGCCGAATATGTTGGGGTTTCCTGCCCGGTCGAAATCCAGGTCCGACATCGGGGTCGCTGGCGGCTCCGCCTCCCGGTTCAGTTCAGCGCAGAACCGCTGATAATAGCCGTAGCTGAGCCGCTCGAACGGTGCCTCTTTCGGGATCGTCTGGACTATTGGCAGGGTGTCATCGCCGGTGCCCCCCCCCCGGAGTGACGCCAGAATGACCGCCCGCTCGTAGGCCTGAAGGACGAAGTCACAGAAGGCGGCCCCATTCAGCCTCGTCAGCATGCCAGCGATGACCCGGGCATCTGGAGTG
>JAIXRO010000177.1 GCA_027485145.1 Hyphomonadaceae bacterium | reverse complement strand
GCGCCCGCATCGCCGCCCGCAAGGCCGTGGACGCGCAGGAGACCGCCGGCTGGCCGGAGCCGCGCACCAAGGGCTGCGTCGCCGCCTCGGACGCCTTCTTTCCGTTCCCGGACGGTCTGCTACAGGCCGCCAGCGCCGGCGCCACCGCCATCATCCAACCCGGCGGCTCGATCCGCGACGACGACGTCATCGCCGCCGCCGACGAAGCGGGATTGGCCATGGTGTTCACGGGGATGAGGCATTTTAGGCATTAGGCCGCGCGCTACCGAGCTAGGACGCTTTGGAGTTGTCCACGACCACTCGCAATTTGGCAGCTTTAAGCTTGATCTGCGGACTTTGACTTATGCCAGTCATTCGCCGGAACTCAGCTGGGTTTGTATCCAGTAGAGCGGCGAGGTCATCAGCCGAATAGCCGAGCTCGTTCAAGTGCAGCTCAACGAGCCGACTGAATACGTTAGGTGCCTCTACATCTACTGCAAACTCTTCTGGCTCCCTGATGCGGTAACCAGCCTGACTCATCTGTATCCAGAGACGTTTTGTAATGTGTGGCGACTGAAGCCGAAGTTCTTGAGAGCGATAAAGAAGCGCGCCCATCGAAACATGCCATTTGATTTTCAGCTGACCGAGTCTGGCAATGGAGATTCGCCCACCAAGATCAGACTTAATGTCGGCTTCTGGCATCAAAAACTCTGCAGCAAATCGGTTCGCCTCGATCTCCATATCGGGCGAATGAAACGCGTGCAAAACTACATGGCCAAACTCATGGGCAAGGCTGAATCTCTGACGACAACCCGGACGATCCCGATTCAAAAATATGATGGGCTTACAGCCTGGAAGCCGCAAAGTGAGGCCGTCCGCGTCAACTTCTTCAAAGTCCGCGTGAACCACAATGATACCGCACGCCTCAATTAATCCGACCAGATTTTGAATCGGCCCACGACCCAGTCTCCAAATCTGCCTAACTTTCTGCGCCGCTTCTTCCGGTGTTCCAACTGCGTTGGCATGGTGCGCTACTTGTCCGTCATCGGCAGCAATCACCTCGAATGCCGGAAGCTCAAGAGAACTTTCCAGCTCGACCGCATCGAGCAATTGAGCGATTTGGAGTGCATACTGGTTCGCAAGCGCTATGACAAAATCGACCTTCTTCTGAGAAGGTGAAGCTGCTTTCCGGAAGGCTACCGAATGAAGGCTCAGCGGATGGCCAAGAGTATTGCCCGATACCTTTGTGAACCATGACTTGGGGAAGTCCAAGACATCCGACAGCTTACTCAATTGCTCAAGGGTGACATCTGTCGCGACTGCGTTTTCGAGGCGGGAAATAAGTGTTTGAGGAAGCTCTGTCTGCTGAGCAAGGGCCGTTTGAGTGAGCAGCCGACGCTTCCGCGCCAGTAAAAGCCTATTCCCGCTGATTTTTACGTCCGTCATCTTTTTTGACGCCTTGATCCTTGACCTTCAGGGTAAGCGCAGCACCCTTTCCGGACTCTTGCGGGGTTTCGGGCTGGCTGTCAGCTTTCGCAAATTCGCCAGATTCAATTTGTCGCAGCTCGATCTTTTCTTTGCTCACTCGGTCCGCAAACACAAGCCAAGCCCGCGCCACCGTCGTTCTGGATGGCGAAAGCCAATAGGCTACGAACAGTAGCAGCATTCCCGAGGGGTCTTCTATGTCCTCAAACTCTTCGAACAGGCAGCCATTCCACTGCTCATCAAGTCCTGCAAACTGATGCGCTTCTTTGCCAGTTCCGCCCTTGGGCCCCGCGATATGGAACTCGGCACTGAAGGGCTTAGGTCCGCCACCGATATCCACTGTACCGACGATCTTGTTAGCGGGACCGACCAAAGAGCGCTTGAACGATATTGCTGAGCCCCCTTTTCCGCTGGCCGCTTCGACGGCGCGAGGCAAAGCGCAGTGTATTGCACTCCCCATCGCCGCATCAGCATCTAGGTCAAAGTGCTCAGTCTTCGCCAAACCCTGTAGGGTGCGGTTCAGTTCGCGCAGCACAGTCCACACCGGAACTTCGAGCTGGTCGCGAAGACCTTCTAGGTATTCTGTGCGCGTCATGGCGAATCCGTCCTTTGCCGAGACTACGAGATGCCACGTTTGCGCCATTTCGGCAAGTTTTATTCAAATTATATTCTATCGGCTATTCATCGACGCGCGGTTCGGCGTTGCACAAGTTTCCGCGAACGCATCAAACACCGCCCCCATCCGCCCCGCGCGCAAAAATAGTCTGTCGTCATCCCGGGATTTGCGAAGCAAATGCCGGGGAGCCAGAAAGCCCATCAGACCAAGGCCGTCCGCGTCCCGGGCCGCGGCTGCGCCGCGACCGCAGAGACGCGGAGCGCTGGCCGCGCCACACTTTTTCCGCCCGCACCAATCCGGCAGGGTTGCCGCCCGGGGTACTCTCTCCCCATGCGCTCCGCGTCCGACATCCTGTGCGAACTCTTCCGCCTCTGCGCGCAGCAGCACGGCATGCTGAAGGCGTTCCTGATGGCGAATGCCGGCCTCTGGGGCGACATCACCGTGCGCCGCAAGGCGCGCCTCGGCCTCGCCGTCGTCACCTCGATGCTGCGCCGCCTGATCCACCTCCTCGCCCGCGAACAGGTGCTGCCGCCCCTCCGTGTACGGACCGCCCCGCCCACCCCGCTCCCCGTCCCCGAAACCTCCCCCTCTTCCCTTCTCCCACCTCCGCCTTCAGTGTGCTGCCAGAGTGATGCCCCGCGCAGGCGTTTCCGCCTGATCGAGACCCCGCGCACGCGCCCCCGCACCGCGCCAAACCCGGACGCCGCCGCCGACAGCCCCGCCCTCACCCATGCGATCTTCATGGAGCGCCTCACCCGCCTCGCCGACGCCTGGCGCGCGCGACACCGCATCGCCCGCCGCCTCGCCCGCCGCGTGAGAGCCCGCGCCGCACCCCTGCGCGCCTTGTGCCTCCCCGCCCAGATCCACGCCTACGCCCCCAGCGGCGTCACCCGTTTCCTCGATGCCCTGCAGGATTGGCTGAATGATCCGGATACGTCCTAGCTGGCTCGCCGCCTGAAGCTGCGTCACCCTCGACCGGCAAAGCCGGTCTGAGGGCCCATCTCCCACCCTCGCCCTGCGCACACCTCTCTCCAGAATTCCCCTCCGTGCTCCGCCGCCTCCCATCCTCTGCCCCCTGAAGAAAAGCTGCTGCCAGAGTGATGCCTCTCGCACGGTTTTGGGCGCGGAAACGTCACGAGATGGGCCCTCAGATGCGCTGCGCGCATCGAGGGTGACGAACCGAAACTAGTTGAAGATAGAAAGGAGCCCTACCGCCCCAGCCTTGCGAGCTCATCCGTCAGCTTGCTGACGATCTCCTGCCGCACCTTCCAGCTGAGCCAGGCCTTGTCCATGCGGCTGAGCCAGTGCGAATTGACCGCCGACTGCTCGAGCCCCAGCTCGCGCGGACGCTTCATCACACGTGCCCCAAGCACCTCGGCCACGTGCGCCATCTCTTCCGGGCTCGCGAAGTAAAGCTCATGGCCGCGATGCTCCAGCGTCCAGAGCGGATACCCCTCCGCCCCCTTCGCCGGGAACGGCGGCTCGAACCGGGTGGCGGTATGGAAGGCCCCGTCCAGCGGACGGTGGACAAAGCGGCTCACCGGCGTGCGCGGCGCCTCGGCGACAGGCTCCAGCCGCAGGCGCATCGCGCCTCAGTCCAGCGGCGGCCAACCCCACGGTGCAGGCGGGGGCGGCACGGGTTTCGACGTATCGAACTCCACCCGCAGGAAACGGTTCGGGCGTTTCAACTCGTAGGCAAAAAGGTTCGATGACGGATCAATCTCAACGGCCCAGACATTGGTTTTCGAAACCGGGATATTCTCCCGGTCGAACAGGTCTTTCGTCGCCTCGTCAGCGGGAAACTCCTGCCGCAGCGCGTCCGGAGGCGTGGAGGCAAAGCCGCCATACTCGGTCAGCACATCCGGCTCGCCATTTTCGTGCCGGTGCTCGTGCCGCAATTCCCACTCGTTGCCGACCTGCATCAGCACCCAGGTGCGCGACCGGTCCTCGCCCACATGCAGGGGGATCGTGATGTACCGGGGATCGCACGTTCGCACATGCATCACCACGCGCTGCGCCCGCCAATCATCGTCCTGGCTGTCGGTCGTGACGATCCGCCCCTCGAACGCCTTCCCGCAAAGCGGTGCAATCGCCGCCTCGAAAGCGGACGATGTCTCCACCTCCGGCGCGCTCGCGCAAGCAGTGATCAGGAGGGCGAAAGCGGGCGCAAGGCCAAGTCTGAAAAGCATGAAGCCCAGCCTAGTCAGGCCGGGCTTCAAAGGAAAGGATGGAAATAGATCAGGCCGGGTTCGGCGAGGGATCGATCCCGGGACGCTTGCGCTTGCCGATCACCGGCACTGCGGAGGCCGGGCCGGCATCGTCTTCGGACGAGTCCGGACGGCTCGGCGGCGTGCCCTTGATCAGGTTGGCGATCTCGTCGCCGGACAGCGTTTCGTACTCGAGCAGGCCGAGCGCGACGGCTTCCCAGTCAGCGCGGCTTTCGGTCATGATCCGGCGGGCATCTTCCTTGCCCTGTTCGATCAGCTTACGGACTTCTTCCTCGATCTTGCGGGAGGTCTCTTCCGAGATGTGCGAGGATTGCATCAGTTGCTGGCCGAGGAACACGTCGCCCTGGTCCGAGCCGTAATCGACGGGGCCGATAACGTCCGAGTAGCCCCAGCGGGTGATCATCGCGCGGGCGAGTCGGGTCGCCTGCTGGATATCGGACGCGGCGCCGGCGGTGACGTTGTCGAGGCCGAACTTCAGCTCCTCCGCGACGCGGCCACCCATGATGATGGCGAGGCGCGAGGTCATCTCGACCTTCGACATCGAGAGCTTGTCGTCTTCCGGCAGCTGCATCACCATGCCGAGCGCGCGGCCGCGCGGGATGATCGTCGCCTTGTGGACCGGATCGGCCGAGGGGACTTTCATCGCGACGATCGCATGGCCGGCTTCGTGCCAGGCGGTGAGTTCCTTTTCCTTTTCGGACATCACCATCGAGCGGCGCTCGGGACCCATCAGGACCTTGTCCTTGGCGTCCTCGAATTCCTGCATCGCCACGACGCGCTTGCCGCGCCGTGCGGCGAGGAGCGCGGCCTCGTTGACGAGGTTCGCAAGGTCGGCGCCGGAGAAGCCGGGCGTGCCGCGGGCGATGGTTTTCGTCTCGACGTCCTTGGCGAGCGGCACGTTGCGCATGTGGACCTTGAGGATCTTCTCGCGGCCGATGATGTCCGGGTTGCCGACGGTGACCTGGCGGTCAAAGCGGCCGGGACGCAGCAGTGCGGGATCGAGCACGTCCGGACGGTTCGTCGCGGCCATGATGATGATGCCTTCGTTGGCTTCGAAGCCGTCCATCTCGACGAGGAGCTGGTTCAACGTCTGCTCACGCTCATCGTTCCCGCCGCCGAGGCCGGCGCCGCGCGAGCGGCCGACAGCGTCAATCTCGTCGATGAAGATGATGCAGGGTGCGGAGCGCTTGGCCTGTTCGAACATGTCGCGCACGCGGCTTGCGCCGACGCCGACGAACATCTCGACAAAGTCCGAGCCGGAGATCGTGAAGAAGGGCACACCGGCCTCGCCGGCAACGGCGCGGGCGAGCAGGGTTTTACCCGTACCGGGCGGGCCGACGAGCAGCGCGCCTTTCGGGATCTTGCCGCCGAGGCGCTGGAATTTGGAGGGGTCCTGAAGGAATTCGACGATTTCCTGCAGTTCTTCTTTCGCCTCGTCGACGCCGGCAACGTCGTCAAACGTGACGCGGCCATGCTTTTCGGTCAGGAGGCGAGCGCGGGATTTGCCGAAGCTCATCGCGCCGCGCGTGCCGCCGCCCTGCATCTGGCGCATCATGAAGAACACGAAGGCGACGATCAGGACGATCGGCAGCAGGGACAGGAGAACGGAGGCGACGTTATTGCGACCGACATCCGCTTCGACCTTGAAGGGCACGTTATTGTCGCGAAGGATCTGCTCGGTGGTCATGTCGAGCTGGCGGATCTCGCTGATCATCTTCTGGCCGTCGGTCGTCGTCACCATCAGTTTGGTGTCGCCGAGGGTCGCATCCGCGAGCTTGCCTTCTTCGGCCAGCGTGTAGATGTCCGACAGCCGGGCCGACTTGGCGCTGGCGACTTCTGGATTGCCGCCCATCATCACGGCCATGCCGATGACGAGGAGGGCAAGCGCGCCCCAGACAGCAAGATTACGGATGTTCATGGCAAGTCTCGCACAAAGGAAACAGTATCAGGACAGAAGATAGGCGGCACATCCTGCAAAAACGACTCCTTTCCGCTGCCTGCGGCAATTTCTTGCGCAGAATTGAGGAAAAGACGCCGGAATGCGCCGATCCGCTGTCCGAGTGCTGCACAGTCTGGCGCATTTAGGTTACGGGCGCGTTCAGGAGAAAGTTTCAATCCGCGCCGGTCCGGCCGGAACCGGACGCCGCCCAGCGTGGCCCCCTGGAACGCGGGCGCGCCGCGGATCCGGGCGACGAGGGCCGCGAGATTCTCCGTCCGGGGCGGGGTTTCGCGGCCGGCGAGGCACTGGATCAGGGTTGCGAGCGCCCGGGCTGTGCGCTCGGGAGGCAGTTTTTCGGGCCGCGCAATCGCTGCGCCCTCTGGCAGAAGGGTGACCGACTGGCCGAGCCAGTCTGCGAGCGCTGCGTCTTCGATGGCCCGCAGCAGCGCAAACCGTTGCTGGCACGACAGGAGACGGTCCGTGAGCTTGTCGCCCGGGCCAGAGAGGAGCGCGCGCGCGCGGACGCGTTCAAAGGCCGGGTTCTCGTTCGAGGGGTCGTCGGCCCAGCCGATCCCCTGCCCCGTCAGCCAGCCGCGCAGGTGGGTCCGGCGTTCGCCGAGCAAGGGCCGGGCGATCCAGATGCCCGCGCCTTCCGGCCAGACCGGCGACAGGGACAGGCCCCGCATACAGGCGAGGCCGTACCATCCGGAGGCCTGGCGCGCGCGCATCAGAAAGGTTTCGGCCTGGTCGTCCGCCGTGTGGCCGGTCAGGAGCAGCTGTCCGCCGGCGGACTTGATGGCGCCCGCGAGAAGCGCATGCCGGGCCCGGCGGGCGGCGGACTGGCGCGCTTCGGGGGCCTGCCAGTGCAAGGTTTGATGCGGGAGCCCAAGACGTTCGCAAAGCGCGGCGACCGTCTCCGCTTCGGCGGCGGAGGCCGGCCGGAGGCGGTGATCGACGGTGAGGACGATCAATGAGGCCCCCGACTTCGTCGCCCATAAGTGGGCGAGGGTCAGCAGGGCGACCGAGTCGCTTCCGCCAGAGACGGCGAGTCCGATGGGGCCCGCACGCAGATCGCCGGGCACGGCCTCAAGGGCGGCAACGAAACGGGCCGGGAGGTCTAGCTGCCGCACCCGGCCTGTGTCCGCTCGACGGCGGCGATGTCACGGACGATTTTCTCGGCCTTGGGATAGCGCTTCGGCAAGGTGTTGAGGGCCGTGCAGGCTTTCTCGTTCTCGCCGAGAATACGCAAGGTGCGGGCAAGGCGCACGAGGGCGTCCGGGGCGCGTTCGTTGTCCGGGTAAGACCGGATCAGGGTCGTGTAAGCGGCGCCGCTATCGGCGTAGGCCTCCTGGCGGAACAGCGCTTCGCCGAGCCAGAAATGCGCCTCGCCAACCTGCGGATCCTTGCCGAACTTGGTGATGAACGCCTCGAAGGCTTCCTCGGCGCCGGCATTGTCCTGGGCGATGAGGCGGGCCTTGGCTTCAGCGAACAAAGGGCCGGCCTCTCCCGGAAGCTGGCTGGCGGGCAGGGTTCCGAGTGAGCCTTCCGGCAAGGCGGAGGCAGAGGCGGAGGCCGGGCCTGGAGCTGGCGCGGCAAGTTCGACCGGGCCTGCGCTCGTTCCTTGCTCGGGCACGACCTGAGCGACGGGCTCCGGCGTGATGCCGAGCATGGTCTGTATCGTTTCGACAGAGCGGCGCATCTGCGCCATGTCGCGGATCAATGTTTCATTGTCGGACAGAAGGTCGTCATTGGTTTCGCGGGCCCGGCTCAGTTCGAACTCGAGCGCCTCGACGCGGCCATTCAGTGTACTGATCTGTCCCTGCAGCTGGTTGACCTGCACCAGCATGTCCGCCGTCTGCTGACGGGTCTGATCGACTTGAAGCGACAGGTCGCCCGTCGTGACACCCTTGGTGATCGGCGCGCTGCGCACCGGCGTGGTGACGGTCTGGGCGGCAGAAGGCACGATCAGGCAAGCCGCGACGGCGAGGCTCAGCAAGGCAGGTTTCAACATGGCAGGGTTTCTCCGGCGGTACGCAAACGGGCACGAGACGCGGCAGTAAAAGAAACAGCCGGGGCCAAATTATGGCGCCCGGCTGCCTGAATGTGTACTTTACAGAACGCTTAGCTGGTGGCGCCAGAGACGATCTGCGTCCAGCCATTGCGGTTCAGAGCCCAGGACTGCTCGTCCGAGCCGGCAACAACCGGGCGCTCTTTGCCATAGGACACGGTGTCGATGCGCGAAGCGCTGACGCCGAGGCTGACGAGATACTCCTTCACGGCGTTGGCGCGCTGCTCACCGAGGGCGAGGTTGTACTCGCGCGTGCCGCGCTCGTCGGCGTTGCCGGCGATCAGGACGCGAACGGACGGATAGGACGACAGCCAGGCGGCCTGACGCTTCAGGATGTCCTGATCGTCGGAGTCAAGGCTGGACTGGTCGAGACCGAAATAGACGCGCTCACCGACGTTGACGCGGAAATCTTCGAGCGAGCCGGCCTGGATCGACGATTCGACGACGGGCGGCTTCACTTCGGGCTGCTGCGGGACAACGACTTCAGCCGGTTTGGCTTCTTCGACGGGCTTCGGCTGGGAGGCGCAGGCGCCCGTGGCCAGAAGCGCGGCGGCAGCAGTCACTTTGAGGAATGTTTGCATGGTGTCGGGGCTCCTAAGGATTGGACGATGCGCTGGCGTGGTACGAGGCGTTCGTTTCTGAACTCTCTACAGAACCAACATTAACTCCTTAATCTGACCGAATTGCGACGACAATCCGTGACGGTGCCAATTCAGTCAAATCAAGGCTTCGATGCGCCGGTTAGCAGTCCCGGCAAAGGCTGCCTGCTTAAATTCCGGCAATGTGCAGTTACTGCAGCAGCGGCGACCAGGCGGGGTCGGACGCATCGGTCTGGGTGGTCATCCGGCGCTCATTGCGGCCGGACAGGTCAACCGACCAGAGCTGCGGGCTGGCGCCCGGGCGCGCTTCGCGGAAATACACGATGACGCGGCCGTTCGGGGACCAGTCCGGACCCTCGTCGAGATAGGCCTCGGTGAGCAGGCGCTCGCCTTTGCCGTCCGTGCCGATGACGCCGATGTAGAACTTGCCGCCTTCCTGCTTGGTGAAGGCGATGAGGTCACCGCGCGGGGACCAGACGGGCGTCGAATAGCGGCCCTTGCCGAAGGTGATGCGGCAGGCCGTGTCGCGGCCGCCCGACGGACAGGCGCGCTGCGAGCCATCGGCGTTCATGATGTAGAGCTGCGGCGAGCCGCCCCGGTCGGAGTTGAAGACGATCGACTTGCCATCCGGCGACATCGAGGGCGAGGTGTCGATGGACGGATGGTCGGTCAGGCGATCGGATTCGCGGGTGCGCAGGTTCATGATGTAGATGTCGGTATTGCCGCGCTGGGCCTGGCTGAGCAGCACGCTCTGGCCATCCCGCGAGAAGCGGGGCGCGAAGGTCATGCCGGGGAAGTTGCCGAGCAGTTCCTGGCGGCCGGTCTCGATGTTGAAGAGATAGACGCGCGGCTTGCCGCCTTCATACGACATGTAGGTGATCTCCTGCGCCGACGGGGAGAAGCGCGGGGTCAGCACGGTCGAGCGGCCGGAGGTCAGGTATTCCTGGTTGGCGCCGTCCGAGTCCATGATGGCGAGGCGCTTGACGCGCGCCGTCTTCGGGCCGGTTTCGGCGATGTAGACGATGCGGGTGTCGAAGTACGGGTCCTCGCCGGTGAGGCGCTGGTAGATCGAGTCCGAAATCTTGTGGGCGATGCGGCGCCAGTTTTCGGGCGTGGTGGTCAGGCGGCGGCCGGGCTCGCCGTTGATGCGCATCAGCTCACCGCCGTAAATGTCCCAGAGGCGGAAGGAGACGGCGACCTTGCCGTCCGGCAGGTCTTCGAACGTGCCGACGACGAGGCCTTCGGTCTTGATGATCTTCCAGTCGGCAAAGCGGGGCTCCGCATTGATCGTCAGGTCGCGCTGGATGAAGGAGGCCGGGTTCTGCAGGTCGAACAGGCCGGTGGAGGCAAGGTCGGCACGGACGACTTCGACGATCTGCCTGGCGAGATCGCCGTTGGCGCCGGTGACCTGTAAGTCGGGGATCGCGATCGGCGTCGGCTGGAAGTTGCCTTCATCGACGCGCACGCGCAGCTGCGCAGAGGCCGGCGCGACGAGCCCCAGAGTGATCAGGGCAACGGCGAGAAAGTGCCGGATTAGGTTGATGGTTCTTTGGGTCATCCCCGGGAACTCCTGTTCAATTGCGTGGCGCGGTCATTCCTGGACGGGACCGATCGTCACTTCGATGTCTTTCCATTGTTCATAAGCGTCTTCGGGCAGGTTGTAAGGCGCGCATTTGCGCACGGCCCGCAGCGCCAGGTCGACCGCGAGGCCGGAGCGGCCGGCCGGGCGCGATTTCGGGCTGACGAGTTCGGCCGAGCCGATCAGCGCGCCGTCGGTGGCAAGCTGCATGCGGATCACCACGTCGATCTGGTCTTCCTTCGGCAGGTCTTCGATGCCGCGCCAGCAGAAGCCGATCTGGCGGCGGACCGCGGCCTGCAGCGAAGCGGTGTTGCCGGACCGGTCGCCTACCCCCTCCCGGTCGCGGTCGGCATTGCCGATGGCCGGGCGGTCGGGTGCCTCCTGCGCGGCGGCGCGCGGACGGGTCTGGCGCTTGTCCTGCAGGGCCTTGTCGAAATCATCGAGGAAGGCGAGGTCGTCTTCCTTCTTCTTCGGCTCTTTCTTGATCAGG
>JAIXRO010000156.1 GCA_027485145.1 Hyphomonadaceae bacterium | reverse complement strand
GGCGCCATCATCCGCCGCCACACCGGCACGCCCTTCATGGGATATTCCGGCGCCACCTATGTCGTGCAGGAATACTGCAACGCCCTGTTCGATGCCCTGTTCCACATCCTGCCGCTCGCCGCCACGATGGACAAGGCCGAGGCCACGCCCGCCCGCATGGGTGCCCAGATCACCTGGGACGCCGCCGCCAATGACGAGCTGGAAGCCTACATCGCCAAACATTCCGTCCTGACACGGATTTCTGCCGCCAAGCGCCTGCGTGATCACGCCGAGCTGCTCGCGGGCCAGGAAGGGTCAGGCCGGGTCACGATCGAGACGGTCCGGCGCAGCCGGGCTGAACTGGAAAACTCCAGGGCGGCCTGATCCCATAAGGGGGCAGGGGCGGTCTGGAAAACGAGTTACGAGGAGGAAGACTATGGCACTAGTCAAGATGGATACATCGAGCGACCTGAGAGACCGGGATCGCCAGGCGATGATCGCGTATGAAGCGCTGATCTATCCCGTCTTCCTGATCGTTGCGATGCTGGGCCGGCTCCTGCCGCGCTCCGGTTCGAAGGCACGGGCCCGCCCGTCCGCCTTCGCCGAAGCGGCAGACCGTACCCAAAGCGTCGTCCCCTGGTTCTTCGTGCACAGATGAGATCGTCATGATCCTCAGTACACGAATAACACAAGCTTTTGGCGGAGCGGCAAGCCGTGACGTCAATTGGATCACACTAGGGCGCTGGTGTGGTCGCAGACCTAGGCCCGAACGGAGAAAATCATATGGCCGATAATGCAAATGAAAGGACTGGGTCGCTGACAGGATTGACAGCGTCCGAAGCCCAAGAGTTCCACAAGCTATTCATTGTGAGCTTCATTCTCTTCACTCTGATCGCCGTTGGCGCTCACTTCCTCGTCTGGTCCTGGAGGCCCTGGATTCCAGGCCCGAACGGCTACGCGATGATTCAAGACACAATGAGTCTCGCGAGCGCGCTCGTGAGCCTCAAAGCATAGAGGAGAACTGACCTATGTGGAGAATTTGGCTTCTATTCGATCCGCGGCGCGTTCTGGTGGCCCTCGCGGCTTTCCTGTTCGTGCTGGCCATTCTGATCCATTTCATCCTGCTCAGCTCACCCCGCTTCAACTGGCTCGGCACCACGCCGGCCGCTGTTGCGGAGCTGACGGTTGAAACGGTTCAGAGCGCCTGAACCAATGACGGATGGCGGGCGGGCTCTGCTCTCCCGCCACCTGTCTTCTGCAAGAAGAAGAATTTAGCGGCGCTGTGATACCGGATGTCCCGGACGCGCGCCAAAGCAAGGAGCCGCGGCGATGGCGCTACTCAATTTTGAAAGAAAATACAGGATTCGAGGTGGTACGCTCGTCGGCGGTGACCTGTTCGATTTCTGGGTCGGACCGTTCTATGTCGGTTTCTTCGGCATCACGGCAATCTTCTTCGCATTCCTCGGAACCGCGCTCATTTTCCTGGGCGCGTCGATGGAAGGCACATGGAATCCCTGGCTGATCAGCATTGATCCGCCCCCGATCGAATACGGGCTGCAACTCGCGCCGATGGCCGAGGGCGGCATCTGGCAGATCGTCACGGTCTGCGCGATCGGTGCCTTCGGCTCCTGGGCGCTCCGGGAAGTCGAGATCTCCCGCAAGCTCGGTATGGGACTGCACGTTCCCATCGCGTTCAGCGTGGCGATCCTGGCCTATGTCACGCTCGTCGTCATCCGCCCGTTCCTGATGGGCGCCTGGGGTCATGGCTTCCCGTACGGGATCATGAGCCACCTCGATTGGGTGTCCAACACCGGCTACAAATACGGCAACTTCCACTACAACCCGGCCCACATGGTCGCGATCACGTTCTTCTTCACGACGACGCTCGCGCTTTCCATGCACGGCGGCCTCGTGCTCTCGGCCGTGAACCCCGGCCGCGGCAACACCGTCAAGACACCGGAACACGAGAACGCGTTCTTCCGCGATTTCATCGGCTACTCCATCGGCACGCTCGGCATCCACCGGCTCGGCCTGTTCCTCGCCCTCTCGGCCGGGATCTGGAGCGCCATCTGTATCGTCATCTCCGGCCCGCTCTATGAGGGCTCGTGGATCGACTGGTGGAATGGCTGGAAAAATCTCGCGATCTGGCGCGTGTAGGAGGACCCACACATGGCTGACTATCAGAATATCTTCACCCAGGTTCAGGTCCGCGGCCACACGGACTACGGCATCCCCCAAAAGGGCGGCAGCGAACCACGCTACAAGATCACCGGGACCAGCCACCTGTTCGGCAAGATCGGGGATGCCCAGATCGGGCCCCTGTATCTGGGCTGGTCCGGTGTCGCCTCGCTGATCTGCGGCTTCATCGCCATCGAGATCATCGGTCTCAACATGTGGGCCAGCGTCGGCTGGGATCCGATCAAGTTCTTCGGCCAGTTGCCCTGGCTGTCGCTGGATGCCCCCTTGCCGGAGCACGGCCTGAATATCTTCATGCCGCTGAACGAAGGCGGATGGTGGCTGATGGCGGGCATGTTCCTGACCGCCTCCATCCTTCTCTGGTGGGTGCGCTCCTACCGCCGGGCCATCACGCTCGGCATGGGTACGCACGTCTCCTGGGCTTTTGCCGCCGCCATCTGGCTCTATCTCGTTCTCGGACTCATCCGTCCCGTGATGATGGGCAGCTGGAACGAGGCGGTGCCCTTCGGCATCTTCACCCACCTCGACTGGACGAACAATCTCTCGCTCGTCTATGGCAACTTCTTCTACAACCCCTTCCACATGCTCTCGATTGCCTTCCTCTACGGGTCGGCCCTCCTGTTCGCGATGCACGGCGCGACGATCCTTGCGGTCGGCCGTTATGGCGGCGAGCGCGAGATCGAGCAGATCACGGACCGGGGTACGGCGTCCGAGCGGGCAGCCCTCTTCTGGCGCTGGACGATGGGTTTCAACGCCTCGATGGAATCCATCCACCGCTGGGCCTGGTGGTTCGCCATCCTCTGCCCGATCACCGGCGGTATCGGTGTGCTTCTCACCGGAACGGTTGTGGACAACTGGTTCCTCTGGGGCGCCGACAACGGCTTCGCCAGGTTCTAGGCTCGAGAACAGAAACTTGACGACCGCCTCAAGGCCGGGTCCGGATCTTCCGGGCCCGGCCTTTTCCTTGTCGCGCCCGGGGCCACTTGTGCCTACGAAATCCGCGCCCCAGAAAGCAAAATACACCGCTCAATCAGGCACTTGTAAAATACTTCGCCGCCGCGAACGCACCCCCTCCGCGGGCGGGTTACACTCCCCGCATGCCGACGCTCAGCGCCCTTCGCAGCAGCCCCCACTTTGCGCCCCTGTTCGCGCATGTTTTCGTGCTGTGCTGGCCGATCCTCGTCTGGCAGATCAATCGCCTGTTCAGCTGGTCGCGCCGCGAGGGCTACCCGAACATGCTCTACAGTGTCAGCCGCTGGGGCTTCATCACCATCGTCTATCTCGGCGACAGGGAAGACCCGGATGCCTACAAACCCTTGCCGCGCATCTTCCGTCCCCTGACGGATGAAAGCTATGCCAGCGACCTGCCGGCCAACCTCGCTGCGCGCGGCATCCTCACGGCTGTCCCCATCCTCCCTCGCATCAGCGGGGGAGGTGGCATGGCGCACCGCGCCATGACGGAGGGGGCTCTGACCTCCTTGATTCTCGACTCAACCTAGCCCCCCGTGTCATCCCGGCGAAAGCCGGGACCCAGAGAGGCCGCCTTGCCGCGCGCTTCAAAGTCTGGGTCCCGGCTTCCGCCGGGATGACAGGATCCGATCGCCAGAAAAAACACCCGGCCAGCCCACGCTGCGTCCGGCCGTTCGTGCTGCGACGAACACGGCGCCTAGCGCTTCGCCGCGACCAGCCGCCAGGCGGACCAGAGGCACGCCACATGTGTCAGCAGGCTGACGATCAGCACGCCGCCAATCACCGGATGCGGCACTCCCGCGAGCGCGCTGCGCACCGCGGCCATCAGCAGCGCCCCCGAGAGCAGGAACCAGAAGAGGGGCCAGGCCCACGGCCTATGCCCGGCGCGGGCGAGCAGGAAGGACAGCGCCAGGAACTCGGCGGCGACGCCCGCAATCACGAGGTCGAACATCCAGGGCTGAAGCGTCATGACGTTCGCCTCCGACGCTCAGCCGAACGGGCCGTTGAGCTCGACCACCTTGTAATTGAGGTAAGCCGCAAACGAGACCCAGGCGAGATACGGCACCATCAGCAGGCTCGCCCGCGCGGAAAAGCGCGCGAGGAAGACGACCAGCACCGCGACGGACAGCCAGAGCGTTGCCACTTCCGCCAGCGCCCAGTCGGGCCGGCGCAGCGTGAAGAACACCGCGCTCCAGGCGATGTTCAGCAGCGCGTTGATGAAGAACAGGATCATCAGCAGCGACCGGTCGCGCTGCGTCCCGGCATCCCGCCAGCCGAAGGTCGCCGACAGGGCCGCCAGCGCATAGATGATCGTCCAGCCCGGGGCGAAGGCCCAGTCGGGCGGGTTCAGCGACGACTTCTCGAGCGCCCGGTACCAGTCATCGATGCGCGTCATCGCGCCGCCGGCAATCGCGGTTGCGAACGCGGTGCCCGCCGCAACATAAAGCGGGCGGCGGGACATCAGGCGGTGGTTTTCGGCCGGTTGGGCGCAAGGCCGAGAAGGTGCGCGGTATCCTTCAGGAAAATCTTCAGGTGCGCCATGTGATCCGGCTTGCCGAGACGCTTGTTGAGATAGGCGTCCCAGGTCAGGCGCTGTACGTCCTTGTCATTGCACATCGCCACGAAGCCCTCGCGGCGCTTGTCGGACCGGTACCAGAAATGCTGCATGATCCCGAGGATCATGAACACCTGTCCGTGTGCCTTCATGTAGCGTTTGCGCGTCGCGGCGAGGGCGCGCACATCGCCGGTCTCGAGCAGTTCGCCTACGGCGGTGGCCGCTTCGCGTCCGCCCAGCATGGCATAGTAAATGCCTTCACCGGACGCCGGCGCGACGACGCCGGCAGCGTCACCCGCGAGGATCACATCGCGGCCATTGTCCCAGCGCTTCAGCGGTTTCAGCGGGATCGGCGCGCCTTCCTTGCGGACAAGCTGCGCCTCGTCGAGGCCGATATCCTTGCGCAGTGTACGGATCGCATCACGCAGCGAGAATCCCTTGTTCGCGCTGCCGACACCGACGCTGGTCGTCTCGCCGTGCGGGAAAACCCAGGCGTAGAAGTCCGGCGACAGGCGGCCCTGATAATAGATATCGCAGCGCGCCGGATCGAAGGCATCCGTCGGGGCAGGGGACTTGATGATCTCGTGATAGGCGAATACGCATTTCGTCTCGCTGCCGCCCGGGATGGAATCGGCCGCCACGCGGGACCTGGCGCCATCGGCGCCGATGACCGTGCGCGTACGGATCCGGACTTCAGCCGAACCGGATCCCTTCGGTTCGTAGACCACCACCGCCGTGCCATCGGCTTCGCGGTCGATCGTCGTGAAACTCCCGGCGCGCCGTTCGCAGCCCGCCTTTGCGGCGCGCTCGCGCAGCCATTCGTCGAAATGCTCGCGGTCCACCATGCCCACGGCGCCGCCTTCGACTGGCATGTCCACCACCCGGCCGGACGGCGCGATCATCCGGGCCGCGCGGGCGCGGGCAACGATGACGCTTTCGGGAATGTCGAAATCCTGGATCAGGCGCGGCGGGATCGCGCCGCCGCAGGGCTTGATACGGCCGGCCTTGTCGAGCAGCAGCACCCGGCGCCCGGTGCGGGCAAGGTCATGCGCCGCTGTTGCGCCCGCCGGTCCGCCCCCGACGATCACGCAGTCATAGATATCATCCGGGGTCTGAGGGGTCATGTCGCTTCTCCGTTTCGTACGGCCAGGAATTCGCTGCTCGGCAATACGGGCAAGCGCAGGGAGTCGGCCTGCGTCCGTCCGACGCGCAAGGCGAGGGCGGCGGCGGCAAGGAAGGTCAGGCCTTCGAGGGTAAAGACGAGGGCGAAGGCGGGCGCAGGCTCGCCGATCAGGAGGCGCGCGACATCCACAAGTGCGGCGCCGAGGAAACCGCCGAGGCCGAACGCAATCGCCTGCGAAGCGCCCCACAGGCCCATGCGCGTGCCTTCGCGGTTCTTCGGCCCGGCGCTGGCAAGCGTCATCATCGAGCCGATGGCTGACACCGCAAAGGCGCCATTGGCGATGCCGAGCGCCACGACGTTCGGCACCAGCGGCCAGTTCGTTCCGAACGCATAGGTGCCAAGCCCGAGTGCCAGCAGCGCCGCTGCAGACGCGATACAGCCGCCCACCGTCCAGAGCCGCATGAAGCCGGCGCGCGATTTGCCGATGGCGGTCGCGAACACGGCCGTAAGGATCATGCCCAGCAGCGTGCCCATGTTCTGGGTGCCGGCAAGCTGTGTCGATGCGCCGGTATCATAGCCGTGGACGAGACCGGCGAAGGGCTCGAGGATCAGGTCCTGCGCGCTATAGGCGAGCATCGAGACGAAGACGAAAATCGTGAACCGCCGCGCCTGCGTATCGTTCCAGGTTTCGCGGACGGCCTCGCGGAAGGCTGCTCCGTCATCTGACGATCTGGCGGTTGCGGGTGCAGCGGCGCTCCTCGGCTCTATTCCCCAGAGGGCGAGGGCGCTGACCGTGATCGCGATCGCCGAAACCACGGCCGTGACGGTCATCAGCCGTTCGAAGCTGAAGGGTGACAGGAAGCTGCCGCCGATCGCCGCCGTCAGCACGAAGCCCATGATCATCATGATCCAGACGATCGCCGCCGCTGCCGCCTTGCGCGCCGGCGGGGTGCGGATGGCGAGCAGCGCCAGCAGGTTGGTACCCGCTGCGCCGACGCCGGCGCCGATCAGGGCATAGGCGATCACCGAGAGCGCGAGACCGGCCCAGAAGGCGCCCGGAATCAGGGAGGCGGCGAAGGTGGCCATCAGCGCGCCCATCGCGAGCACGACAATACCGCCGAAGATCCAGGGCGCGCGGCGACCGCCGGCATCGGCGCCATATCCCCAGCGGGGACGAGACATCTGCACGGCATAGTGCCAGCCGACGAGGAGGCCGGGAATGGCGGCCGCAAGGCCGAGTTCGACGACCATGACGCGGTTGAGCGTCGAGGTCATCAGGATGACGATCGCGCCGAGCGAGGTCTGGATCAGGCCGAGGCGAACAATGCCCAGCCAGCCGAATGTGGGGGCAGGGGCGCTGGTCATCCGGCCACCGAAAGCGGGGCGACCGCGAAAGCGCTGACCAGCATTCCGAGTACGAACAATGTGACGCCGGTCGCGCTGTACCAGATCGCCTTGCCGCGCGGGTCGCTCAGAAGGTCGACCATCAGCAGGAGCTGCGCACAGAGGAGGCCGATGATCGCGGCCGCATGCCAGGGCTTGCCGATCCAGGCGAGCATCACGATGACCGCGAACTGCGCCGCCGTCATGATCACGCAGGCAACGATCGCGGCCCGGTCGGGACCGAGCTGCGCGGGAAGGGAGCGCACGCCCATCAGGCGGTCGCCTTCGATGGATTTGAAATCGTTGAGCGTCATGATGCCATGCGCGCCGACCGAGTAGGCGAAGGCGAGAAAGAGGATCAGCGGGTTCGGCAGGGCGCCGAGCATCACGGCGGCGCCGGTGAACCAGGAAATGCCTTCATAGGAAATGCCGACCGCTGCATTGCCCCACCAGCCATTCAGCTTCAGCCGCAAGGGCGGCGCGCTGTAGGCCCAGGCGAAGAAGACCGCGACGAGGGTGGCGGCGAACGCCCAGAAGCCAAGCGCCGCGCCGAGCAGCAGCGACAGGCCGGACCAGATGATCGCGAGATAGAGCCCCCAACGGCCGGGAATGCGCCCTGACGGGATCGGTCGGTCCGGCTCGTTGATCGCGTCGACGTGCCGGTCATACCAGTCATTGACGGCCTGGCTGGACGCGCAGACCATCGGGCCTGCGAGCAGCATGCCGCCGAGAACGAGGTGCAGGTTTCCGGCGAAGGGCTGGCCGCTCGACACCGCCCCGCACATGAAGGCCCACATCGCGGCAAACCAGGTCACGGGCTTGAAAAGCTCCAGCACGGCTGCCGGTTTCGGCAGTTGCTGGTTCGGCGCGGCGATGGGGGTATGGAGCATGAGTGTAAGCTATAATTGACGTCGTAAGGTGTCAACGCAGATTGACGCCCAGGGGCTAAGTTTCATGCTCCTGTGTGGGCCGAAAAATCCACGCGCCAGACGAGCGGCTCGCGCCATCGTCCCGTCGTCCCTGCGTTCGCCGGGATGACAACGTTCAGGATTTGTCCCGCATTGAATTCCGTACACTGATCAATCATGCCCAATTCGGTTAAAGCGAGCGGTGTGCGATTTTGCTTGCATTCGAGCGAGCTTCAGCCTGAACACGGGCAAACTTGACATTTGCGCTCACAGGTAGGTCATGTCATCAACCGTATTCATCATCGGGCCGGATAACGCACTCTCCAAGCTGAACCGCACACCCTATGATTCCGAAGACCTCTTCCAGCGCCTGCTTGGCGATCATCCTGTTCTGCTTGAACAGGTCGCTGGGCCGGAAGGTCAACTCCTGCTCGTGCAACGGGAAGCACCCGTGCCGGAGGCTCTGGAGAGTTCAGGCCGCTGGTCGCTGGATCATCTTTTCCTCGACCGCAGCGGCGTTCCCGTTCTCATCGAAGTGAAACGCGCGACCGATACCCGCATCCGGCGGGAGGTCGTTGCCCAAATGCTCGACTATGCAGCCAATGGAGTAGCCTATTGGCCGATCGAGCAGATCGTTTCGGCGCGGCGCGCCACGGCCGAGTTGTCGGGAGAAGATCCCGATGCGAGCCTCGCAGCCTTTCTGGGTGACGCCGACCCTGAGGAATACTGGCGTCAGGTGGAGTCTAATCTCCGGTCTGGCCGAGTCAGAATGGTTTTTGTGGCGGACCAGATTCCCAAGGAACTTCGACGAATCGTCGAATTCCTGAACGAGCAAATGCGGCCCGCGGAAGTTTTGGCGTTGGAGGTCGAACAGCACGCGACGCCGGAAGGACTGCGGATGCTTACCCCGCGCCTTGTCGGGAAGACCGAGCGCGCGGAGGGCGCCAAGGCGGTACAGCCCAGTTCGCCGATGGGAACGATTGACGACTGGTTCGAAGAACTTGAAGCCAAGCGAGGTGCTGCCGCGCACTCGCTGGCGAGGAGGGCTTATGCCTGGTTTCAAGCCGAGGGCTTTCAAATGGGCCGAACAAAGGCAGGTGTATCGGTCGGCGTGACCACAACCGCCGGACGAATCGCATACCCCTTCTTCATTGCCGAACCCAGCATTTGGACCGATCTTTACCACTTGAAGACTCATCTGCCATTCGAAGAAGAGGCGCCGCGCCGCGCGTTGCTCAGCGCCCTTCAACATGCGGGCGTGAAGAGTGATAATTCGCAAGGCTACCCAAACCTGTTTTGGGAAAAATTGGCGGAAGAGGTTGTTTGGGCTAAATTTCTGGACATAGCCCTCGCTGTGAAGCGTGCCCTGGAAACCGGTGAACCCGGCGCGTTTTCCTGACGCACCGCGCGGTTTCAGCCGCGTGGGCGACAGACTGGGGTCCAGTCAATGACGAAAATTTCGTCAATTGTCTGGGTCCCGACGTGCGCCAGAACGACAAATTTGTTCGGTGTGCGGATCAAGTGGGCCGGTTCAGGCCTTGTCGTCGATTCCGAAGCGCTTGAGCTTGGAATAGAGGCCCTGGCGGCTCAGGCCGAGGATTTCGGCGGCGGAGGCGCGGTTGTCGTCGGTGAGCTTCAAGGCGGCTTCGATGCAGAGGCGTTCGATCAACGTGGTCGAATCGCGCACGATGTCCTTGAGGGGCATGCGGCCGACGAGATTCGTCAGATGATCGACCGAGCGCGGCAATTCCTCGCCGGGCGTCGGGTCGGCCGTGAACCGGCGCGTGACGATCCGAACCGAGAAGGCGTACAGCGGCGGGCGGGCCTCGCCGGTCGCGACCGCGGAGACTTCGACCTGCTCTTCCGAATCGAACCGGTCCCGCAGGACGGTGGCGAAGTTGCGGGCGCTGCCATTGTTTTTCAGGGTCGACATCAGGACGTTGAGGTCGGTGTTCGAGCGGCCGAGATATTGCGAGAGGCGCGCGCCGGTTGCGTGTTCCTCATCGCTGAGATGCGCCATTTCGAGGAACGCGCGATTGGCGGCGAGGATCCGCAGGTCCTCGTCCGTGACAACCAGCGCATCGGGGAGGTCTTCAAGCGCGCGCAGCAACTGCGAGCGGTCGCCGTCGCCCTTCAGCGCAGCCGCGCCTTCGCCGCCGATCTTGATGACGAGGCGGGCTTCGAGGCCCTGGCCGAAGACGGAGGCAGACAGGCTGACCTTCTTGCCGTCGGCCAGTTCGGTTTTTTCGGAGACGGCCGATCCGGTGGCGAGCGCCTTGGCGGCCATGCGTTCGACAACGCGCGACGCGCGGGGCAGGAAGAGGCCCGGAAAATCGGCGCGCGCGAGGCGGTCGGGCTCTATTCCCAGCGCCTTGCCGGCGGCGCGATTCGCCGCTTCGATGATCAATTCGTCGGCGGTGACGATCAGGATCGGTTCGGCGACGGCCTCGAACACCAGCTTGTAGCGCGCCTCTGCCTTGCGCATGCGCGCATAGTCGCGCTCGATATCCTGCTGCGCCTTGACCAGTCGCTGCTGCAGTTCGGAGACTTCGCGCAGGTCGCGGCCGAGTGCGATCGTCGGGCCCAGCCCTTCCGCGCGAACGGTGCGGTAGGAGACCGGCACATCGCGCACGCCGCCCGAGGGGTGATTGACCTGACGCGGACGAATCGGCGCTGAATTTTCACCGGTGGCCAGCAGCGCCTCGATCTTCGAGCGGCTGTCGGAGGAAACGGTGTCGATCCAGGGGCGGCCGATCCAGCCGGCGGCGAAGCCGGTTTTTCGAAGGTCATCGGAGGAAATCGCGACGTCCTTGACGAGGCCATTCTCGATGATCACCGCGATGTCCGACGACTGTTCGAGCAGGCGCGCGACGGTCTGCGCGTTCAGCCCTGACAAATGTCTGTCCGCATCGCGGAACGAGGATTTCGGTTGCGACGAGTGCGACGGAGCATCCATTTTCGTTCCAAGCGGACTGCGAGCTACTGTGTGAGCCCCTAGCAGTCC
>JAIXRO010000209.1 GCA_027485145.1 Hyphomonadaceae bacterium | reverse complement strand
ATCTCGACACAGATCATACTGTGGATCTCGGTTGCGGCGCTGTTCGTGCTTTCCCAAGTCTTTCGTGAAGGCACCCGCCTGCGCGACGAAGAAAAAATGACGATCTGAGGAGCGCCATAAACCCATGACCATTCGCGTGACCCTCGACCGCGTTCTTCTCGAACGCCGGATGTCTCTGACCGAACTGTCGGAGCGCGTTGGCGTGACGCTTGCGAACCTGTCGATCCTGAAAACCGGCAAGGCCAAAGCGATCCGCTTCTCGACGCTGGAAGCCCTGTGCCGCGAATTGAAGTGCCAGCCGGGCGATATCCTCGTGTTCGACACTGAAGACGAACAGGGCGAACGGCGCTTCGCGGCCGAATAAGCGGTTCACTTTTGCCTTCCGCTTGGCGCGGAATGCGTGCATTCTTCGTGTGGCTGCATTCTGGGCAGCCCGCAAGGACGAGGCGATGACGCCGGATAACAATGTCCTGAACATCGAACGGCTCCGCCTGGCCTTGTCGTCGGCGACGGAGCTCGCGCAGGTCCAGTTCGCCATGGAAAGCTACTGCACCGCGGTCGGGATCCGGATGCTCAGCTACTACCATTATCCGCCCGTCGGCGCGCTCGATTTCGGCCCCGATATCCAGGTCTACACATTCGGCTGGCCGACCGATTGGGTCGAAACCTATATCCGGGAAGACTATATCCACATCGATCCACTGCCCCGGATTGCCGCCCGTCAGACCAAGCCTTTCTGGTGGTCCAAGATCGCCGGGCTGGGGGAACTCGATGCCGACGAGCGCGCCTACCTGGCCACAGCCATCAAGGCGGGTCTCCGGAATGGGCTCGCGATTCCGGTTTTCGGGCCGAACGGGCGCAATGGCTACTATGCCGCCGCGTTCGGGAAGGATGAGCCGAAGGCCGACGATTCCGAAATCGCAAAGATCCATGCCGCCTGCCAGCTTGCGCACTTGCGGTTTTGCGAACTGATCCTGCAGGCCCTGCCGGAAACGGTGCAGCTGTCCGAGCGCGAGCGGCAAATCCTCGGCTATGTGGTCCGCGGCCATTCCAACCAGAAGATTGCCACAAAGCTCAACATCTCGGCGAATACAGTCGATACCTATGTTCGCCGGTGCTTTGACAAACTTGATGTGCACGACCGCGTGACGGCCGGCCTGCGCGGACTGGCGCTCGGCCTCGTCGCCTGACGGACCGGTTGTCGCAGAAACAAATGCACCCGTGTCACGGAATCCCGTGGCAGGCGATTTTCGCGCGAGGGTTACACGCCCCGCATGACATGGATCGATCACATCGACAAAGAACTCCCGCGGATGCGCCTTTACGCCTCTGCGGCGCTGGGTAGTCCGGCCGAAGGCGACCTCGCGGTCGAGGCCGCGCTCGGAGACCTGTTCGAAGCCCACCTCGCAAGCCCGCGCGGCCGGGTCGTTTTGTTTCGCCTGCTCGACCGGCAATTGCGTTCGCTCTCGCGAATGCCGGCCAGCGAGCGCGTCGAACTTCTCAAACACATCTGCGGATTCTGTGCGGACGAGGCGTGCGCCATCGTGAACTGGGAAGCGCCAGGATCGATGCGCTCAGCCGGGTGAGTTGATCGCCGCCGCCCGGAGGGGTACACAGCGCCCTCCCGGAACCAGCAGAATTGGCGCGCAGCATGACCCTCTCATTCCGCAGCGCGTGCCTTGCCCTGTGTGTCGCAGCGCTATCCGCCTGCGGCGGCAGCGGCAAGGAAGTCGGCGAGTTCAAGAACGACTGGACCGGCAACGAGATCAAGATCATGCAGCTGCAGGATCCCAAGGTTGCCGGTGTGGTCTGCCACCTCGCGCATTTCGATCGCGGCGTGTGGGACCGGATCGGCAAGGGAAACTGGTTCGAGAACCCGTCCAACTCGTCGATCTCCTGCCTTCAGTCGGGCCCGATCACGGTTGGCAATATCGATCTCGACAAGTCCGGCGAAGAAGTCTTCGACCAGAGCCAGAGCCTGATCTTCAAGCAGCTCGCGGTCCGCCGCATCTATGATCCGGACACGGACAGCCTGATGTATGTCTCGTTCAGCCGCACGATTGTCGACGGCTCCGCGAAGATGAGCCTGTCCACCGTGCCGCTCTATGGCCGCGAGGTGACCTGGCCGGCCGGAAAGCCGGCCGCCGGGTAGTTCAGCCGATTGCGGCGCGCTGGGCCGCGAAAAGTTCGTTGCAGCCCTTTTCCGCCAGCACCATCATCGCGTCGAGTTCGGGCCGGCTCATCGGGCGCGACTCGCCGGTGCCCTGCACTTCGATGAACCCGCCATCCGAGCTCATCACCACGTTCATGTCGGCCTCGCCGCCGGAATCTTCCGGATAGTCCACGTCGAGAACCGGATGGTTCTGGAACAGGCCGACGGAGATGGCGGCCGCCTGCTTGAGCACCGGGCTCGCCTTGATGACGCCTTCCGTCTGCAGGTACTTGCAGGCAAGCGCCAGGGCCACGAAGCCGCCCGTGATCGAGGCGGTGCGCGTGCCGCCATCCGCCTGCACGACGTCGCAATCGATCGTGATCGTATTCTCGCCGAGCGCGTTGAGGTCGATGACGGAGCGCATCGAGCGGCCGATCAGGCGCTGGATTTCCTGCGTCCGGCCGGACTGTTTACCCTGTGCGGCTTCGCGCCGTCCCCGCGTGTGCGTGGCGCGCGGCAGCATGCCATATTCGCCGGTGACCCAGCCTGCGCCCTTCCCCTTCATCCAGCCGGGAACGCCTTTTTCCCAACTGGCGGTGCACAGCACATGCGTGTGCCCGAATTTCGCCAGACAGGATCCCTCCGCATAACGGGTGACGCCTGTTTCGAGAGAAATCTGGCGGAGTTCGTCAAAAGCGCGTCCAGAGGGACGGACAAGGCTGGGCATGGCGCGGAATCCTAATAGGTTGCGGCCTGATTTGCGGGTTTTGAGGGCGATGTCCACCGAAAGGATGCGCCCGGAGTGTAGAGGCATAGGGTATGGCAAGTGACATCGAGATCGCGCGGGCGGCCAGGAAGCGCCCGATCGTGGAGGTGGCCGCGAGCCTTGGCATTCCTCCCGAGGAGCTGATCCCTTACGGCCACGACAAGGCGAAGCTGTCGGCCCGCCACATCAAGGACCTGCGCCCGCAGGATCTCGGCAAGCTGATCCTCGTGACAGCCATCAATCCGACCGCCGCCGGCGAAGGCAAGACGACGACGTCGATCGGCTTGGCCGACGCGCTGAACCGGATCGGGGAGAAGACGCTGCTCTGCCTGCGCGAGCCCTCGCTCGGTCCCTGCTTCGGCATGAAGGGCGGCGCGACCGGCGGCGGCCTTTCCCAGGTCGTGCCGATGGACGAGATCAATCTCCACTTCACCGGCGACTTCCACGCGATCACCTCGGCGCACAACCTGCTCTCGGCGATGGTGGACAATCATATCCACTGGAACCACGAGCCGCAGATCGATCCCGTGCGCGTCACCTGGCGGCGGGTCATGGACATGAACGACCGCAGCCTGCGCAGCATCGTCTCGGGCCTCGGCGGCCCGGGCAATGGCACGCCGATCGAGACCGGGTTCGACATCACGGTCGCGTCCGAGGTGATGGCGATTCTTTGCCTCGCCAAGGACGCGGCTGACCTTGAAGCGCGCCTCTCCCGCATCATCGTAGGTTACACGCGCGAGCGCGCCGCCGTCACCGCCGCCGACATCAAGGCGGTGGGCGCGATGATGGTGCTGCTGAAGGATGCGATCCAGCCAAACCTCGTCCAGACGCTCGAGAACAACCCGGTCTTCATCCATGGCGGGCCCTTCGCCAACATCGCCCATGGCTGCAATTCGGTGATCGCCACACGCGCGGCCATGCACATGGCAGATTACGTCGTCACCGAAGCGGGCTTCGGCGCTGATCTGGGTGCGGAGAAATTCCTCAACATCAAGTGCCGGCAGGCAAACCTCGTGCCGGACGCTGCCGTTCTGGTCGCGACCGTCCGTGCCCTGAAGATGCATGGCGGCCTGACCAAGGACGAACTCGCGGCCGTCAGCTACAGCGCGCTGGAATCGGGGCTGTCCAATCTCGGGCGTCATATCGAGAACCTCAAGCTGTTCGGCCTGCCGGTGGTGGTCGCGGTCAACCGGTTCACCACAGACACCTCCGCCGAGATCGGCGCCATCGAAGCGTATTGCGGGGCGATGGGCGTACCGGTTGCGGTCTGCACGCATTGGGCGGAAGGCGGGCGCGGTGCCGAAACGCTCGCGCACGCCGTCAAGGCCCTCGCGAACCCGAAACGCAAACCGAAATTCGAGCTGCTCTATCCGGACGACATGCCCCTGCTCGAGAAGATCGAGACCGTCGCCACGCGCATCTACCGGGCCGCGCGCGTGGAATCGACCCGCGCCGTGCGCAACCAGCTGAAAGCCTGGGAAGCGGCGGGGTTCGGCAACCTGCCGGTCTGCATGGCCAAGACGCAGTACAGCTTTTCGACCGATCCGAGCCTGCTCGGTGCGCCGGTGGACCATGTGGTGCGCCTGCGCGAGGTGCGCCTGTCGGCCGGCGCCGGCTTTGTCGCCGCCATCTGCGGAGACATCATGACCATGCCCGGCCTGCCCCGCCGCCCGGCCGCCGAGATCATGTCGCTCAACGCCCTCGGCCAGGTCGAAGGGCTCAGCTGACCCTGAATCGCAGCGTCTGTAAGCGGCGGACCTATTGAACACCGGGCCTGCGGCCCCTAATCCATGAGCATGGCAGAGCGTTTCGAGACGGAATCCCTGATGCAGCGCCTTGACCAGCGCTCCCGCGACATTTTCCGGGAGATCGTCGAGGGCTATCTGGCCACCGGAGAGCCGGTTGGCTCGCGCACGCTGTCGAAAAGCGGCATCCACCTGTCGCCCGCCTCGATCCGCAACGTGATGGCCGACCTGACGGAACTCGGCCTGCTGGACGCCCCCCACATCTCGGCCGGGCGCGCGCCGACCCACAAGGGCCTGCGCATGTTCGTGGACGGGTTCCTCGAATACGGCGAGCCGTCGAAACTCGACAAGGCGGCCATCGACGACCGGCTGGCCGCGGCCGGCGCCGACTTTGACGCGGTGCTGGGCGAGGCCTCGGACATTCTCTCGGGCCTCACCGGCGGGGCCGGGCTGGTCTCTTCGCCGACGCGGGACGCGCCCGTCCGGCATGTTGAATTCGTGCCATTGGCCGGCGGGGACGCGCTCTGCGTGCTGGTCACCGAGGACGGCGATGTCGAGAACCGCTTCATCAAGGTGCCGGACGGCCTGCCCGTCACCACGCTGATCGAGGCCGGCAACTACCTCTCCACCCGTCTCAAGGGCCGCACGCTGGCCGAAGCCACCAACGAGGTGCGCGACGAGTTGCGCAGCCGCCGCGCCGCCCTCGACAGCGCCGCCACAGCCCTCGTCGAGGCCGGCCTCGCGCAATGGGGCGGCGACGCGCCCGGCCGGGGCCGCAGCCTGATCGTGCGCGGCCGCGCCAACCTTCTCGAAGATGCCAAGGCCGCCGAGGACCTCGACCGGGTGCGCCAGCTGTTCAACGAGCTCGAGCGCCAGCAGAGCCTCCTCGACATCCTCGACACGACCCGGGACGCCGAGGGCGTGCGCCTGTTCATCGGCGCAGAGAACAGGCTTTTCCCGTTATCGGGTTCAAGTGTGATCGTGGCTCCCTATATGGGGGGCTCGAAGCAGGTCATCGGAGCCCTGGGCGTGATCGGGCCAACGCGCCTGAATTATGCCAGGGTGATTCCGATGGTGGATTATACCGCGAAAGTGGTCGGCGAGATCCTCGCCGGCCGGCGCGGAAAGGATGGGAAGTCATGAGCGATACATCGAACACGGGCGACGCCGCCGATCTCGAAACACCGCCGCAGGCCGCTGCAGCAGAAGCCCCCGCCCCGTCACCAGAAGAGGTGATTGCGAAGCTCGAGGCGGAGAAGGAAGAGCTGCGGATGCAGTATGTCCGCCTCTATGCCGACCTCGACAACACCCGCAAGCGCGCCGACCGCGAAGTCTCCGAAGCGCGCGTCTATGCCATCGGCAAGTTCGCCGGGGACCTCCTGAACGTCGCCGACAACCTCGCCCGCGCGCTTTCGGCCCTGCCGGACGCCGACCGCGAGACCCTGACCGAAGCCGGCAAGAACCTGCTCGGCGGCATCGAGATGACGCAGAAGGAACTGCACACGGTCTTCACGCGCCACAATGTGCTGCCGATTGAAGCCGAACCCGGCGGCACGTTCGACCCGAACGTCCATCAAGCCGTGGCGCAGATTCCGTCCGAGCATCCCGCCGGAACGATTGCCCAGCTCTTCCAGCCCGGCTGGCGCATCGGCGAACGCACCCTGCGCGCGGCGATGGTGGCGGTGAGCCTCGGCCAGGCGAATTGAACTGACCTGCACCGGATGGTAGAATGTTCCGTCACGTGGATGGGGGATGATCATGGACCGGCGCAAGTTCCTGACGATGGCCGCGGCGGCAGCGACGCTGGCCCCCGTCGCCAACGCGGAGTGGCAGTGTTTTCCAGTCGATAATTTCGGCACTTCCCGCTGCGATGTCGGCGTGCCTTCGCTCAGGTTCTACGCGTCGCAACAGCAATGTCAGAACTGGTGCTGGGCGGCCTGTATCCAGATGATCTTCGCCACCCAGGGACGGTTCGTCGCTCAGGAACAGATCGTGGAGCGGCTTTTCGGCTACACCACCTGCTCGACAGCGACCGGCCAGCAGATCATCCAGACGATCAACGGCTACTGGACGGACAATGACGGCTACAACTTTTCCGCATATGCCCAGGCGTTGGTTGATCTGAGCGTCGGTTATTCTGCACCCGGAGCAGCCGCCGCCGCCGCACAGGAGCTTGCAAACGGCTTTCCGTTGATCAATGGCGCACTCAGCCATGCCACCGTGCTCACGGCCATGCAGTACTTCCTTGACGCCTATGGCCGCAGCCAGATCACGCAACTGACGGTTCGTGACCCGTGGCCGTCCAATCCTTCACGCCGTGTGCTGAACATGAACGAGGTATACGGGACGCAGTTCCTTTGCGCCGTCCGGGTCGGCTGACGCGCTACAGCGTCAGGGCGCCAGCTCGCTCTTCTCCCCCGGCACGGCGATCTGCGAACCATGCAGGCGGGCGCGCAGGTCGTCCGCGAACGCATGGTTTACATCGCGGTGGCCGGCTTCATCTGCGCGCACGACGATCACGACATCCCGCAGCGTCGCGTTCGCGGGCAGCTTCCAGTAATCGATCGCCACTTGCGGCGCGGGCGGGTTGGGCAGCCGCCCGGCATCGATCTCGCCGAGATATTGCGTATAGCTGATCACGGCCTCTTCCTCGAAATACCCGACCAGACGGTGCGCCGTGCGCGGCGCGAACAGGTAGAGCACGAAGAAGGCGTTGAAGAAGGCGCCCTGCGCAAAGATGATCAGTGCGCGTTCGAACCAGTTCGGATGCGCCACCGCGATGAAGGTCATCAGGTGCATCCGCTCGTTCTCGGCCTCTTCGAGCAGCGTATGGATCCAGCCCCGGTCATCCTCGAACCGGCGAAGGCTCTTCAGGTGGTTCAGCATCCCGCCGACCATGCCGGGAACCGCCGCGACGGTTTCCAGCACCACGGCGCGGTGGCCATACCGCTTGCGGAAGAACGTGTCCGCGAAGAAGCGCAGCATCTTCGTCAGCGCGTAGGCCACGCGGTCGGACCCGTCACGGGGTGTATGGTGCAGCTCAAGCGGCACACTCGCCTGGTAGTTCTGGTCAAAGGCCATGTCGGTCACCTCTGTTTCAGAAGTGGGTGAGCGGGCGGGCTCAGCAAGAGGTGTCGTCTCGGACATCGCGTCGCATCCTCAGTTCAGGGGCCGGTGATCTTCCACGCCGTAACCGTTCCCGGCTCCCAGTTTGGCACGATCACCACGTCGCCGAACACGGACAGGTCATTCTGCAGGATGCCGTCGGCCTTGGTATCGACCAGCAGGCTGACCGCGCCATCAGGGCTGACATGGTGAATCTCGCCCGGCCAGCTCGAGACGAGGTAGCCGCCGCCCGGCACGAGGCCGACGCCGTCAGCATCCTTCATCCCAGCGGCGATCAGGGTTTCCGTGCTCGCGCCGTCCAGGCCGATCAGCTTGCCCTCGGTCATCGTCGTGATCAGCAGCCGCTCGCCATCCCCGAGGATGCCGTTGATGCCGTCCCAGGCCGCATTCACCGCAAACACGGACGCACCGTCCGGCGTGATCCTGTGAATGGTGGCGGTGCCGGAATCGGAGACGAGCACATCGCCCTTCCAGACCGTCATGTCGTTCAGGAAGCCCGCGCCTTCGATCAGCACCTTGCCTTTTGCCGCGCCGGTCGCCGCATCGAACATCGCCACGCCGTCCCGGTCGGCGGCGTAGAGCACGCCCTCATGCACCGCGAGACCCGCCGGGGCACCGAGGCCCTCGGCAAACTTCGCCGCCGCCACCGTGCCGTCGGGGTTGAGTTTCGAGATATAGCCGTTGCCGTCGAGTTCGGTCTCGGGACCCGGACCGATATTCGAGATGAAGTATCCGCCATCCGGCGCCAGCGCGGCGCCTTCCGGCTGCTCGAATCCCGACGCCATCCAGATCATCTCGAGGGACCGCGCACCGGTGCCGGCGGCCCCGGCCGCTTCGGCGACCGGCTCAGGCGCCGCCGCCGGTTCCGGCTCGGGGCGATTGCAGCCGGCGAGCGCCAGCAGCATCAGAACAGGAACGAGACAAACGCGCATGATTGGGACCCCGCAATGGAACAGGACCTACCCTGCCCCAAAGCCGGCGCCGTTGCCAGCCTATGCCGCGCGCAGGCCGGTCTTGCGCGCCTGCAGCATAGCGGCCCACTTGCGGAAGGGGTAAAGCGTCTGCGTCAGGAAATCATTCGCCGGGGCGTCGGCAATCCCGGTCGGCACGTCGATCGCGGAGCCGGGGTTGTAGTAGGTCCCGAACATCCGGTCGAAGACCGGGAAGATCGAGGCGAAGTTCTTGTCATAGGCCTCAGCCACGTTCGCATGGTGCCAGCGATGGAATTGCGGCGAGACGAGCACATCGCGGAAGATGCCATGGTCCCAGTCGAGCTTCGAATGGACGTAGTATTGGTGCAGGCCCTTGATCAGCGCGAGCCCGGCGATCTCCTCCAGCCGGAACCCCATCCAGGACGAGGTGAACACGAGGCAAGCCGCGATCACGAACTGCTCGGTGAAATGCCCGCGCGACCATGAGAGAAAGTGCAGCTCGGGGTCCGAATGGTGCACGGCGTGGGCCGGCCAGAGCACGCTGGTATGCAGCATCCGGTGCACCCAGTAGAGGCTGAAATCATAGACGAGAAGCGCGGCCAGCGCCTTCACGGCGAGCGGCACGCCGTCCCAGGCCGACGCGTCCAGCGCCGGCAGGCCGAGCCAGACATAACCGGCCGCGAGCGGCGCAATCAGCAGCAGGTAAAGCGCGCCATTGAGGCTGGCGAACTGCAGGATCAGGAAATTCGTCAGCGCGCTCTGGCGCAGCGTCTTCGGCCAGGTCAGCGCGGCGCGCCCGCGCGACAGGAGGGCGAGCAAGGTAAACACAGCCGCCAGCACCGCCAGATAGACGGCCTGTCCGGCGAGCCCCGCCAACCACACCTGCATCGCATCACCCGCTGGCTTCTTGTTTCGCCCTGGAGGGTGACGCTAGCAGCGCAGGTTTAAGATTTCCTCATTCCGGGCCTCAGACCTGCCCGCGCCGGTCCATGCCCTGCCGGTCCACCATCCAGCCCGGATATTCCGGTGCGAGGGCGGAGACCGCATCCAGCGCCGCAAGATCGGCGGCATCCAGCACCACATCGACCGCGCCCAGATTGTCCGCGAGCTGCTCCATCGTCCGTGTGCCGATGATCACGCTGGTGACATGGCTCTGGTGCAGCAACCAGCCAAGCGCGACCTGCGGGACGGTCGCGCCCTTCCTGGCAGCGATCTCTCGCATCACATCAATGATGTTGAACCCCTTCTCCTTGTCCACCGGCGGAAAGTCGAAGATCGTCCGGCGCGCATCATTCGGCCCGGCCCCGTCGCGCGTGAACTTGCCGGAGAGGAATCCGCCGGCCAGCGGGCTCCAGGGCAGGATCGCGAGGTTCTGGTCCTTCGCCATCGGCACCACTTCGCGCTCAAGGTCGCGGCCGGCGATCGAATAAAACATCTGGCAGCTCTCGAACCGGGCAAGGCCCCGCTTCTCGGCATAGGCCACCGCCTTCATGATCAGCCAGGCCGGCATGTTGCACAGGCCGACATAGCGCACCTTGCCGGAGCGCACGACCGCGTCGAGCGCCTCGACCGTCTCCTCGATCGGTGTGATCGGATCGGTGCCGTGCACCTGGTAGAGGTCGATATAGTCGAGCCCGAGCCGTTCGAGACTGGCGTCCACGCCGTCGAAGATATGCTTGCGCGACAGGCCGGAGATATTGCGCGCGTGCTTCTCGCGGCGTTCCGCTTCGGCGGTCTCGGCCGCGGCTGCGCCGTCCGGCACGAGCATCGACACGCGTCCGAAAACCTTCGTCGCCACGACGATCTCGTCGCGCGGCAGCTGCGTGTTGCGGATCGCCTGACCGAGGATCGCCTCCGACCGCCCGGCCGAATAGACGTCCGCCGTGTCGAAGAAGTTGATCCCTGCCTCGAACGCCGCCTTCACCAGCGCGTCGGCCTCTTCCTGCTGCTGCTTGCCGATGAACTTCCAGATCCCGCCATCGCCGCCGAACGTCATCGTGCCAAGGCAGAGTTTCGACACGACCAGTCCGGTGTGTCCCAGTTTCGCGTATTTCATGGGGGAGCCCTCTCGCTGCCCCTCCTAGATAAGGACGAAATGGCCGGCGTCGAGGCGTGCCCTCTAGGCGACTTGCGGGGCGAGGCGCGCCGCGCGCTGCTCCGCCCTCGCCCAGGCGCGTTCGTGCAGCGTGTAGGCCGCCGTCTGGACCAGCGGCTCGATCATGCCGATCGCCAGCGCAGCCTGCCAGCTGCGGGTCAGCGCATAGGCCACGGTGATGGCCACCGCAAAGTGCATCAGGCTGTAGGTCAGCGTTTTCAGGGCGGGGCGCGGCAAGGCTGGAAATCTCAATCTCATGCCCGGGATATGAGAACCCTGAGAATGATTTGCAAATCGATTCCTGTCCATCTTCGGCATAGACGCAGCCTATGACCGGACCTATCCAAATGTGCATGTCCCCCTTGAGCCCTGCCCAGGGTTCACCATATCGACGACCGAACAGGTGAGTCGGCCAAGCCGCCGTCCTCACCGCTCAAAAAGTAACTTGAAGAGAGCCATTGGCGGCCGGGGCTGCTGAGCAGACCGAACCCAACCCCCGCGAACGGCAGCTGAATGAAGAGAGAGACAGTATGAGCAAGATCATTGGTATCGACCTCGGCACCACCAACTCGTGCGTTGCCGTCATGGAAGGCGGCGAGGCGAAAGTCATCGAGAACGCCGAGGGCAACCGCACCACGCCGTCGGTCGTCGCCTTCACCGAAAGCGGCGAACGCCTCATCGGCCAGCCGGCCCGCCGCCAGGGTGTGACCAACCCGGACTTCACCTTCTACGCCATCAAGCGCCTGATCGGGCGCACCTTCGATGACCCGACCGCCCAGAAGGACAAGGCGATGAGCCCCTTCGGCATCGTGCGCGCCCCGAACGGCGACGCCTGGGTCAAGGGCCGCGACAAGGACTATTCTCCACAGGAAGTCTCGGCCTTCATTCTCACCAAGATGAAGGAAACGGCGGAAGCCTATCTCGGCGCGAAGGTCACGCAGGCCGTCATCACGGTCCCCGCCTACTTCAACGATGCCCAGCGTCAGGCCACCAAGGACGCAGGCCGCATCGCCGGCCTCGAAGTGCTGCGCATCATCAACGAGCCGACCGCCGCGGCCCTCGCCTACGGCCTCGACAAGTCCGGCAACAAGACGATCGCGGTCTATGACCTTGGCGGCGGCACGTTCGACGTCTCGATCCTCGAGATCGGCGACGGCGTGTTCGAAGTGCTCTCCACCAATGGCGACACCTTCCTCGGCGGCGAAGACTTCGACATCCGCATCGTCGATTTCCTCGCGTCCGAGTTCAAGAAGGAACAGGGCATCGACCTGAAAACCGACAAGCTCGCCCTTCAGCGCCTCAAGGAAGAGGCCGAGAAAGCCAAGAAAGAGCTGTCTTCGACCAGCCAGTACGAGGTCAACCTGCCCTTCATCACGGCAGACGCGACCGGCCCGAAACACCTCAACATCAAGCTGACCCGCGCCAAGTTCGAGGGCCTCGTCGAAGACCTCGTCAAGCGTACCATCGAGCCCTGCCAGAAGGCCCTCAAGGACGCGGGCAAGACGGCGGCGGACATTGACGAAGTCGTCCTCGTCGGCGGCATGACCCGCATGCCGGCCGTTCAGGAAGCCGTGAAGAAATTCTTCGGCAAGGAGCCGCACAAGGGCGTCAACCCGGACGAAGTCGTCGCCATCGGCGCGGCGATCCAGGGCGGCGTGCTGCAAGGCGACGTCAAGGACGTGGTCCTGCTCGACGTGACCCCGCTCTCGCTCGGCATCGAAACGCTGGGCGGCATCTTCACCCGCCTGATCGACCGCAACACGACCATCCCGACAAAGAAATCCCAGGTCTTCTCGACGGCTGAGGACAACCAGCCCGCCGTGACGATCAAGGTCTTCCAGGGCGAGCGTGAAATGGCCGCCGACAACAAGATGCTTGGCCAGTTCAACCTCGAAGGCCTGCCGCCCGCCCCGCGCGGCCTGCCGCAGATCGAGGTGACCTTCGACATCGACGCCAACGGTATCGTGTCGGTTTCGGCCAAGGACAAGGCGACCGGCAAGGAACAGCAGATCACCATCCAGGCGGATGGCGGCCTCTCCGAAGCCGACATCAAGAAGATGATGGCCGAAGCCGAAGCCAACGCCAGCGCCGACAAATCGCGCCGCGAACTCGTCGAAGCCAAGAACCATGCCGAAGCGCTGATCCATCAGACGGAAAAGCAACTCGTCGAGCATGGCGCGAAAGTCTCCGACGCCGTGAAAGGCGAGATCGAGAAAGCGATCGCGGACCTCAAGACCTCCGCGGCCGGCGAAAACGCCGCCGACATCCAGGCCAAGCACCAGGCGCTGATGACCGCCGCGATGAAACTCGGCGAAGCGATCTACGCAGCAGCAGGCACCGCCGCAGCGGAAGCCGACGGCGCGAAGGATGACGGCGTGGTCGACGCCGACTTCGAAGAAGTCGACGACGCCAAGCGCGCCTGATCCCCTAAAAGCCCCTTCTCCCGTAGGGAGAAGGGGTTGGGGATGAGGGGCTTGCTCGCGTCAGAGCCCCAACCCAATGGCAACCGCCGCCCAAAGATGATCTCCACTCAATGCTACCTGCGCATCAATACGCAGGACGCGCCAGCCAAGTGACTCAATGACCGCCTGGCGCTCGGCATCCCGTAGACGTACATCCTCAAGCTTGTGAACTCCGCCATCAATCTCGATGACAAGTCGCGCTTTCTGAATGCCAAATCGACCGTATACGGACCTATAGGATGCTGTCGCCGCACAGGATACCCATACGCGCGAAGTCCGCGCAAAACGCTCCACGCGGCTTGCTCCGGCGCGTTGGCGTCCTGACGCAAGTGCCTGGCACGTTTGATATGGCGTGGAGGACCGGTTGTCATTCCTGCGTCCAGCTCATTATTTCGGGGCCAAGCCCCTCACCCCCTGCCCCTCTCCCTTCGGGAGAGGGGAGAAAGTGCTAGATCAGCACAACCACCTTCCCCGTCGCCTTGCGGTCCATCAGTTCACGGATGGCTTCGCCGCCGCGCTCGAGCGGGTAGGAGTTGGACACGTGCGGGCGGATCTTGCCGGCCTTGTAGAGCTCGAACAATTCCTTGACGTTCTGCGCATGCGCCTTGGGGTCCCGCGCCACGGCCGCGCCCCAGAACACGCCGCGCACGTCGCAGCTCTTCAGCAGCGTCAGGTTCAGCGGCAGTTTCGGAATGCCGGCCGGGAAGCCGATGACGAGGAAGCGGCCTTCCCAGTTCAGCGCCCGCACCGCCGGCTCGGCATAGTTGCCGCCGACGCCGTCATACACGATGTCGACACCGCCGCCGGACACCGCCTTGATGTCGTCGGCAAATTTCTTCTGCCCGTCGCGGTCGAGTTCGGTCGCATAGACGAGGCCCTTGTCGGCCCCCTTGGAAAGGCAGAAATCCACCTTCTCCTGCGTCGAGGCCGCCGCGATCACTTCCAGGCCCATCGCCTTGCCGAGTTCCACCGCCGCGATGCCGACGCCGCCGGCGGCGCCCAGAACCAGCAGCTTCTCGCCCGGCTTCGGATCCGCCCGGTCCTTCAGCGCATAGTACGACGTGCCATAGGTCATCATCAGCGCAGCGGCTTCATCGAACGGCATGTTGTCCGGAATCGGCATCACGCTCGGCGCCGCGGCCACCGCATACTCCGCCATGCCGCCGGTGCCGACCGAAGCCAGCACCCGGTCACCCGGCTTCACATGGCTGACCCCCTCGCCGAGGGCCGAGACAATGCCGGCCACTTCGCCGCCCGGCGCGAACGGGCGCGCAGGCTTGAACTGGTACATGTCGAGCAGCATCAGCGAGTCGGGGAAGTTCACCCCGCAGGCCTTCACCTGGATCAGCACCTGGCCCTTGCCCGGCACGGGCGTCGGCACGTCCTCCATGACCAGCGTTTCCGGCCCACCCACGGTTTTCGACAGCACGGCTTTCATGCGAGAGCTCCCTTCCTGACTTGTTGTTTCCTTGCCCGGACGGTAGCCATGCGCCACACCCTCGCCAAGCCTGACGCGAGGGGAAAGAGGCAAAAAGAGATGGCGAAAATCTGGTCCCTGGCCCTGCATGGCGGCGCTGGTCCGATCTTCGGGCGCGACTATGCCCCCGAAGAGGCGCACATCCGCGGCCTGCTGACCGAAGGCGCCGCACGCCTAGCCGCCGGCGAGGCTGCGCTCGACGTGGTCGAAGCGATGGTGACGGCCCTCGAAGCCTCCGGCCTCTATGTCGCCGGAAAAGGCGCGAGCCCCAACACGGCCGGCGTCTGGGAACTGGACGCCGCCATCATGGATGGGCGCACCCGCCGCGCCGGCGCGGTCGGCGCCCTCGTGGGGTTCGAGAGCCCCGTCCAGGCCGCCCGCGCCGTGATGGAGCGCACGCCCAACGTGCTGCTCGTCGGCGAAGGGGCAGCCAACCTTGCGGCCAGTGCCGGCCTCGCCCGCATCGCGGATCCCGGGAGCTATTACGGCGCCGTGGCCGAGGACACCATACAGGAAGACGCGCCCCTGATGGGCACCGTCGGCGCGGTCGCGCTCGACCAGTATGGCGACCTGGCCGCCGCCACCTCCACCGGCGGTGTGCTGTCGAAAACCCCCGGCCGCATCGGTGACACGCCGATCATCGGCGCCGGCACCTGGGCGGACGAACGCTGCGCGGTCTCGTGCACCGGCCTCGGCGAATACTTCATCCGCGCCAACGCCGCCGCCGATGTCTCGGCCCGCATCCGCTATGGCCACCAGCCGTTCGAGACCGCCGTGCACGGCGCCCTCGACGATGTCAAACGCCTCGGCGGCAATGGCGGCATGATCGCCGTCTCGGCCAGCGGCGATCTCGCCTGGGGCTTCAACTCCTCCGGCCTCAAGCGCGGACTCGCCGATTCGCGCGGTCGCCTCGAGGTCGCGACCTTCCTGTGATCATCGCGTTCTGGGTCCTCGCCGCGCTGCTGGCCTTCGCCATCCTGCTCGCTGCGCAGATGCGCTACCTGCTGTCGATCGTCCTGCGCCGCGCGCTCGCGGCAAAGTTCGGCGGCAAGCATACGGACGCCGAGTACCGGACCGCCCTCTATGAGGCAGGACGCAAGGCGCCGGACACCGATCACGCGCGCCATCTGTCCACGGAGTATCCGGTGCCGCTGTCCCACCTCGCCCTCGCCCGCCGGGTGGCGTTGGTCGCGCCCGGCCTCCTGCTCATCCTCGTCCTCGCCGGACGGTTCGGCCTGGGAGCGATCTGACATGCGCGGCTTCTTTGCCATCGGCGCCGAGCGGATCTCGAAGCCCATGAACCTCGGCGCCCTGATGCGTACCGGCCATGCCTTCGGCGCGAGTTTCGTCTTCTCGATCCGCGCCGCGAAAAACATCAAGGAAGGCCACTGGGCCGATACCTCCAAGAGCGAGGACCAGATCCCGTTCTACCAATGGGACTCGGTGGACGAGATGCAGCTGCCCCGCGGCTGCCAACTCGTCGGCATCGAACTGACGGACGACGCCGTCATGCTGCCCTCCTTCCGGCATCCGCCGCAGGCCGCCTATATCCTCGGCCCGGAGAAGGGAAACCTCTCACCGGAAATCCTCGCCCGCTGCGCCCATGTCGTGAAGATCCCGACGAAGTTCTGCATCAACGTAAGCCTCGCCGGCGCGATGGTCATGTATGACCGCCACCTCTCCATGGGGGGCCATGCGCCGCGCCCCATCATGCCGGGCGGACCGGACGCACCCGGCCGCAAACATGTTCCGGGTCCGGACAGAAAGCGGTCTTGAAGATCGATCTGCCTTGACCCGTCTCAGCGCGCGCCAAGCATCCGCTGGATGATGCCGAACATGCCGGTGAAGCGCAGGCCGCCATCGCGGACGGCCAGGGCGTAGCAGGTCTCGCCTTCGTCGCCGACCGGCTGGTGGCAATCGTCCGGCCCGTTGATGATCACGTCGCCGGGACCATAGCTTCCACGCTCGTCGGTAAAGCCGCCGGCGACCACCAGCGTGTATTCGCTGCCCGCGTGCGAGTGGCGCGGGATCCGGGCGCCCGGCGAAATCCGGTAGAGTTCGGTCTCAAGGCGCGAGCCGGCATTGAGGTTCAGACGCTTGAGGCCGCGCCCCATCACCTGCCAACCGGACTTGCCGATCGCGTCGAGCGCTGCGCCGCGCAGCGGCTCCGGCAGCCCGAGCACTTCGTCCATCGCCTCCCCTGCCGCGCGCCCTGCCTTCACCGAGGCGGCTTCATCGGCGTCCAGCGCATCGATGGCCGCCAGCGCCCGGTCAAGCGCGCCGTTGCTGAGCACCGCCATCGGCGCAGTTTCAAGCAGGCTGCCGGAGATCATTTCGCTGCTCGCCACGGCATTGCCGATTTCGGGCCGAAGGGCGCTTTGCGTCTCGACCATCAGCGCAAATGCGGGGTCGAGGCAGCCGGCGGCATAGGCCGCGTAGAGCTCACTGAAGGAATTGGCGGGTGTGTAGGACATTTTATCGCAATATTCCGGTGTTTTCCGCAACATTGTCCTGATGACGCGAAGGTCAAGGACTTCGCGCCGCAGATTGCAGCCGAGGGGTTAAGCGCCCCCTTCCAACTCGCCTCTCAGGCGAAGGAAAGCCAGCCTTATGCGCGATTTCACGGTCCCGAGCGGCAGGTTGAAGGCGCGCGCGATCTCGGAATGCGACAGCCCGTCATAGAATGCCGCCTGCAGGAGGCGCAGCTGGTCCAGCGGCAGTTTCACCAGTTCGGAGCGCACGATGCCCTCCAGCTGGTCGCGCGCCAGCAGCGCGTCCGGCTGTTCGATCTCGGGCGGGCGCAGCATCGGGTCGTCCGCGGTCAGTTCCGGCCGGCGCTGGCGCCGTTGCACATCGATGCGGCGATTGCGGGCGATCCGGAACATCCAGGTCGAGACCGACGCCTGATGGCGATCGTACATGCCCGCCTTCTGCCAGACCGTGATCATCACATCCTGGGCGAGCTCCTCCGCCTCGGAATCGCTCGCGCCGAGCCGCAGCATGTAGCTTTTGATCCGCGGGGCATAGAAGTCGAACAGCTCGGCGAAGGCTTCTTTCGAGCGTTCTGTGGAAATCGCCACCATACAGTCGGCGTGGCGCTCACGTTGCGCGGGATCAACCGTCCGAACTGTCTTGTCGAACACGTGCCGGGCCTTTCCCGATGGAACGACTACACTGTCTGCCTTATTCGCGCGCAAAGCAACCATGACGGTTAAACAATCCTAGCTACACTCGTTATAGGTGTTTCCCGTGGCCGGTTCAGGCGGCGATTGCCACTAGGTTTCCTCCAACCCACTATGGGAATAAAATATTGAGCACGCAACAGAAAACATCGGCGCCCCGGCGCACTCTCGCGATCGTGATCGCCGCGTTCCTGCTCGCCGCCCCCGCTTCGGCGGAGAAGACAGCCGTCGGCCGGTTCAAGGACTGGGCGGTGTTCACCGAAACCGTCGACGGCGAGCTGATCTGCTACGCCGCGACCGAGGCGACCTCGAAAACCCCTGCCCGCGCCAATCACGGCGCCGTCTGGTACTACGTCACCAGCTGGAAATCCGGCCAGGCCACGAACCAGCCCAGCCTGAAGGCTGGCTTCAATTTCAAGGAAGGCTCAAGCCCGAAGGCAAAGGTCGGGCGCTCGTCCTGGACACTGTTTCCGGCAGGACCGGAGCTGTTTGCGGAGAATGCGGACGATCCCGCGATCGTCTCGGCGCTTCGCTCGGGCGCGAGCCTGATCGTCGAGGGAACCTCCGCGCGGGGCACGTCGGTGTCCTACAAGTTCTCGCTCAGCGGATCGGCCACCGCCATCGACAAGGCCGCCGAGGCCTGCCGCTAGTCATTACCACTCTGGCCGCACGAAGCGGTCCGGGAACATGCCGTCGGCGTTCACATAATAAGCCAGCACCCGCTTCATGTCGGCAGCGGCGTCATCGCTCGTGGGCAATGGCCCCTCCAGCCGCATGACCTTCGTGCGGTAGTCCAGGACCGCCATCAGCAGCGGCACACCGGCGGACCGGGCAATGTGATAGAAGCCGGTTTTCCAGTTGGGATTGGCATTGCGCGTGCCTTCCGGCGCCACGGCAAGATGCAGGTTAGTCGAGGCCGCAAAGGCCTTGCGCATCTGCTCCACCACGTCCTGCGAGGTCGACCGCTCCACCGGCACGCATCCCGCCCGCTTCACAAGCCAGCCCATCGGCCCCTTCACCAGGGACGACTTGCCCATCCAGCTCAGCTTCACCCGGTACCAGCCGGCAATCGCCACCATCGTCAGCCCGTCCCAGTTGGACGTATGCGGGGCCGCCACGATCACCGATTTCGGGATCTGGACCGGCCAGTCCGAGCCAACCCGCCAGCCGGTCGACTTCAGGTAGACCCAGGAAAGTCCCCGGATGAATTCCGAGAACAGGCCGGCATAGGGCGCACTGCGGGCGAACGGGCCCCGCGCCCGGACTTTTGGTGTCATCTTGTTCATGCCGCCACGATCCCCGCTTTGCCCCGGAATACCATATACCGATGCGCGAATTCCTGCGGAAAACATGATGCAGATCAGCGCCGGCCCGGAGCCCCAACGCAAACGGGCGGCCGTCTTCTGACGGCCGCCCGCGCGTGTTCGTCCGGCCAACCGGCCGGAAAGGCTTACTGCGCGACGATCGGGGTCAGCAGGATTTCGACGCGGCGGTTGGCCGCGCGGCCTTCGGCGGTCGCGTTGTCGGCAATCGGCTGGGTCTCGCCCATGCCGATGGCGTTGATGCGGACCGACTGGGTGCCCTTGCTGATGAGGTACGACCGCACCGACTGGGCGCGCTGCTGAGACAGCGTCATGTTGTACGCGTCATCGCCGTCGGAGCTTGCGTGACCGACGATGTCCACCGAGGTGTCGTCATACTGGACGAGCGTGGCCGAGACATCGTCGAGCGCGGCGAAGAAGCCCGGCTGGATCGTCGCGCTGTTGACCGAGAAGGTCACGTTCGACGGCATCGTCAGCTGGATCTGGTCGCCCACGCGGTCAACTTCGATACCCGTGCCGGCGGTGGCTTCTTCCAGCTTGCGCTGCTGCTCGTCCATGTAGCCGCCAACTGCTGCGCCGGCGATGCCGCCGACGACCGCGCCGATGGCAGCGTTGCGCTTGTCATCGCCGCCGGCGATGGTGCCGAGGCCGGCGCCCGCGATGGCGCCCGCTGCGGTGCCGATCAGCACGCGCTGGCTCGGGCCCGATTGGCAGGCCTGAAGGGTCATTGGCAGTACGACGGCTGCCACGAGGATCAGTGACTTCTTCATGAGGTGTCTCCCTTGTCATGAACTTGATGGGCCGCTCATGCGGCATCTCGTATGAACATACGCCAACAACCGGGCCTTTAGCCGCGATTCCGTGACAAAATGAAGGCTGAAAGCAAGAAATGCCGCCTTACATTCCGTCCATGTGGGCCCGTGTTTTCCTGGAACCCCCGTCCATGCTATAGGCCCGGCCATGTCTCAGACCCTTGATCTTTCACGGCGCCCGGCGCCCGTGCCCGGCCCGAAAACGCTGGCAGGCCTGTCCATCCCGGCGCTGCGGGCGGAGATGGAAAGCCTCGGGCTGGACCCCAAACAGGCCGGCATGCGCGCCAAGCAGCTGCGCCGCTGGATCCACCATTTCGGTGCCCGTGATTTCTCGGTGATGACCGACATCGCGAAGGAGCTGCGCCAGAAACTGGCCGATACCTATGTCATCGACCGGCCCGAGATCACCGATCACCAGGTCTCGAAGGACGGCACCCAGAAATGGCTGACGCGCTTCGCCCCCGGCGTCGAAGGCGAAAGCGTCTATATCCCGGATGTCGGCAAGGCCGGCGCGCTCTGCGTCTCCAGCCAGGTCGGCTGCACCCTCAACTGTACCTTCTGCCATACCGGCACGCAGGCCCTCGTGCGCAACCTCACCGCTGCCGAAATCGTCCAGCAGGTGCTGATCACCCGCGACGCCCTCGACGAATGGCCGAGCGCCGAGGAAGGCCGCCTGCTGACGAACATCGTGTTCATGGGCATGGGCGAGCCGCTCTACAATCTCGACAATGTCGCCGAGGCCATCGACACGATCTCGGACGGCGACGGCATCGCCATCGGCCGCCGCCGCATCACGGTCTCGACCGCCGGCGTCGCCCCGAAGATCGTGGAACTCGGTACACGGACGAACGCGATGCTCGCCATCTCGCTGCACGCGACGAATGACGACCTGCGCAACGAGCTCGTCCCCATAAACAAGAAGTACAACCTCGCCGAGCTGTTCGACGCCATCGCCGCCTATCCGAGCCTCGGCAATTCCCGCAAGGTGACGTTCGAGTACGTGATGCTGAAGGGCGTCAACGACACCGTCGCCGAGGCGCACGATCTCGTCCGCCTGCTGAAGGGTGTGCCGGCGAAGATCAACCTGATCCCGTTCAATCCCTGGCCGGGCAGCCCTTATGAATGCTCCAGCTGGGAAACCATCGAAGCCTTCGCCGAAATCCTCAACCGCGCCGGCTACGCCTCCCCCATCCGCACCCCCCGCGGCCGCGACATCCTCGCCGCCTGCGGCCAGCTGCGCTCCGAGAGCGTCAAGAAATCCGCCGCCGAAAAACGCCGCGAGGCATTGGCAGGCGGCGAAGCAGGGGCGTGAGGCGGGCCAGGATCGATGCACCTTTGGCCAGCATCGACCCGCCGGAACGCAGAACCCGACGTCCGGAATGAACGCTGGGCGGTCATTGGCCGTGAAGATCACGGCTGGCAGCTTGATCCGCACAGCGGCGGTCTGCGCGAATGCCTCGCTTCAAAACTCCGGTACGCGCTCAGAACGCTTTGGCATAGCCGATGCGAACGGTGGAGCGGTCTCCGTCTCCGAACTCGCCCTGATAGCCGAACCGGATCGAGGCACCGTCGCCGAGGCGCCAATCGGCTTCCCCGCTGACGATGCCGCGCGCGAGGTCACTGGTGTCGCCTTGCAGCTCGATCGACGCGCCGGATTGCGCGAACCGCGCATCCATCACGCGGTCGTCGATCACGCTTTGCTGGCCATAACCGGCCGCGAAGCGGGTGATGACCTCGCTCTTGTCCGGGCCGAAGGTGAAGGCGCGTTCGGCGCGCAGCAGCGCCTGCGCCGAAGCGCCGTCGGCCTCGATGTCGTCATAGCTCAGCGCCAGGGGATTGGTTCCGCCTTCGCGGAAGCTGTCCTGGCTTTGACGCAGCACGTCCGCATTGAGCGCGCCTTCAAACCGCCAGCCACCGAGCTCGAACAGACGCTGCGTTCCTGAGAGCGACACGCCCGCCAGGATCGAGGACGTCTCGCCTTCAATATTCGTCGACGTACCGTTGAACGTGACCGAGCGGCACAGTTTCTCCGCGGCTGGCTCAATCAAAACGCCATCTCGAAGCCCAAGTTGGCTTGCGTGGCGGGGTTGTCGCCGAACCTTGAGGCGACCCCCGCGGTCAGGGACATGTTCTCGTTGATCTGCCATCCGACTTGCGCGGTGGCGTTGGTATCAGCCTGGTCGCGGTTGTCCCCCTGGAGCGAGAGGCTGTCGCCAGAAGCCGCGAACGTCACAGCGTATTGCCGGGCACCCAGCTGATCGAGGTTGCCCACGCCCACGCCCACAACGGTGGTGAGCGCTTGGTTATCGGACAGCCCGAAGCGCCGCCCTGCCAAGAGGGTGGCCTCATTGCGCAGGGCATAGAGGGTGCGTTCCGGGGTGGTCAGGCGCAGGGGGTTTGCGCCGTTCTCCGTGGCCGCGTCCACCGCCTGGCGGGTGTAGCCGAGCTCAAGGCCCCCCACCAAATTCCAACCCGCAAACGATCCCAGGCGCCGGCTGGTGGACAGGGAGGCGCCGAGCGTGTTGCTTGATGTTTCCCCGGTGATCGTGTCGCGCACGCCATTGAAGGCGACGACCCGCCGGGTATCGCCATCGGTGGCGCCGCCAAAGACCGCGCCGTTGACGGCGGTGGGCCCGGCCTGCCAGTTGAAGAACGCGCCCGTCAGGATGGTTTCCTGTTCGCCGCCGCCGGTTTGCTGGTCCATGGTGTATTCCCCATCCGACCAGCCGACTGCGCCGCCCACGCTCAAGCCAGGCACCTTGGTGTCTGTGGAGCCTCCGATGGCGACGCCCCGGTTGGAATGCTCAAACCCGAGCGCGCCGGCATAGGCCTCATTCTCCCCCCCGCCGCCAAAGCCCCTGATCCAGAGGGACCGCTCCGCACGCGCCGGGGTTGACTGGCCATCCGCCGCCTGAAGGGCGTCGTCCGCATCCAAGCCACGCTGCTTGGCGCCCGCGGAGCCACCGAAGGCAAGACCCCGGCTGGACTGGGCAAACCCGAGCGCGCCGGGATAGGCTTTATTCTCCCGGCCGCCGCCAAGGGCCCCGATCCAGCCGTACCGGTCCGCACCCGCAAGAGGTGACAGGCCATCCGCCGCACCCAGGGGGCCGGCGAACATGGACCCGAAATTAGTGCCAGTATCTCCGGAGTATGAAAGTGAATCATCCCCCGTGCCGTCAGAGAACGTATCCTGCCCGCCGAAGAACGTCTCCACGAAGTCAGACGCTGTCCCTGTAGCCGTCGCATCGCCAGCACTCGGCCCGCCGGCATTCGCCGTTACCAGCGAAACAGAGTTCGCCCCGTAAGAAAGGGTGGCCTTGTTGCCGCCGCCATACTCAACAGTCGAGAATTTGCCGGAGACGCCGCCCGTGGCGGTCAAGAATGTGCCGCCTGTGGCGTCGGTGTTGTCGAGCGCTTTGAAGCGAACCGTGCCGTTGAGGGTGGCGCCGCCCGAGATATCCAGGCGATCGATACTGGCGCCGCCGTCTTGGTATTCAATCTCCAGCGTGCCGCCCGCGCCCTGGGTGTAGCTCCCGCCGATCGCGAACGTTCCGATGGACGTACCGGGCGCCATTGTGCCGTTGTTTGTGACGGCGCCACGAACAGTTCCGGTTCCGCCTAGTGTCGCCCCGCCGGCCAGGTTAACTCCCCCCGCCAAAGATCGATTCACCTGCAGCGTTCCGGCATTGACCTGCGTTGCGCCGGTAAAGAGGCCGTTGAACCCTGTCAGGATGGTTGTGCCGGTACCGGCCTGCGTGAAAACGCCGTCCCCTTCAAGCTGGGCAATGGTGACAGTGCCTCTGTGGTTGACGGTGAGCGTGGCGTTGTTTGTGATTAAGCGGGTGCTAATCGAGCCCGTCGCGACGCCATCGCCGATCTGCAACGTGCCTGCGCTAACAGTCATAGGCATGGTCGTGTTGCCGGTCAGAATCGTTGTGCCGGCGCCAGATTGATTTAATCGGGAAGTCCCTGAATTGGTGCTGAGGCCCCCGAGCGTGAGCGTGCCGGCGCCGGTCGTCGTGAGAAATCCGCCACTGCCGACAGTGAAGTCTATTCCGCCAGAAAGGGTGCTCGTTGTTCCGGCGGCGGTATCGATCGTCAATTGTTGCAGGTTAGCTATGGTTTTCCCAGTATAACTCAACGCCCCAGTTAATGTGAAACGACCGAGGTTGGAAAAGAGATCAACATCCCCCGTTCCGGAGATCGCGTTGTTGATCGTTACATTATCGGAGCGACGAATGGCCAGGGTGTCATTGTTCAGGACCGCGCCGCTTCCGAGCGATCCAGTCGTGCCGCCCGCGCCGATCTGCAGCGTTCCGCCGGAAATCGTGGTGCCGCCGCTATAGGTGTTGGCGCCGGTCAGGATGGTTGTGCCGGTTCCGGCTTGCGTCACACCGCCGGTCCCGGAAATCACGTTCGCCACTGTCATTTCGTTTGAGCGGTTGAATGTGAGCATGGATGCCTGATTCAAGTCGACTGCGCCCGAGCCAAGCGACCCAGTCTCGCGGCCATCACCAATGGTCAGCTTGGAAAAAGCTCCGAGTGCGGTTTGCCCCAGATAGGTATTCGCGCCGGTGAGCGTCACGCCTCCGCTCGCTTGAACGAGGACGTTGCCGGTTCCGGAGATCACGTTGCCCAGCAGTGTATTTCTGCCGCCGACCGCAAGCCGCGCGTTGTTGGTGATATCGCCGGTGAACGAGGCGCCGACGTTCTGGATAAACAGAGTGCCTTGGGCAATTGTGGTTGGGCCGGAATAATTAGGCGTGTTGTACAAATACAATTCGCCATTGCCGGTCTTTGTTAGACCGCCAGCGCCTGTTATTGCGCGACTAAAGTCCACCAGACTGTTGTTGGTATCGATGGTCGCGCCGCCGGACTGAATCTCGATAGCGCGGTCCAAGACTAGGGGGCCTGAGAGCGCCCGCAACGTGCCTCCGTTGAAGATCAACCGGCCGCTGGTTGCGCCAAGATTCTTGTCCGCGCTGATGGCCAGCGTTCCGCCGGAAAGCGTGGTGCCGCCGCTATAGGTGTTTGTGCCGCTCAGCGTCAGCGTTCCAGCGCCCACCTTGGTGAGACCGCCTGCGCCGGACATGACGCCTGAAAAGGTCGTGTTGGCGGCGTTGCCGGCCGTCAGTGTGCCCTGGAGGTCAATCGCGCCCGTGCCTGCGATCGAGCCCACGTCGAGACCACTTGCGACCCGCAACGTGCCTGGCGCGAAGATATTGACCGCGCCCTGCGCGCCCAGTGTCCCTGTGTCCGCGATCAATGTGCCCGCCTGCACATCAATACCCTGCGTGCTGGCTGCCGCTTTGGTCAGCGTAACGGTGGAGGCTCCGGCTTTCTGGAACTGTTCGAAGTTCGTATAGGTCGTACCGATCCTGGAGACGTCGAAACTGAAATTCGTGTCCCCGTTCAGCTGCAGCGTGTCATTACCGGCCAGCGCATCGATGGCGGTCGTCTGGATCGTGTCGCTGTTGACGAAGCAGTTGTCATCGCCGGTCGTGACGGCGCAGCCTGGGGTGGCAAGCGTGGAGCGCAGGAAGAAGCCGTCGCTTGTCCCCGCCGTGCCGGAATAGTCCTGCGCATAGACGAGATTGTAGATGTAGTCGCCCAGCGTGTACTGGGTCATCGTGAAGTTGCTCGCCTGTGCGTTGCCGCCGACCCGGATGATCTGAATGCCATTCCCGGTCGTGGCAGCGCCCGTTGTTGAGGGCGCCAACCGCAGCAGGTTCACGACAGTCTCGCCCGACACGTTGCCGGCGATGTTCAGGAAATCATGCGTGGTGCCATTGACCGGTGCGCCGGCATTGTCCAACTGCACCTCGACATTGAGCCTGCCGCCGCCGGTAAAATCACCGTTGACGGTCGTGGTGCCGATCCCGTCGCCGATGGAGAGGAAGCCGCCGCTGTCGAGCGTGAGATCGCCGCCAATCGTGGAATTGCCGGAAAGCGTTGCGCCGTTGTTGACCGTGAGATTGCCGCCCACCTCAGCGTTGAGATTCAACGTGCCGCCATCGACGATCGACGCGCCTGTGCCGCTCACATTGGCGTTGATGGCAATCGTGCCGGTGTTCACCGAGGAACCGAAAGTGGTCATGCCGCCGGCAGCCTGCGTCAGCGCGCCATCCAGGGTCAGCGTCGTGCCAGCCGCCGCACTCAAGCGATAGCCGTACGTGCCGAATGTGATGTTGTTGCCAAGCGTTCCGGTGATGTTGGACGTCAGCGAGCCGCCGGTGTCCGAAAACGTCACCTCGCCGGAACCCAGCGCGCCGATGTTGCCGATCGCCAGATTGCCGCCAGCGATCTGCGTGCCGCCGGTATAGGTATTCTCGCCGTTCAACGTGACAGTGACGCCGGGGCTCCAAAAGCGCAGCGACCCCGCGCCGTAGATCTCCCGGTTGTTGTTGCCGAAGAACGTATTCTGGGCGTTGATCGTCACATCGCTGGCTTGCAGAAACTCGAGCGTGCCGGAGGCGATATTGATCGCGCCGTTGAGGTCCCAGCCGGAATTGAGCGTGAGGATATTGGTTCCGCCCGTGAAGCGCAGGGCATCGCCGGTCGCGCCAAACGCGACGGCACCGCCCGATACGGTCGCCCCCAGAGTGAGGGTCAGGTCGCTCCCGACAATGCCGGCGCCGGGAAGGCCCGGTGGGCCGGCGATGGGGGGGATCAAGGGGTCAGCGTTGCTGCCTGCGCCGCCCGCGCCGATGGCGCCGCCGGTGACGGCCGCATTGATGGTGGCCGTGGTGGCAGAGGTGCCCGTGAACAGAATCCCGATGCCGCCAACCCCCCCCGCCCCGCCGGACGCATAAGCTCCGCCAGCGCCGCCGGCGCCGCCCGCCCCACCGGTGACCGTATGCTCCAGTGTGCCGATGTCGCCCGAGGCGGTAATCACCGTGCCGTAGCCGCCCGCACCCCCGCCGCCGCCACCGCCCCCGCCGCCGTCCGGCGCGCCGCCGCCGCCGGGAACGTCGCCGCCAGGAATGTCACCGCCATCGCCGCCCGGGATACCGCCACTGCCGCCGCTACCGCCGCTGCCGGCCGCGCCCGCACTGCCGTCCGTCCCGGCCGTTCCGGTCGCCGCCGATCCCAGAAACGCGGCGCCCACATGGCCGTGGGCGCCGCCCGCGCCGCCCGCGCCGCCGGCCTGGGCGCCCGTTCCGCCTGCTCCGCCTGCGCCGCCGCTGGTGCCTGCCCCGCCGCCACCGCCGCCACCGCCGGAGGTGGTGTTCGTTCCGCCATCTCCGCCCGCGCCGCCTGTGCCGGTCGTGCTGTCAGACCCGGGCGCGCCGCCAGGCACCGCGCCCAGACCCGCCGGACCACCCGGCCCGCCATCCGCCAGCGCCTGACCTGCCGGCAGGACCGCAAACAAACTCGTCGCCAAGGCGGTCGACCAGCGCTTCATGCCTTTGAAAGTCCGCTCGGTGCTCTTGCCGGTCTTGCTCATCGTGCTTTGTCCCTCGTGCTGTCGCGCTTGTCAGAGTTCCGGACATGCGAAAGGGTTCGCCGCATTCGCGACGCTCACGCAGTGTCAGGCTTTAAGTCTGCTTTCCCCGTCTTGGTCTTGGACGCCGGTCTTGTGCGTCCCTTTGCCGATGGCAGTCGGACCCAATCGAAACGCCAACCGGACTCCACATCGACGTGTGGAGCAATCGGCCCGATGTGTGATGAAGCCCTATCGAATCCGTCGTTCGAACCATCCCCACGCCGTTGAAGCAGCGAAACGATTGCTCGCGTTTAGCCTGCGGCAAGTCAATCTGGGCCTATTCCCGACGCTTGAAAAAGATCGGGAGCATTTTCAGCGGCCTGGGCTTTATTGCGGAACGCGGTGTGGCGGGTTCGTCACGAATCCTGCGCCAGGCGGGCGCAATTGATGAATGCCGCGAGGCATTCGGCAATCCAGACATCCACGACTTCGAAAAACTCCGTCGTCGGAGCAAAGAGACCGGCGCCATCCTCGCGCAACAGGCCGTATTCGGCTGCCTTGACCAGAAGCGAACGAACGTGTGGGCGTGATACGCCGCAAAGCGCCGCGATCGCCTCGAACTTTTGCGAATCCCGGTCAGCGCGCCAGATCGCATCGATCAAGGCAAAGAGCACGATCCAGCCCCCATCTGAAATGAGGAAGTGCAACATCTGCGGATTGCGCAACAACATGGCGCCGCCGCCTTCGATCATGGGCAGGGCGGCTGCGCGCATCCGGCGTGTGATTGCCCGGTCGCACGCGGCGACGCCCGCAACAATCGGATCGTCCAGAAGCAGCACGCAGGGTCTGGCATGTATCGCGCACAGAGTGTCATCCATGACGAGAAACGTCTCCGTCGGAATGAGCGCCTTGGCGCGGCGATCTTCCGAATGCGGCGCGCGCGTTACCATGCCCTGGTCAACCATGCGATTGATCAGGGACTCTATCTTGCCATGGCTTGACAGGCCCATGGCCATGATCGTTTCGATGACCTGGCTTTGGGTCACCGGCGGTGCGCCGCGCACCTGCTCGGCGCGTGCAGACAGCGTTGCGATCAGGCTGAAGGCCACATGACGCGCGGAATTGCCGAAAATCTTGCGGATGTTCGCGTGGCGTTGGCACGCTTCAAGATTGAGCCGCACATGCAAGTGGGCCGCTTCCGGAAACCGGGGATGGCGCAACAGGGCCGCAACTTCCGGGAGGGCGGCGCGCAAGACCGATTCTGAAACCAGCCCCGTTACCCTGTTTGTCCGTCCAGCGCCCATGGTCCCGCCCCCTACCGCATCTTCGAAATCTTCAGCTTGTCCACCTTCGCCCGCGCCTGGATCGATTCCTCGCTGCGGGTCATCGCCTTGCTGATCGCTTTCAGGCTCATGCCCTTGCCCGCGAGCAGGTGCAGCTTCTGCACCTCGTCACTCGTCCAGGCCTGACGATGGCGTTCAAAGTGTTCGGCCATCACCAATGTCTCCTTTGAGCGGTCAGCCCCGCTCAGCTGTTCCGGAAGGCCGAGCGCGTGCCCGCCTGGTCGGAGAGGGCCTTTTCCAGTTCGATCCCGGCCGGCGTGATGTTGCCGTCCGCGTCCAGCCAGCCGCGCTCCATCGCATAGGCCTTCACGGCGGCGGGCTCGCTGCGGCCCGAGACCAGAACGGTGAACTGCAGCAGCGAATCGCGCCCGTCGAGCGCGTCGGCTGGCGCCGTTTTCGTTGGATCGGTCACGGGCGGCTCCTTGTGTCGTTCAGGGCGCGGGCTTCGGCGCCGGGCGAGATATAGCGCACCCGGGCCCGCCCGCGAGGCAAAAATTGTCAGTTGCGCTGCGACGTGCCGGAATTGCGCGGCCCGCGCGCATCTCACAGCCTCCTGCAGGCATCAAGGTTGCGGGTTTCCCCCCGCATGACTAACCTTGTATCCATGCGCTGGCGCAACGCTCTCCTCGCCCTCTGCGGCGGCCTTCTGGCGGCCTGTACGGGCGCGCCGGACGGGCCTTGCGAAACGCGACTGTTCGAAGCCGTGCCCTATCTCGTCTGCAGCTTTGACCCCGCCTCCGACGATATCCGCCTCTTCCTGCGCGATGAAGCGGGCGCGCCCTTTGGCCAGTTCGACCGGCTGGCCAACCATGTCGCCTCGAAAGGCGGCAACCTCGTCTTCGCGATGAACGCCGGCATGTATCACGAGGACCGCCGCCCGGTCGGCCTCTATGTCGAGGAAGAAGAAGCCGAGATGGGCCTCGTCAAGAATGCCGGCCCCGGCAATTTCGGCATGCTGCCCAACGGCGTGTTCTGGATCGAGGACGGCGCCGCGGGCGTCATGGAAACCCTCGCCTATGACGCCGAGTTCGCCGACGATCCGCCGCGCTTTGCCACCCAGTCCGGCCCGATGCTCGTGGTCGGCGGCGAGCTTCACCCCATCCTAAATCCCGAGGGCACCAGCCTGCGCCGCCGCAACGGCGTCGGCATCAGCGCCGATGGTCGCCGCGTGTATTTCGTGATCAGCGATGCGCCGGTGAACTTCCACACTTTCGCGCGCCTGTTCCGCGACGAACTGGGCGCGCCCAATGCCCTCTATCTCGATGGCGCCGTCTCCAAGGTCTATGCCCCGGCGCTGGAGCGCAACGAAACCGGTCTCGACATGGGCCCCATCGTCGGCGTCGTGCGCGAGAACGAGCGGTCGTGAAGCCGCTGAAACTCTCGCCGGAGCGCCGCCAGCGGCTGATCGGCCAGGTGCAGACGATGTTCGCGCGCGATTTCGACGAAACCCTCAGCGACTTCCGCGCCGGCGAGATCGTCGACCGGATGACCGCCCTGATCGGCCCCGGCGTGTACAATCAGGCGGTCGAGGACGTCCGCGCGCATCTGCAAGGCCGGCTCGATGACCTGTCCGGCGAGGTCTTCGTCGACGACCCCGCCTGATGCGGCCCGCTCTTGCCGCTCAAAGCCGACCGTGGACGATCCGGTCCCAGATCGCGCCGGGGATGTTTGAATAGTCGTCGCTCCAGCCGCGCTTGCCATCCGAGACCAGCGGCTCCCAGAGGCCCGTCTCGTCGAGGCGCGCGAGCGCCGCTTCGTTGTGCGCCAGCGCGACAACGATGGTCGGGCGCGCGCCTGCCTGCGCCTCGTCGCCCGCGCCTTGCGGCGGCTTGTAGAATTGCAGACGTCCCGGAAGACCGAGTTCGCCGGCCACCCGGCCGACCACGGTGGCCAGGGCCATGTGCCGGTTGGACACGTGCAGCAGGACAATCCCGTCGGTTTCCCGGACACGCGACATGTAAAGCGCCACGGCCTCGCGGGTCAGCAGGTGCGCCGGCACCGAGTCCGACGAGAACGCGTCGATCAGCATCAGATTGAACGCGGCTTCCGGCTCACTCGCCAGCGTCAGCCGGCCATCGCCCAGCACGATCCCGGCGCCGGGGGTGCACTCGGAGAGGAAGGTGAAGCGCGCCGGGTCGGATGCAAGCCGCGCCACGATCGGGTCGATCTCGAAATAGGTATACTGCTGGCCGGGTTTGGAAAAACAGGCGACCGAGCCGACACCCAGCCCGACAACCGCCACGCGGCCCGGCACCGTATGGGCCGCAAACACCTGGCCGAGCGCCGTTTCCGGAGCATAGTAGGTTGTCGGACGAAGTGCGTCCGCGCCGGTGGACTGGGCCCCGTGCAGGGTCGTCCCGTGCACCATCATGCGAAAGCCTTCGTGTTCCTGCACCTTGACCACGCCGAAGAAGCCGCGCTCGGAATAGGCGCCGGCCGTCGGGCTCGCCGCCGACCCGATCGCCCAGAGCGCCGTCGCCGCTGCGGCGCTCGCAAGGCGGGACTCCCGCACCAGGAACAGGATCACCAGCGCCGTCATCGACAGCAGGAAGAAGCCGAAGGTCTCGATGCTGGCTTCGCCGGGGATCGCCCGCACGAACTGCGCCGCCACAGCGGCCGCCGCCGCGAGGGCCGCGAGCATCAGCAGCTTCTTGGGGCCCGTCCAGTAGCGCTGCGGCAAGAGCAGCAGCAGGACGATCAGCATCAACGGGTATTCGGCCACGGACGTGAAGATCACCGGCACCACAAGCGCATTGAACGCGCCGCCCAGAACGCCGCCGAGCGACATCAACAGGTAGAATTCGGTCAGCCGCCCGGTCGCTGGCCGGTCCGCCACCAGCAGGCCATGGCAGGCGACGGCGGCCAGGAACAAGGCGCCGAGATGCAGGAAAAAGCTCGCAAGGCCGGACGCATTGGACAGCGTGAACAGCGCGATGCCCACCACCAGCGGCATCACCATCACGAGCAACCCGGTGCTGATCGCCGGACGCTTGGCAAACACGACGATGAAGCTGGCGATGTAGAGCATCAGCGGCGGTGCCCAGAGGAAGGGCGCGCTCGCCACGTCGGTCGCGATGTGCGTCGTCACGCCCACGAGCAGGCTCGACGGCACGAAGGCGAGCGTCACCCACCACAGGCGCTGGCGCCAGCGATTGGCGACGGGCGACGCGCTGGCCGTCTCGGCCGGCACGGCCACGCCGGTGTTGAGCTTCGCCGCGATCAGGCCGCAGCCGACCAGCAGGAGGATCAGCGCGCCATATCCGAGCGACCAGACGCTGGTTTGCACCGCCAGGGGTGCGAGGGGCTCGAGCAGCAGCGGATAGGCGGCAAGACCCAGCAACGAGCCCGCATTGCTGGCCGCATAGAGATGATAGGGATCTGCCGCATCCGGACGGCCGGTCCGGGCATACCAGGCCTGGATCAGCGGCGCTGTCGCCGAGATGATCGCAAAGGGTGGCGCAATGGATATCGCGAAGACGCCGACCAGCCAGAGGGCGGGCTGCATCGGATCAGGTTCTCCCAGCAGACCTGTCAGCTGGAACGGCAGTACCAGCGACGCCAGCACCAGCAACCCGCCATGCACGGCCACCTGGGTGCGCAGCCGCTTGATCAGGTGCGTCAGCAGGTGGGCATAGGCATAGCCGCCCAGCAGCGCCGCCTGGAAGCAGACGAGGGACACGTTCCAGACGTTCGGCGATCCGCCCAGCAGCGGCGTCGCCATGCGGGCAAACATCGGCTGGACAAGAAACACGAGCACCGCCGACAGGAACACCGTCGCGACGAAGGGGGCAGCCTCCAGGCGCGCCAGCGTGGAGCGGCGTTCGGCAAGGCGGTCGCTGACAACATCGGTCATTCTGGGTCTCCTGCGTGCGCCGGACGATACGGACGGCGTGTAAACAAGCGATTTCAGCGTGCCGGGAGATGCTTAAGCGGGCGCCGCAACTCTTTCAGACTTGGTGTCGGCAAGTGAGCAGACCTAAACCGGCTCATCAGACAGTTGCGGCCCGCCGCGCAGGTTCATATCTGCACGTCTCACGATCACAGGAGCCGGACGCCATGACCCTGAAGCTTTTCGGCCTGAAGAATTGCGACACGTGCAAGAAAGCGATGAGCGAACTCGAAGGCGGCGGCCAGTCGCCCGAATTCGTGGACATCCGCGCCGACGCCGATCTGAAGACCCTCCTGCCCCGCTGGCTCGCCGCCGCCGGCGACAAGCTCGTCAACCGCAGCTCGACCACTTGGCGTGGCCTCTCCGAAGAAGACAAGGCCCGCGCCAGCGGCTCCAGCCTCGAAGGCCTGCTGCTCGGCAATCCCACGCTGATCAAGCGCCCGGTCATCGAACTGGACGGCGAAGTTCTCGTCGGCTGGACACCGCAGACCAGGGCGCGCATCGGCTGACGCGGGACATTTCGCGGGCTGGACAACGGATTCCGGATCGTCGCACGTTCAACCCGGCAGACACCTTGCCGGGGAGCCTCCATGCGCCGCCTGATCGCCGCCGCTTTCGTCTGTTTTCTCATGGCGGCGCCCGCGCGCGCCGGCAACCCGCCCTTGCCCGAGCCGGAAATCCTGACGGTGAGCGCCGGCAAGACGACGCGTGAGGCGATCCTCTACGCGCCCGCGCCTGCCGCCACCGGCCCCCGCCCGGTCGTTCTCGTCTTCCATGGCGGCGGCGGCAGCGCGGAGTGGATGACCAGCAAGTCCGCCCAGCTCACCCGCACGCTGTCCGGCGCGGGCTACATCGTCGTCTACATGAACGGCTCCACCCGCCGCAAAACCGAGAAACTGCGTACCTGGAACGCGGTCCATTGCTGCGCCTACGCCGCCCGCGCGAAGATCAACGAGGCCGCCTATGCCGACGCCGTGATCGAGGAACTGGACCAGCGCCTCGACATTGACCGTGCACGGATCTTCCTGATGGGCCACTCCAACGGCGCCATGCTCAGCTACCGTCTCGCCGGCGCGATGAAAACCACGCCCCGCGCCATCGCCCCGATCAGCGGCGCCATCTTTGCCGACCAGCCGGACCTGCCGGACCGCACCTCGATCTTCATGTACCACGCCGTCGATGACGCGGTGCTCAGCTATGACGGCAATCCCGAAGACAAGGCCGAACGCTGGCGCACGGCGCCGCACGTCGGCTTCCTCAAGGCCGAGGAAAAGCTGGCCGCCCTCAAGGATTGCAGCGCGCCCACAGCTTCGTCCTTCGATGGCGGCGTGACGCTGACCGAACGCACCTGCCCCGGCAGCTCCAGCCTCGTCGCCGTCACCGGCCCCTCGGGCGGCCACGACTGGCCCTCCCGCCCGCCCGGCTACGACATCGAAGCGGCCCTCCTCACCTTTTTCGAACGCCAACGCTGATCAGTTGGGGGTGTCGCGGCCGTCCGCGATATCATCGACGACATCGCCCGTCGCCTCGGCCACGCCTTCAGCCGCGTCGCCGAGTTCGGAGCCCGTAACCCCCATCAGCCGGTCCATCCGCTCACCCGCCGACTCGAACGAGCCGTCGATCAGCCGGAAGATCACCATGATGGCGAAGAACAGGACCAGAAGGCCGGTCACAATGGAATGAACTGCGCGCATGATGTGGTCTCCCCGGTTGCACGTTGCTGCCCCCATAGAACGCACAGGTGCACCGGAAGTTCCGCACCGCGCGGCCGACAGCCCCCTTTTCCCCGTCGCCCAATCCGCCTAAGGTCAGTCTCATCCGAGGGGTGTCCGGCATGGGGCCGGGCTGAGAGTTACCCTTTGAACCTGATCCGGGTCATGCCGGCGCGAGGGACGGAACCGAACGCTAGATTATCCCGGGTCTTCCGCATTTCAGGAGACCCAAGAATGAACACCCCCACCAAGCCCGGCGAATTCACCCCCCGCGCCGTCACCACCGGCCCCCTGCCCGCCAGCCGCAAGGTCTACACCGCGCCGGAGGCTGACCCCTCCCTCGCCGTGCCGCACCGCGAGATCGATCTTCATCCGTCTGCGAACGAACCTGCGCTCCGCGTCTATGACACCTCCGGCCCCTACTCGGACGCTGGCGTCGCCATCGACGTGGAAGCGGGCCTGCCCCGCGCCCGCCGCGCCTGGCTCTTGGAGCGCGGCAATCTCGAGGAATACGAAGGCCGCGATGTGCGCCCGGAAGACAACGGCTTTGCCGCCGGCAAGCACCTCACCCGCGAATTCCCCGTGCGTCACCGCCCCCTGCGCGGCCTCGGCAACGCCCCCGTCACGCAATACGAATTCGCGCGTGCCGGCATCATCACCAAGGAAATGATCTACGTCGCCGAGCGTGAAAACCTCGGCCGTCAGCAGGCGCTCGACTCCGCCGCCGCCACCATCGCGCAGGGCCAGTCCTTCGGCGCCGAGATCCCCGAACACATCACGCCCGAATTCGTCCGGTCAGAGATCGCCCGCGGCCGCGCCATCATCCCGGCCAACATCAACCATGCCGAACTCGAGCCGCAGATCATCGGCCGCAACTTCCTTGTGAAGATCAACGCCAATATCGGCAATTCGGCGGTGGCCTCCTCCATCGAGGAAGAAGTCGAGAAAATGGTCTGGGCGATCCGCTGGGGCGCCGACAATGTGATGGACCTCTCCACAGGCCGCAACATCCACAACACCCGCGAATGGCTCCTTCGCAACTCGCCCGCCCCCATCGGCACCGTGCCGATCTACCAGGCGCTCGAAAAAGTGAACGGCGTCGCCGAGGACCTCACCTGGGACGTCTTCCGCGACACGCTCATCGAGCAGGCCGAGCAGGGCGTCGACTATTTCACCATCCATGCGGGCGTCCGCCTCGCCTATATCCACCTCACCGCAAAGCGCGTCTGCGGCATCGTCTCGCGCGGCGGCTCGATCATGGCGAAATGGATGCTCGCCCATCACAGGGAATCGTTCCTGTACGAACATTTCGAAGAGATCTGCGACATCATGCGCCGCTATGATGTCTCCTTCTCGCTGGGCGATGGCCTGCGCCCCGGCGCCATTGCGGATGCCAACGACGCCGCCCAGTTTGCCGAACTCGAAACCCTCGGTGAGCTGACGAAAGTCGCCCACGCGAAAGGCTGCCAGGTGATGATCGAAGGCCCCGGCCACGTGCCGATGCACAAGATCAAGATCAACATGGACAAGCAGCTCGCCCTCTGCGGCGAGGCGCCCTTCTACACCCTCGGCCCGCTCGTCACCGACATCGCCCCCGGCTATGACCACATCACCTCCGGCATCGGCGCCGCCATGATCGGCTGGTTCGGCACGTCCATGCTCTGCTACGTCACGCCGAAGGAACACCTCGGCCTGCCGGATCGGAACGACGTGAAAACCGGCGTCATCACCTACCGCATCGCCGCCCACGCGGCCGACCTTGCGAAAGGCCACCCCGCCGCTCACTTACGCGACGATGCCCTCTCCCGCGCCCGTTTCGAATTCCGCTGGGAAGACCAGTTCAACCTGGCGCTCGACCCAGAAACCGCGCGCGACTTCCACGACCAGACCCTGCCGAAGGAAGCCCACAAGACCGCCCACTTCTGCTCCATGTGCGGCCCGAAATTCTGCAGCATGAAGATCACCGCCGAAGTCCGCGACTACGCCGCCGGCATGACCGAAAACGAACGCGCCGACCTCGAACGCCAGGCCCGCGAAGCCGAGGACGGCATGAAAGCCAAAAGCGCCGAGTTCATGGAGAAAGGCGGCGAACTCTATCTGTCCGCCGACGGACGAAAACGGGAAGCGATTGATTAGAGGGTAGGCCCAATCGATGAACGCGAGACTGTGCCTCACACTGCTTCTGGTGGCGGGCCTGGCCGTCACGGCCTGCGTGTCGCCAGCACGCAAGGCGCCCGCCGCCGAGCCTGTGATCGAGATCAGCGATGTCGACCTCTTCTACCGCATCTATGATGCGGCTGGCGGGCGTCCATCGGAGGCCAGCCTCGACGCAGACTACCTTCAGGCCGGCTCTGACGGCCTGCGCACCTTCGCCCGGCTGAGAGCCACGACCGGCAAGCGCATCGCCGATGCGGTCGCCGCGTCGCCCGAAATCTACCAGTCCGCACGCGGCTGCGCGGCGGCGCTGCCGAAGGTGAAGTCGCGGCTCCAGGCCGCGCTCGGCGCCTTGGCCGCGGAGGTTCCGGAAGCCCGCTTTCCGCCGGTGACGATCGCCGTCGGCCGCGGCCGTCCGGTCGGTGTCGGCGATCCGGCCACGGGCGTGCAGATCGGACTGGAGGCGCTGTGTGCGGCCAGTTTCCTGAACCCGGATATAGAGGACCGCTTCGTCTACGTTATCACGCACGAGTACGTTCACGTCCAGCAACACCCCGCGCTCGGCAATGGCGAGGCGCCCACCGTGCTCGAGGCGTCCCTGATGGAGGGCATCGCCGAATTCGTCACCGAGCAAATGGCGGGAAGCGTATCCTACGGCCACCTCGCCGAAGCAACCAAAGGGCGCGAGCTGGAAATCGAAACGGCCTTCGCTGCAGCGGCAAACGAGACCGACCTGTCCGCCTGGCTCTACAATACCGGCGAGGCCTCACCCGCCGATCTCGGCTACTGGACGGGATACCGGATCGCCAAGGCCTATTACCAGAACAGCCCGGACAAAAGCGCCGCCATCCGCGAGATGCTCGCCGTAGAGGATGCACAGGCCTTCCTGAAATCCAGCGGCTGGCACCCGGGCATCAACCTCGACCCGCCGGGCTGAGAGTTGCGCCAACCCCGGCAGCGCGACCGGACTCTTCAAAGCGGGCGACTACGCCGCCGGCCTCTCCGAAAACGAACGCGGACTTCGAATGCCAATCCCGCGAAGCCGAAGACGGCATGAAAGCCAAGAGCGCCGAGCTCATGGAAAAGGGCGGCGAACTCTATCTGTCCGCCGACGGACGGAAACGCGAGGCTATAGATTGATTTTCTTGAAAGGTGTATGGCGCGAGAACACGAGCTTCGAACGCGATCATTGATACGAAAATGGATGAACTAAAACAGATAGAGATACTCAGAGGTCTGAGAGATCGCTCTCGAGCGTGTGCTTTGGCTTCATGGCCGGGAAACCTAGAAGGGTTGGACTGCCCCGGCTTGTATGCGTGGTGGATTGACAGCAGTGGATCGTCTGACCTCTCATTGCGAATGGGCTTGCCCATCGGGGTTGGGATCATATACGCGGGGCAGGCTGGCGCGACGACATCAAGCAAACAGTCTCAGGCGACACTCCGCTCACGCCTCAAGTCCAACCACATTGGTGGGAAGATTCGGAACTCGACTTTCAGACTGACACTTGCTGCTGTTCTTATTGACGACATTCGTCCGTTTCACACTGCAGATCGGAAGGTCGGCCTGAAGGGTGAAGAGCTTGTGTCTCATTGGATGAGATCGCATCTGCATCTTACTGTTGTCCCCTTCACCAACAGGCAAGCACTTGGTGACGTCGAGAAACATGCTCTTGCTGAACTGGACCCGCCGCTGAACTTGTCGGGGATGGCCGCGTCACCATTTCGCATCTCACTGAGCGACCGCCGGTCAGAGTTGCGCAGAAATCGTAGGGTGGGTTGAGCGAAGCGATACCCACCGTCCGCGCTCATCTCATGCGCCACGTGGTGGGTATCGCTTCACTCAACCCACCCTACGCCGACCGCCCTGCTTTTGTTGCACAACTTTCGCCTTATGCCTCAGAATCTGCTCCGCCACCCCCCCATCCCGAATCTTTTTTCCTGTCATCCCGGCGAAAGCCGGGACCCAGAAAAATCAAACCGTGCCAAGTCTCTGCTGGGTCCCGGCTTCCGCCGGGATGACAAAAGCGGCGAAGCGGGAAGACAAAAAAACACGGCGCGCCAATCCGGCAGGGTCTGCAGCGGGTGTAGTCTCCCCGCATCCTTCCTGAAGGAGCCGGGCCGGTACCGTTCGGTTTCAGGAGGGACGCCCCGGAGGATTGGGGGCTGCGCGGGGGTTACGGCCCGGCGGCGCCCTAGGGACGTTGATCCAGGCAAGCCGGTCCAAAAGCCGGTGGAGAATCCCGTCTGACCACCCGGCCTCCGCAAGGGGGCAAGGTCCCCGAACGGGTTAAGCCGTCAAGGCCTGGCAGCGCCGAAGTCATCCCGAGAATTGCCCGAAACTCCGGGGCGGCGCGGCGGACGAGTGGCGTCCACTGCCAAACACATTCTTCTTCGGACGCCTGGCGCGTCCGCCGCGCTGGCTCCCTTCGAGGGATCAGAAATCGCACTGCGATTTCCCCGAGAAGGCCAATGGACTGAAAGTCCGTTGGCTGCGGCCATCTGTCTACTCCGTACCCGGACGGCCCTGCCGGTCCGGCACGTCCGGCTGCCCGCGCACATTCGCGCCCAGAATGCCGTTCGCCCGCCGCGCCTTGCCGCACTCGAAGCTCCCCGCCCGGAACGCCCGGCACGCCTCGGGCCGCTCCTCGTACACCGCGCAGACAGCCTTCCCGCCGCCCAGCTGCAGATGCACGCAGTGCCCGCAGCTATAGTCGACATAGGTGCGCCCCTCATGTGCGAAGAGGCTCGAAGGCGGCAGGCGCCGCCCGGCATCCTCGGGCAGCAGCACGAGATAGCGCGGATTGCGGCTGAAACAGCACGCGCCGCACGTCACGCAGTCAAACGTCTCAGCCATTGGAGGGCTCGGCGAGGCGCGGAAACGCCCCCGCCCGGCTCAGCGCGGACGAGACGCCATGCCCCAGCGCGCCCTCAAGCCAGCGCGCCGTCTCGATCATCCATCCAAGGTCAATGCCCGTCTCGAAGCCCGCCCGCTCCAGCATCCAGACCACGTCCTCCGTCGCCACATTCCCCGTCGCTCCCGGCGCAAACGGGCAGCCGCCAATCCCGCCGCAGCTCGCATCGATCACGTCGACACCGGCTTCGACTGCCGCAAACACATTGGCGAGGCCCGCCCCGCGCGTGTCGTGGAAATGCAGCCGCAGCGTCACATCCGGCGCCTCGATCCGTACACGGTCGATCATCCGGCGCACATGCCAGGGCGTCGCTGCGCCGATCGTGTCGCCAAGGCCGAGCTCAGCGATTCCCGCTCGCTGCGCCTGCGCGGCGAGATTGCCGACAACGCCGATATCCACGTCCCCGTCATACGGATCGCCGAACGCCACCGAGATCGTCGCCGACAGCGGCAGACCCGCCTCGTGCACCAGCGGCGCGCATTTCGCCAGCATGTCGGCGCTCTCCTGCGGGCTCATGCCCTGGTTGCGCCGCCCGAAGCCCTCGCCCGCCACCAGCACGAAATTGATCTCGTCCGCCTTCGCCTCGATTGCGCGGCGCACGCCCGTCTCGTTGAGCGCCAGCGCGATGTGCTTCGCCCGCCCGCCGCGCTTGAGGCCGGCAAACACCGCCGCCGAATCCGCCATTTTCGGCACCGCCTTCGGCGAGACAAAACTGCCCGACTCCATCCGCACAACCCCCGCCGCCTCGAGGCGCGCGATGAACTCGAGCTTCTGCTCGACGCTCAGCGTCGCCGGGTCATTTTGCAGCCCGTCGCGCGGGCCGACTTCCACGATATGGATGCGCTGTGTCATGCCTGCTCATGTGCCTCCGCGCGGCACGCGATGCAAGGTGAAGGCATGGACAAGCCCCCGCCGCCCCGGCCATATGGCGGCATGACTGGCTTTCCCCCTCCCCTCGTCGGCACGGCGCAGGACGAAACGCACGAGCTGCGCCCGAAGTTCGATGCGGACGGCCTCGTCGCCGCCATAGCGCAGGATGCGGAAACTGGCGAGGTGCTGATGCTGGCCTGGATGAATGCCGAGGCGCTTCGGCTCACGCTGGAGACGGGCCGCGCGACCTACTGGTCGCGGTCGCGCGCGGCGCTCTGGGTGAAGGGCGAGACCTCAGGCCATACGCAGGCGGTCGTCGAAGTCCGGGTCGATTGCGACCAGGACGCGGTGCTCCTGAAAGTGCGCCAGACCGGCGGCGCCTGCCATACCGGCCGCGACAGCTGCTTCTACCGCATCGCGGATCCGGGCGGCCTTGCGCTGGCCGAACCGGACAAACCGGACTAGCCTCGAAGAACATCCCAACGGAAGGACATCCGCATGCGTCTCGCCCACCTCCTCACGGCCGCTGCCAGCGCCGCCCTGCTCGCCGCCTGCGCCCCGGAAGGTGCCGCACCGGTCGAGGCCGCCGAAACGCAAACCCCCGAAGTGGCGGACGCGCCCGCGCTGACCGTGAACGTGCTCGATTGCGGCAAGATCGCCGTGTCCGACCTCGACGTGTTTTCATCGGCTGGCGACTATGCGGGCCAGGCCGACGAGTTCACCAATACCTGCTACCTGATCAATCACCCGGGCGGCCGCCTGCTCTGGGATGTCGGCCTGCCCTCTCAGCTCGTCGGCCAGCCGCCCTTCACGCAGCAAGTCTTCACGGTGTCGGTCGAGACATCGATCACGGACCAGTTCGCCGCGCTGGGCGTGGCACCCTCCGAACTTACCTACGTGTCGATCTCGCACAGCCATTTCGATCATGTCGGCCAGATCGACCAGGTGCAGGGCGCGACCTGGCTCGTGAACCAGAAGGAATATGACGCGATGTTCCCGCCGGACGGTTCGCCGCCCGCGGACCCGACGCTCGCCGCGAACTACGCCCTGTTCCAGCCGATGGAGCGCCAGATCATCGGCGCCGAGCATGACGTGTTCGGCGATGGCTCGGTCGTGATTTTCGAGACGCCGGGCCACACGCCGGGGCATGCCTCGCTGCAGCTGAAGATGCCGGAATCAGGAACAGTCCTGCTGACCGGCGACCTGTATCACCGCACCGAAAGCCGCGCGCTTGGCCGCGTGCCCCGCTTCAACGTCAACGAAGCCGAGACCACCGCGTCCATGGCCGCATTCGAAGCGCGCGGCGCGGCAGCCGGCGCCAAGGTCATCATCCAGCACGAACCGGCGGATGTGACGCCGCTGGGCGGGATCATCCGCTAGCGGAGCAAAGCGCAGCGCCGCTAGATGCGGCCTGCCGCCGACGCATTCGTAAGCAGCTGCGCAACGCCGAACTTGTGGAAAGGCAGGATAGCCGAGAGGTAGCCTCGGCCCAGCCGGTTATGGGTCATCACCGCCGTGCACAGCACGACACGGCTGCCCGCTTCTCGCAGGACCGAAACCCGGAAATCCAGATGCTTGTCATTGGCGCCCGTGATGATCTCGTCCGGCGCGATCGAATAGATCGTCCACCGGCCGAGCTTGTCGCCGGCAGCATAGCTTTTTCCGGTGTCGATCGGGTCCGTCAGCTCACGGTAGGAAACGCCGCCGATACCGAGGGGCTTCACGAGGGTGGAGCGCACGACCAGCAACTGCTTGAGGACGCCCGGAAGGTGGTCGAGCGCGGCGGCGTAGATGCCAATCAGGCTCATACCGTCACGGGTAGCAGGCACCCCATAGGAGTCGGTATAGTCGATCCGCGCCAGGCTGGCTCGAAGCTGGCTGGAGGCCGGAAGCGAACAGGGCGCCGCGCGGCTGGCCACGCGGCGCTCCCGATCAGTTTCCGCCTTCGATCAGGCGGCGGGCGATGACCATCGCCTGAACTTCGCCCGCGCCTTCGAAGATGTTGAGGATGCGGGCGTCCTGCAGCACGCGGCTGATCGGATATTCGAGCGCAAAGCCGTTGCCGCCGTGGATCTGCACGGAGTTGTCGGCCGCGGCCCAGGCGACGCGGGCCGCGAGGAGTTTCGCCATCCCGGCTTCAAGGTCGCACCGCTTGCCGTCATCCTTCTGGCGCGCCGAGAAGTAGGTCAGCTGGCGCACGCCGATCAGTTCGGCCGCCATCATGACGAGCTTGTTGGAGACGCGCGGGAAGTTGAAGATCGGCTGGCCGAACTGGTTGCGGTCGAGCGCATAGCGCAGGCCGATCTCGAACGCGTTCTGGGCGACGCCAACGGCGCGGGCGGCGGTCTGGATGCGGGCGCTCTCGAACGTCGCCATGAGGTGCTTGAAGCCCTGGCCTTCGACACCGCCGAGCAGATTCTCGGCCT